>NZ_JBCLQK010000012.1:0-67050 GCF_041223505.1 Adlercreutzia muris
ATTGAAGATTCTAGGCGATGGCCGTTCCTCATGCATCAGGGGAAACGACCGTTACACCAACATTGGGCACACGATCATGCGCCGGCCGATTTCCGCATAGTACAGGGGCTTGATGCCGAAGGCGTCTCGGGCCAGGAAGAGCTCGCCGTCGGCGGGTCGGTACAGGGCGAGGGCGAACATACCTCGCAGCCGGTCGAGTACCGCCGGCCCCCACTGCTCGAAGCCGTGGAGCACCACCTCCCCGTCGCCGTCCGTGGAGAAGCGATGCCCGGCCCGGATGAGCGCCGACCTCAGTTCCCGGTAGTTGTAGATCTCGCCGTTGAAGACGAGCACGAGGGAATCGTCCTCGTTGCGCAGGGGCTGGCGAGCCCCCTCCAGGTCGATGATGGCCAGGCGCCGGAAGCCGAGGGCCGCCCGCCCATCGGTAAAGTAACCCGCATCGTCGGGGCCGCGATGGGCGATGGCGTCGGCCATCGCGCGGACCGTCGCCCCGTGATCTAGCGTGCCGTCCTCGCCGGCGAATCCTACGAAACCGCACATGGGCAGTCCCTCCTACCTGGTCGTGTTGCAAAACGCGGAAAACTTGCCAAGCCAATGACCTGGTGAAACAAGAAGAAACCGCAGGTAAAATAACTAGTTTGGAAGTGGCAAGGTTTCGGAGTTTTTCAACGGGCGCCCAGCATGCTCGATGATGCGATCGGCCAATATGTCCAAGGCGTCTATCACAGGCAAGCCCGCCGCCTCGCCGCGACCTCTAAAGGCCAGCGATAGCTCGGTGCAACCGAGCACCACCCCGTCGCAGCCCATGGCGCAAAAGGGAGCGGCCAGCCCGTCCAGGGAGGTCGGGTCAACGGGCAGTCCCGCCTTCACCTGGTCGAAGATGATCGAGCTTACGGCCCGCTGTCCCGCGCGATCGGGGTAGTGGGCCGCCACGCCCGCCTCGGCGCCCGCCCAGCCGTATACGTCGGAAAGCACGGTGCCGGCTGTGGCCAGCACACCTACCCGGCGCAGACCCATCGCGGCCGTTGCTGCCATGGTCTCGCGCACCATGTGGATGAGGGGAACGGAAAGGGCGCTCTGCACCTCGTCGAAGAACGAATGGGCCGTGTTGCAGGGCAGTGCCAGAAGATCGCATCCGCAGGCGGCCAGCAACTGTCCGTCCTCGATAAGCACCGCCACCGGGGAGCGAGAGCTCGCGCCGGTGAGGAATGCCGTGCGATCGGGAATGGCCGTGTCGTTGAAGGCGAGGGTGCGCACGTGGTCCTGGTCGCAGCGGGCGTCGGTGCGCTCCACGAGCCGTCGCAGGAAGTGGGCCGTGGCCCCCGGGCCCACGCCGCCGAGCACGCCCACCAAATGGGCGGTCACAGGATCGCTCCCGCCCAGCAGTCATCGGTCCCCTTGAATGCGGCGGACGCAGGCGCGCCGTCGGCGGAGGGCGCGGAGGCCTCCTGCCCGCAGTCGGGGCTCCCATCAGGCGCAGGCCCGTGCTGGGCACGGGCCGGGTGCGGGGTTACCCCGCACCCGAAAGAGACTTCCCCGCGCATTTCCCGGGCCCGTTTGGCGGCCAAGGCCGCCCGGCAGGTGCGCCATTGGCGGGCAGCGAACACGAGGGGGTAGAGTCGTCGCCGCAGACTGCGCTCGGCCTCATAGTCCAAAGGGCCGGCATCGCGGCCCAAGGCGTACAGGCCGCGCACCTCGCGCCTAAGGTCGTCGTCTCGGATGTAGTCCATTAGGATGACCTTCGGCACCACGGTGTACAGCGAGTCGGTGGTGCGGGCTACGGTGAGCCCGGCCGGAAGCCCGCGGCCCTCTACGAGGTCGTCCACGAGCCAGCGGGCCACGTTGTAGCCAGCGGCCGTCACATAGTAGTTGCTGCGGCCGAGCCGCGTGTTGATCTCGAAGAACACGTGGCTGCCGTCGCGCGGATCCACCTTGATGTCAAAGTTCGCGAAGCCGGTGTAGCCCACGGCCTCCAAAAGCCGCGTCGCCTCGGCCACGACGGTCTCGTCCACCCGGCTCACAATGGCCAGCGGGTTGCCCACCCCCATGGGCCGCATGTCTTCCAGAAGCGTCTGGCCGAAGGCGGCGAAGCGCACTTTTCCCGTCTGATCGGAATAGGTGGTCAAGATGCGCATGTGGGTGTCGTCGCCGGGAATGGTCTCCTGAATGAGAAACGATCCGTCGTAGCGGCTTTTCTGCACGGCGCCGAGCACGCGGGCGAGTTCGGCGCCGTCGCGGGGGAAGAACACCTTCTCCTTGCCGGGAAAGTCGGCATAGTGGTAGGCCGCCGAGGAGGCGGGCTTGGCCACGACGGGGAAGGGGAAGGGGAGCTTCAGCGCGGCGGGGTCGGCATCGGGGTCGCCTACGTCGAAGATAACGGTGCGCGGGGTGGGCACGCCGACTTCGGCGCACAGGGCGTAGAAACGCTCCTTGTCGGTGAGGCGGTTTAGGAGATCCTCGCCGATGTAGGGGATGATGAAGGCGTCTTCGAGCTGGGCGCGCATCTCCACGATGGTGCGCACGTACCAGTCGCCGCAGCCGAGCAACAGCAGGGGGCGGTGGTCGAAGCACTCGGCCACATCGGCCAGGGTGGACAGCAGCACCTCGCGGCGCTCCAGATGCGGTACCACCCGGTTCACGAGGATGGAGGAGTCGCCGCACATATGGCAGTCGGCCTGGGACAGCACGAGGGACACGATGCCGTAGGCCTCATGGAAAGCCCGCGCCAGGCTGTAGGCACCGATGTCGCCCCCGAGTATGACGGGTAGCACGTCCGGGGCGTCGGTTCTCTCCATAGGTCTCATCTCCTGCATCGGCGAGGGTTTCGGTACAGGAAAGATGATAGAAAAAGCCCTCATTACGCATCCCATAGCAAATGCTGAAGAAAGCGTAAGGAGGGCGAAACTTTTCCTTACGAAGGGAACGGTCGTCGACGAATTCCTCGCGTGCAGGGTCGGGGCGGCCGGTGTTTCGACCGAGCGAGTTCCGCAGCGACCGGGAGTGCCCGGTGGGCACTCCCGCAAAGCGAGGACTGTCTGAGCGAATCGGAATACCGGGCGCCCCGACCCGAAGGGGTAGCCTACGCTGCGACCAGCCGCTCCAGCGCGGCTAGCTTCACGCAACAGCAGAACACGTCCATGGCGGCGTCCAGCTCCTCGAGGGGCGGCAGCGACGGCGCGATGCGGATGTTGGAATCGGCCGGGTCGTCGCCGTAGGGCCAGGTGGCGCCCGCGCCGGTCATGGTCACGCCGGCCTCCTTCGCCAGGGCCACGATGCGGCGGGCGGTGCCCTCGGGCCCCTCGAAGCTCACGAAGTAACCGCCCCGGGGGTTCGTCCACGTGGCAATGCCGGCCTCGCCCAGCTCCTCGTCCAGACGGCGGCACACCAGGTCGAACTTCGGCGCCATGAGCTCGCCGTGGCGCGCCATGTGGGCGGCAAGGCCCGCGCCCTCGTCCAGGAACCGGGCATGGCGCAGCTGGTTCAGCTTGTCGTGGCCGATGGCCTGGGCGCTCATGTGGCGCTTGATCTCCGCTACGTTGGCGGGACTCGCCGCCACGGCCGCCACGCCGGCCCCGGGGAAGGTGATCTTGGAAGTGGAACCGAACTTCAGGTAGCGGTCGGGGTTGCCCGCCTCGCGGCAGGCCGTGGCGATGTCGAGCACGGTATCCTGCTCGGCCGCATCGGCGGAGAAGTGGTGCACGGCGTAGGCGTTGTCCCAGAAGATGCGGAAGTCAGGCGCGGCGGCGTCCATGGCCGCCAGGCGGCGCACCACGTCATCGGAGTAGGTGACGCCCGTGGGGTTCGAGTACTTCGGCACGCACCAGATGCCCTTCACGGCTGCATCGGCGGCCACGAGGCGCTCCACCTCGTCCATGTCCGGGCCGTGCTCGTCCATGGGCACGGGAATCATCTCGATGCCCAGAGCCTCGCAGATGGCGAAGTGGCGGTCGTAGCCCGGCACGGGGCACAGCCACCTCACTCGGGGCAGCCGGCTCCAGGGCCCGTTTCCCTGGGTGCCGAACAGCATGTATCGCACCATGGCGTCGTACATGGCCGTGAGGCTGGCGTTGCCCAGCACGATGACATTTTCGGGCTCATCGTCCAGCAGCGTCGCCATGAGCCGCTTCGCCTCGGGGATGCCGTCGAGCACTCCGTAGTTGCGGCAGTCGGTGCCGTCCTCGGCGGTAAGGTCGGCGGTTGCGTCCAGAGCGTCCAACAGGGGTAGCGACAGCTCCAGCTGCGCCGCCGACGGCTTGCCGCGGGCCATGTTCAGGGAAAGCCCCCGGGCGACCATCTCGTCGTAGCGGGCCCGCACGGCCGCGAGCTCGGTCTCCAATTCCGCCTTCGTCATGGCTGCGTAGCGCGGCATCTTCCGTCCTTTCGCCGTAAAACTGCTCGTCTGCATAAGATGATGGCCTTCACTCCATCGCGGTAAAGTATAATCCCAACGGTAAGGTTATCGGCACGGAATATGGCACTTCGCAAGAATGGCTGGCCATACGGTGTCGGTTTCGGCAGGGGGTCCGCGCGCAGATTCCGCAGCGACGAGAACAGTCCAGGGGGCGGTTCCCCGAAGCGAGGACTGCCCGAGCGCGGCGCCCCCTGCCGAAACCGACCCCCGGGGAGTCCCAAGCGTGTTGAAAAGGTTCTCGCAGAAGGGGGAAATATGATCGAAAGCGACTTCTGGGTAGTTTTCGCCATGCTCATCTACTTCGTCGTCGTGGTCGTCATCGGCTTCGTCTACGCGCGGCGCTCCAACTCGTCGAGTGAGGAGTACTTCCTCGGCGGGCGCGGGCTGGGCCCGTGGCTCACGGCCCTGTCGGCCGAGGCCTCGGACATGTCGGGGTGGCTGCTCATGGGCCTGCCCGGCGTGGCCTACTTCACCGGTGCGTCCGATGCCATGTGGACGGCCATCGGCCTGGTTATCGGCACGTACCTGAACTGGAAGTTCGTGGCCAAGCGCCTGCGCAAGTACTCCGAGAAAGCCGGTAACGCCATCACGGTGCCCGACTTCTTCAGCAACCGCTTCCACGACAAGAAGCACATCCTCATGACCATCGCCGCGGTCATCATCCTTTTGTTCTTCACCATCTACACGGCCTCGTGCTTCGTGACCGTGGGCAAGCTGTTCGCCACGCTGTTCGGCTGGGATTACGCGGCCATGATGGTCATCGGCGCCATCATCGTGTTTCTGTACACCTTCATGGGCGGGTATCTCTCGGTGTGCACCACCGATCTCGTGCAGGGCACCCTCATGTTCTGCGCGCTCGTGACCATCTTCGTCGGCAGCGTCACGGCGGCCGGCGGTGTGGAGAACACTGTGGCGTTCCTCCAGTCCATCCCCGGCTTCCTGTCGGCTACCCAGATCGCCACCCCCGTGCTCGACGAGGGGGGCGCCCAGGTCATGATCGACGGGCTGCCGCAGTTCGGCGACGCCAACACCTACGGCATCATCACCATCGTAAGCGGCCTGGCCTGGGGCCTCGGCTACTTCGGTATGCCCCAGGTGCTCATCCGCTTCATGTCCATCCGCCACTCCGACGAGATCAAGAAGTCCCGCCTCATCGCCATGATCTGGCTCGTGGTGTCCATGAGCGCCGCCGTGTGCATCGGCCTTATCGGCCGCGCGTATCTGCCCGACGCCTTCGCCACCCAGGCGGCGGCCGAGAGCGTGTTCATCGTGCTGGCCCAGATCCTCTTGCCGTCGTTCTTCTGCGGCCTGGTGGTCTCGGGCATCTTCGCGGCGGCCATGAGCTCGTCGTCCTCCTATCTGCTCATCTCGGGCAGCGCGGTGGCCACGAACATCTTCAAGGGCCTTATCAAGCGCGACGCCACCGACCGCCAGGTCATGATCGTGGCCCGCGTGACGCTCACCTGCATCCTCGTGCTCGGGTGCTTCTTGGCCATGGATCAGAACTCCTCCATCTTCAACATCGTGTCCTACGCCTGGGCCGGCTTCGGCGCCTCGTTCGGCCCGCTCATGTTGTGTTCGCTGTATTGGCGCCGCACCACGCTGCCCGGCGCCATCGCCGGCATGCTCACCGGTGCCGCCACGGTCATCATCTGGAACAACTTCATCGCGCCTCTGGGCGGGTGGTTCGCCGTCTACGAGCTTTTGCCCGGCTTCGTGCTGGCGCTGCTGGTGATCATCGTGGTCTCCAAGCTCACGCCCGAGCCCAGCAAGGAGGTCACCGACGACTTCGACACCTACATGGAGCTGGATGTGTAGCAGCGTATCCGCACCGCGCGTTATCGAGCCGCCTCCGGGCGGCTCCTTTTTCGCGCCGTTCTCTCCAAACAGTTCCCCAACAAGCGACCGCGCGGCAGGACAGCGGGCGATATCTGGGCTACCATAGGCCGGTAACCGACGAACAAAGGGGAGCTCATGCTGAAAGCCGTTGAGATCAAGCCGGATGTTTTCTGGGTGGGCGGTGTGGATTGGAACGAGCGCAACTTCCACGGCTATACCACCGAGCGCGGCAGCACCTACAATGCCTACCTCATCCTCGATGAGAAGATCACCCTCATCGACACCTGCAAGCGCCCCTTCGTGGGCGAGCTCATCGAGCGCATCGGCACCATCGTGGATCCGGCCAAGATAGACTACATCGTGTCGAACCACGTGGAGATGGACCACTCCGGCGGCCTGCCCGAGATGGCGGCCATCGCGCCGAACGCCACCATCGTCACCGGCGCCCCCAAGGGCGTGGCGGGGCTCACCGCCCATTATGGCGAGGGATTGAACCTCCTGGGCGTGAAGACCGGCGACACGCTGAACATCGGCAAGCGCACCCTCACCTTCGTGCAGACGCCTATGGTGCACTGGCCCGATTCCATGGTCACCTACGACGAGTACGACCAGATCCTCTTCTCCAACGACTCCTTCGGCCAGCACTACGCCTCCTCGAAGCGCTTCGACGACGAGGTGGGCCTGCCCGAGGTGCTCGTTCAGGCCCAGAAGTACTATGCGAACATCGTGATGCCCTATGGGAAGAACGTGGAGGCGGCCCTGAAGGCCCTCGCCTCCCTCACCTTCGACATGATCGCGCCGGCCCACGGCATCATCTGGCGCAGCCACGTGCCCGAGATCTTGGCCATGTACCGGAAGTGGAGCAGCGGCGAGCCCGACGAGTATGCGCTCGTGGTGTACGACTCCATGTGGCACAGCACCGAGGCCATGGCCGTGGAGATCACCGAGGCCTTTGTGGAGATGGGCATCCCGGCGCGCTTGCTCGATCTGAAGGTGAACCACATCTCCGACATCATGGCCGAGGTGCTGATTGCCCGCTACATCGCCGTGGGCTCACCCACCCTGAACAAGACCATGATGCCCACGGTGTCGGCCTTTCTCTGCTACATGCGGGGCCTTGCGCCTGCGGGCCGGGTGGGCCTGCCCTTCGGCAGCTACGGTTGGGCGCCTATGGGTCCCAATGAGGTGTACCAGCAGCTGGAAAGCTGCAAGTTCACTCTGCCCGAGGCCCCCTTCACCCATCAATGGGTGGAAGACGGGGAGGGCTTGAACCACCTCCATGACGCCGTGGTCGACTTCGTCTCCCTGTTCCACGACAAGGTGCAGTAAGAAAATAGGGATCGGCTCTTTCTGCGAGCTTGGGCGGGAGCGGCAGCCGTGCGGCGGGTAAAAAAAGGAACTCCCGGTGTGGGGAGTTCCTTTCAGGTAGGCTCTTGCGGTGCCGTAAAACTCGGGGAGCCAGCGAGCGGGGAGGGGAGGGGATGCCGGCTCCCGAGCAGATCGGAATGGACTGCCTAAGCTGGCGCTCCTCCCGTGCTGGCGCCAGGCCCGCCCTCGCCGCCTGGGGCTCCAGCGGCTCCGCCGCCTTCGCCCGGAGGAGGTCCTTGCATGCCTTTGTCGGACTGCTTGATATCGGCGTTTCCAGAACCCAGGGTGCAGTAGCGATTGAAGTCCTCGGTGGCCAGAAACTCGCCCAAAGTGTAGCCCAGGCACAGGCACATGCCGATGGACACGCCGTTCATGATGCCGTTGTAGCCCATGGGGAAACGGCCGCCCGAGGTGTTACCACAGGCGAACAGGCCCTTGATGGGCTCGAAGCCCTGGCCCTGCACCTGCTGGCGACCGGTGACGAGCAGGCCGGAGGTGGCCACGAGCGAGCCGCCGCCCACGCGCTTGCCGCAGGGGTATCCGTAGAAGGGGCCTTGGCTGATGGGCCACATGGTCTCGGGGTCGCGGCCGAACTCGGTGTCCTCGCCTTTGTCATGGGCGGCGTTCCAGGCCTCCACGGCAGCGAGCGCGTTGGCCTTCACGCCCTCTTCCATGCCCATGAAGTCGCACAGCTCCTCCAGGGTGTCGGCGCAGTACAGGAATTTGCCCGAGGTATCGTCGCCCTCGGCGCCCGAGTCCACGGCGGCCTCCATGGTGGCCTGCACGTTGGCGATGGTCTCCTCGTCCCACTCCTTGGGGGCAAGATGTCCCGCCAGCTGATTGAGGAACACCTCTTTCCAGTCGGCGCCCCAGATAAGGTAGGCGCGGTCGCCCGGCTCGCGAGCACCGGCGCAGCCGGACAAGAGAGGGCCGCCGAAGGCCTCGTTGCAGTAGCGCTCGCCGTACTTGTTCAGCCACAGGCACTCGATGCCCTCCATAGGGGACAGGGGGATGAAAGCGTGGCTGCCCATGTCGCCGCCGGTGGCGATTTCTACCTTGGCGCCGATGCGCATGGCCATGGCAATGCCGCTGCCGTCGCGACCGGACATGGCAGCGCAGTCCTTGTACTCGCCCAGCTCGTAGTTCTCGCGGCAAATGGCGTTGTACATGGCGGAGTTGCTCCCGATGTCGCCGCAGGCCAGCACCACGGCATCGCCGTTGTACTGGTGGTATTCGCCCGTGCCGGAATCCTGGGCGATAACGCCCGTTACTTCGGTGCCGTCCTCGTTGTGCACGAGGCGCACGGCGGCCTGGCCGTAGATGAACTGAGCTCCGGCGGCCTTCGCCTTCTCCTGGGAGCGCTTGACAGCATCGGTCATGCCCACGGAACCCCCGAACTGGCAGGTGCCCACGTAGGAGGTGAAGCCATTCTTCTTGTAGTTGTAACCATCAACCACGGGCCAATTGAGGGGAATGAGCTCGTCTTTCTCCTGCTCGGTATAGCCGTCGATGAACCAGTCAAGGGCCTCGCCGGAGCGGTTCGCGAACTGGGAGAGCAGCGTGGGCTGGGTGCGGCCGGCAGCGTACATCTGGTACTCGTTCATGAAGTCGACGACGCTGTACTTCGGAATGCCTACACGGTCGAGCTGCCAGGAGGAGTTCAGGTGGCCGATGTCGTTGCCCAGGGCACTGAAGGTCTCTTCCGGCTGCATTTCCACGACAACCACCTTCTTGCCCAGCTCACTCGCGCGTCGGGCCACAGCGGTGCCTGCATGGCCCGCGCCGCAGACGATGATGTCCGCGTCGGTTACGCTGACAATGGCGTCGGCGGCTATCTCCGGCTCTTCGCCAAGCCATCCGGCGCCGAGCACCTCGCCCATGGTCTTGCCCTCGTTGCCAGTGGGCGCTGCTGCGCCCGTGGCGGCCATGGCCGGATCGTCGGCTGCGCCCCTGGCCGCAGCCGACTCCTGGGGGCTGCATCCCGCGATCATGCCGGCGCTGGCGGCGCCCAGGGCAATGGCCCCGGCACCGGTTAGGAAGTTGCGGCGGCTGAGCGGAATGCGCCCGCGGCCATCGGCGATGTCGCCGTTGCGATGGTTCGTCATACCCCATCCCCTTTCCTTCGGTTCTCTCGTTGCATCCATGGCAGCCGCCCTTGGGACGGCTTTCGGTGACTATGCCCCGTTCTCAGCCTCCGATCCATACCGATGGGATGGTGAAATGATGGGAAATCGCCTCACCACGAGAAGGTGAATTCGGTGTTTTACCTGATAAGAGCTTCAGGTCATTTTCGATGCCAGGGAAGGTGCCAACGTTATAATGCTAATGGAATGAGGCGGGCGCAATTGCAAGGGAGGAGCGGGCTGTGACCGAGGAGAGGAACAACGGTGCCGCAGGGGATTCCGATTCGGGGGTGCGCGGAAGGCGGGAGGGCGGCGGACGGATCGCCGGTGCCCCGGATGCCCGATCGACCCGGGAACCCTTCCTCTCCGTTTCTCTCTGCGGGGCTAAGGGCCGGCTGCTCTTCGGCTTCGCAGCTTTCGTCTCCTGGACTAATCTGCTCATTTGCTTCGAGGGGCTTCTGCGCGACAGCGTCGCCTACGGTGGCGGGGTCGTACACGATCCGTTTCTCGTGGGTGCTTGCGTCACAGCCGCCCTGTTGCTCGTTGTCGCCGCATTCAGGCGTGCGGGCTCGCAGGGCGGGAGGGCTGCTGTCTCCCGTGTTCGTCGGCGACTCCCCGTTATCGCAGCCAGCGCGGGGGCGGTTTGCGCGATAGCCGCCGTGTTGCTCAGCGCCATCGCCGTCTCCAACGGTCCCCATATATGGTTCTTGGCGACGATCCTGGGGGCGGGCGCTGGGTGCTTCGTCGCCTACTTCACCTTGGCCTGGGGGTCGGTCATCGCCGCCTTCGATATGCGCGACATCCTCGCTGTGCTCTGTGCGGCGCTATGCCTTCAATGGGCGCTCTTCGTGCCCGTGGTTCTTTTCGGCCCCGAGGTAAAAGTTGCCCTGGCCGGCATATTGCCCTTCCTGTCATGGGGGTGCTTGCGCGGCTTCGACGACGGAGGCGTCGAGGAGGGTTTGCCGAGAATCGCCCCTTGCACCCCTAGCGGCAAGGGGACCGAATGCTGCGACGGCGTTGTCCCGCGCTTGTCTGCCGCGCTGTTCTGCTTTGCCCTCACGATTGAGTTTGTATGGACCTGCAACGTGGTGATGACAAGCGAGCCGCTCGACGAGGGGCTGTTCTGGCTTGTCTACGTCTGCGTGCTGGGCGCGGCGGCTCTCGTCATGGGTATCATTCTGGGACTCATGGAGCGCTGGCGGGCCTATCGCATGGAGCTATTCTACCGCACGGCGTTCGCCTTTGCCGTGGTGGGATCAGTGGCGCTGCCCTTGTCCTATCACCACCTGTTCTTTTCCTACGCCGTCGTCTATGTGGCCTACGCGCTTATTACTGCAACCATGTGGATGCTCGCCTGGGCGGTGATGCTTATGAGGAAACGGGCCCCGTACCGTGTTATCGGATGCGTGTTCGGTCTTCAGTTTCTCGCGTTACCGTGCGGATTTGCCGCCGCTAAATTCATGCAATGGTATGCGGCAGCCCAGGCAGACGCTGATCTGCTGCCCTATGTGGGGTTCGTTGCCGTGGTAGTGCTCGTGGCCGCTTACGCGTTCCTCTTGCCCGAGCGCGTGCTGCTCTTGCTTTCACCGCGGCTCTTGAAGCTATCCCATGAGTCCCTCGATGACCGCTGCCGCGATGCGGCCGCCGCCTTCGGTCTTACTGAGCGGGAGACCGAGATATTCATGTTGCTGGCGCGCGGGCGCGATGTGGGTTATATCGAGAAGACGCTCTTCATTTCCCGCAACACGGTGAATACCCACCGCAAGAATCTCTATCGCAAGCTCGGCATTCACACCCAACAGGAGCTGCTATCCCTGATCGAGGATAGCTTGGGGTAGGGCCTGCTTCCTGCGGGATAGAGGCGAGTCATGGGGGCACCGGCCAGACGCTTGGCCGACTAACGGCAGCCAGGACGCTCCTTACCGAGGGTTCGTGAATCTATCTGGGGAGGGGTAGCGTCGAGAGAGAGGTGACTGTCTGTTCCCGAGGGCATTTCCTGCACAAGAAAGGGCTCCCCGCAGGGAGCCCTTTCTTGCTTCGATGCATTTTCCTCGTGCCTAGTAGCGCACGTACACCATACCGGAGTGAACGCCGGAGACCTTCACCACATCGCCGGAGCGGGGGGCGTGGATCATCTGGCCATCGCCGATGTAGACACCGCAATGGTGGCTGTTCACGCAGATGTCTCCGGGCTTGGGATTCGACACGTGGGGCCAGCCCATGAAGGTGCCCGTAGTGCCCAAGCGCGTATGGCTGCCAGAGAGGCAGTAGCTCACGAGGCCGGAGCAATCGTAGGAGTTCGGGCCTACGGCACCCCAGGCGTAGGGCTTGCCCAGCTCGCCGTAGGCGCGATCCACCACGGTGTTGCCGGAGACGGACTGCGGGCGGTTGTTGTTGGAGCTGGAACCGCCTCCACCACCAGAACCGCCGCCGTTGTCATCGTCGTCGCTGCCGCCCCCACCGTTGTTGCCGGAGTTGGAGTTCTGCTGCTCGCGACGGGCAGCCTCCTCGGCCTCGGCCTGGCGCCGGGCCTCTTCCTCGGCAGCCTGGGCGGCAGCGCGAGCGGCGGCCTCGCGGGCCTCCTCCTCCTGGCGCAGCAGCTCGGCGGCCTCGGCGGACAGCGAGTTGTAGGTCTCGGCCATCTGGTCCACCAGGACCTCGGCCTCGGCCTGAACGGCCTCGGCCTCCTTGGCCTTCTGGTCGGCGACATCGCGCTGCTCGGTGTAGACGGCCTTCTCGGACTCCACCTCGGCTCGCAGCGTCTTGGTCTCCTCCACCATGTCCGCGTCGTTCTGGTTCATGTCGTTGAGCAGATCCCAGTTCGAGGCGAAGGCCTGGAACGTGGTGGCGCCCAGCAGCAGATCGAGGAACGTGGACGAACCGGAGCGGTACATGGACCGGGCGCGATTACCCAGATGATCCTGCAGCTCGCTGATGCGGGAGGAAGCGGTGTCGATGCGGCCTTGGGCCTCGTCCATGCGGGCCTGAGCGTTATCGCGCTCGGTGCAGGCGTCGAAGTAGGCATCGGAGGCCCGATCGAGCTTCTCCTGCATAGCGTTGAGTTTCTCAAGAGCAGCGTTCGCCTCGGCCTGCTTCTCAGCGGCCGTGACGGCGAGAGCCGGAGTGGGGGTCAGCGTCGGCAGGCATAGGGAAATGCCGAAGACAGCGGCGCCGCCGACAAAGGCACGTCTGCTAAAAGGGCGTGTATGCTCACTCATATAGTGTGACCTCCTGGGGAGCATCTGGTGCGTTCAGTGCAAACTAGTTTGTGTATCATAGCACGCCACGGCCATCTTCACGTCCCTTCCAGAAGGGATTCACAATAGGAAACCTCCTGAAGGCAGCCTCGCGAGCCCCAATGGCCACCTCAAGCTTATATATAGTAGGGACGAAGGCGCGTCGTGGGATTTTGGGGAGGAATGATGGAGACACGCCCGGGGGCGTGTAAGTGGTTGACACGTTCGTTGCCGTAGCGTATTATTCCGTTCGCTCGCTTGTTCCGGCGACGGGTGCAAACGGGCGGCAGCTTGAAAAGTACACATGAATTCAGCGCCGAAATGGGCGTGTGCCCGAGTGGTTAAAGGGGACGGGCTGTAAACCCGTTGGTTATGCCTACCTAGGTTCGAATCCTAGCGCGCCCACCATTTCGCCTGCGTAGCTCAGTCGGTAGAGCACTTCGTTGGTAACGAAGAGGTCACCGGTTCAAGTCCGGTCGCAGGCTCCACCTGGCGGTGTAGCTCAGTTGGTCAGAGCACACGGTTCATACCCGTGGCGTCACTGGTTCAAATCCAGTCACCGCTACCATTAGATTTACCGCGCCCTCCGGGCGCGTTTATTTTGTTGAAATCGAATCGCCACCACCCTTGAAGGAGGATGAAACATGGCTAAGGAGAAGTTCGAGCGTTCCAAGCCGCATGTTAACATCGGTACCATCGGTCACGTTGACCATGGCAAGACGACGCTCACCGCTGCCATCTCCAAGACCCTGTCTGACAATGATGGCTCCCACGGCACCGCTAATGCCGACTTCACCGCCTTCGACATGATCGACAAGGCCCCCGAGGAGCGCGAGCGCGGCATCACCATCTCCATTGCTCACATCGAGTACGAGACCGATACCCGCCACTACGCTCACGTGGACTGCCCCGGTCACGCCGACTACGTGAAGAACATGATCACCGGTGCTGCTCAGATGGACGGCGCTATCCTGGTCATCGCCGCCACCGACGGCCCCATGGCCCAGACTCGCGAGCACATCCTGCTCGCCCGTCAGGTGGGCGTGCCCTACATCGTGGTCTTCCTGAACAAGTGCGACATGGTCGACGACGAGGAGCTCATCGAGCTCGTTGAGATGGAAGTGCGCGAGCTGCTCGACTCCTACGAGTTCCCGGGCGACGACACCCCGATCATCCGTGGCTCCGCTCTGAAGGCCCTCGAGGGCGACAAGGAGTGGCAGGAGAAGGTTTGGGAGCTCATGGACGCTGTGGACTCCTACATCCCCACCCCCGAGCGCGACGTCGACAAGCCGTTCCTGATGGCTGTCGAGGACACCATGACCATCACCGGCCGTGGCACCGTTGCCACCGGTCGTGTGGAGCGCGGCGTTCTGCACGTGAACGACCCGCTGGAGATCGTCGGTATCCGCGAGACCCAGAACACGGTCTGCACCGGCATCGAGATGTTCCGCAAGCTGCTGGACGAGGCTCAGGCTGGCGACAACATCGGCTGCCTGCTCCGCGGCATCAAGCGCGAGGAGATCGTGCGCGGCCAGGTTCTCTGCAAGCCCGGTAGCGTGACCCCGCACACCGAGTTCGAGGGCCAGGTCTACATCCTGACCAAGGAAGAGGGCGGCCGTCACACCCCGTTCTTCGATGGCTATCGTCCGCAGTTCTACTTCCGCACCACCGACGTGACTGGCGTGGCTCACCTGCCCGAGGGCACCGAGATGGTTATGCCTGGCGATAACGTGACGATCAAGGGCGAGCTCATTCACCCCATCGCCATGGAAGAGGGCCTCAAGTTCGCTATCCGCGAGGGTGGCCGCACTGTTGGCTCCGGTCGTGTGACCAAGATCTTCAAGTAAGCTAGTCCTTACGCATCGCTTCACCGAAAGGGGCTGTTCCTCAGCCGAGCAGCCCCTTTCTTTCCAGCGCTTCATGTGTATCATCAATCCTGCATTTTGGTTTTATAGGTAAAAGGAGAATTCATGCGTACTCTGGTCACCCTGGCCTGCACCGAGTGCAAGCGCCGTAACTACACGACCAAGAAGAACAAGCAGAACAATCCTGACCGCATCGAGTTCAAGAAGTACTGCAAGTGGTGCAACAAGCACACCCTGCACAAGGAAACCCGATAAGAGGTTAGGTTCTGAAACAGGCATAGGCCAGTAGCTCCAATTGGTAGAGCGGCGGTCTCCAAAACCGCATGTTGGGGGTTCGAGTCCCTCCTGGCCTGCCAGCTTGTTTACGTGAGCAGCCTAGAGGCTGCTTTTTTGGCGATTAGAGAAAAGATATTTCCGTAAGGAACCTCATGGCTAAGAAATCAAAGACACAGAAGGCAAAGGCTTCCGCTGCCCGCCAGCAGCGCAAGGTCGAGCGCGAACTCGAAGCCGCTAACCCCCAGCCGGCCAAGGCCGAGGAGGCGGTGCCCGAGAAGAAGGGGCTGTTCAAGAAGAGCTCCGATGCCTCTGCGTCCTCCGATAGCGGCAAGCCCGCAAAGAAGGCCGAGGAGAAGCCGAAGAAGAAGCGCTTCCAGTTCCTTCGCGATGTGAAGGCTGAGATGAAGCGTGTCACCTGGCCGACCCGCACCGACGTCCTGCGCTGGAGCGGCGTGGTCGTGGTGGCCCTGCTGTTCTTCGGTATCTTCGTGGCGATTCTCGACAACGCGATCATCACGCCGTTGCTCGTGCTGATCTCTGGCATCTCTCTGGGATAGGAGCTAGAACCAATGGCTAAGAAGTGGTATGTGCTGCACACCTATTCCGGTTACGAGAACAAGGTGAAGAGCAACCTGGAGCAGCGTATCGAGGTCATGGGCCTCGAGAACAATGTCTTCGGCATCGAGATTCCCACCGAGATGGTCACCGAGATCAAAGAGGGCGGCCGTCGCGTCGAGAGCGAGAAGAAGGTGTTCCCGGGCTACGTGCTCGTGCGCATGGAGCTCGACGACCGCAGCTGGGCTGCGGTGCGCAACACCCCCGGCGTCACCGGCTTCGTGGGCAGCCAGGGCAACCCCCAGGCGCTCACCCGCGAGGAATACAACAAGATCATGAAGCGCACGAGCCGCGAGGCTCCGAAGAAGACCTCCTCCAACCTGGAGGTCGGCCAGTCGGTGAAGGTCACCCACGGCCCCCTTGCCGAGTTCGACGGCACGGTGTCCGAGGTTATGCCCGAGGCCGGCAAGGTCAAGGTCATGGTCTCCATCTTCGGCCGCGAAACCCCCGTCGAGCTGTCGTTTGACCAGGTGGCCAAGATCTAACTGTGCGAGCACTTTGACTCGAGGGGCTGTGCCCGCGTGGACCGGGGCTTCTCGCGAACCTCGAGTTTTTAGTGATAGAGAAGTAGTAGTCGATTCATCTGAAAGGTAGTCACAGATGGCTGACAAGAAAGTCACCGGATTTGTAAAGCTGCAAATCCCCGCCGGTGCCGCTAACCCGGCTCCCCCGGTTGGTCCGGCCCTTGGCGCCCAGGGCGTCAACATCATGCAGTTCTGCCAGGCGTTCAACGCCCAGACGCAGGATCAGGCCGGCACCATCATCCCCGTCGAGATCACCGTCTACGAGGACAAGTCCTTCACCTTCGTGTGTAAGACCCCGCCGGCGGCCGTGCTCATCAAGGAGAAGCTCGGCATCAAGAGCGGCGCCGCCATTCCGCAGATTCAGGTGGCCGGCACCCTCACTGAGGACCAGCTCCGCGAGATCGCCGAGATCAAGATGCCCGACCTGAATGCCAACACCATCGAGGCCGCCATGGAGATCGTGGCTGGCACCGCCCGTTCCATGGGCGTGCGCATCGAGGGCCGCGAGATGAAGAAGAAGTACGTGCCCAGCCGCAAGGTTGCCGCCATGCTTCAGGGCAAGACCGCTGAGTAGTTGCCAGGTATTTAGTAATCACAGGGCTTGCGACTGCGCAAGCTGAATCAGTGGAAGGGCTGGAAGCGCCCGCCATTACCACGAAAGGAATTGCAATGAGCAAGAAGTCCAAGAAGTACGTTGCCGCTGAGGCGCAGATTCCGGCCGAGCCGGTGTCCCCGCTGGCGGCCATGGCGCTGCTGAAGGAGATTTCCACGGCTAACTTCGACGAGACCGTGACCGGCGATTTCCGTCTGGGCATCGATACTCGTCAGGCCGACCAGCAGCTGCGCGGCACCGTGAGCCTGCCCAACGGCTCTGGCAAGACCGTGCGCGTGGCCGTGTTCGCCGAGGGCGCTGCCGCCCAGGCCGCCGAGGAGGCTGGCGCCGACATCGTGGGTACCGACATCCTCATGGAGCAGATCCAGGCCGGCGAGTTCAACTTCGACGCCGCCGTGGCTACCCCGGATCAGATGGGCAAGGTTGGCCGTCTCGGCAAGATCCTCGGCCCCCGCGGCCTCATGCCGAACCCGAAGCTCGGCACCGTCACCAACGACGTGGCGAAGGCCATCAACGAGCTGAAGGGCGGCCGCGTGGAGTACCGCGCCGACCGTTACGGCATCGCCCACGTCATCCTCGGCAAGGTGTCCTTCACCGCCGAGCAGCTGGCTGAGAACTACGGCGCCGTCTACGACGAGATCCTGCGCATGAAGCCGGCCGCGGCCAAGGGCAAGTACGTGAAGTCCGTCACCGTCTCGGGCACTATGACCCCGGGCGTTGCCGTGGACTCCTCCGTGACCCGCGCCTACACCCAGGCTGCCGAGTAGCCGACACGCTTCTCTATCAGTAAAGGGAACCCCGCGACTGTTCCGGTCGCGGGGTTCTTTTGCGTTTCGGCCTTTAGGGCCGGCGGGATGATCGTTTCCGTGCGGATTTATCGGCCGGGCGAGGCTATGTGCCCGCTCAGAGTCGGAAAGTTGCGAAAGCGAGGTCTGCGAGGTCGAGAGCCGCGCCAAGCGGGAGCCCTATTCGCCGAAGAAGTCGTGGGAGACGCGCTCGTAGAAGGTGGCGCCGCCGGCGCGCAGGAGCGTGACGGGGTAGGGGGCGCACTGCACGTAGAGCTTCTCGAGGGAACGCTCGAAGGGAACGATCTCCCCGTCGACGAACAGGGTGGCGTCGCGGTAGTCTTCGGTGTCATCGAAGGTGACCTCGATGACGTCGCTGGCATCGGTGACGATGGCCCGGGAATGAAGGGTATGGGGGGCCAAGGGCACGGCTACCATGCCGGTGAAGCGGGGCGAGACGAGGGGGCCTCCGGCCGAGAGGGCGTAGGCGGTAGAGCCCGTGGCCGTGGACACGACGAGGCCGTCCCCGCGCATGCGGGCAACGTGGGTGCCGGAGATATCGAGGGATAGCTCGATGATGCGCCCGAGGGCGCCCCGGGTGATAGCCACCTCGTTCAGGGCGATGAAGTGACGGATGCCGGCCATGCCGCGCAGGTTCACGCCGAATTTATCCGGTGGCATCATGGTGCCGCCGATGGACACCGCATCGGGATCGATGGAGGCCGCATAGGCCTCCTCGCTGATTTCCTGCGGCGCGGAGGGACTGTCGTCGCCGTCGCCGTAGGGATCTGCCTCGCCCTCGCAGACGACGCGCGCGGCCAGGAGGCTGCGGCGCTCGGCCACCAGTTCTCCGGCCAGGGCCTCGGCCACAAGCGGCACGAGTCCGCCGTCTTCGGCGTTGGCGAGGAAGCCCAGGCGGCCGAAGTTCACGGGCAGGATGGGCACCTGGCGGTCGTTCAGGAGGTGCACCGTGTGGAGCACCGTGCCGTCGCCGCCGAGTACGATAGCCATATCGAGGCTCTCGGGCAGCTGGGCGCGGATAGCGGCTCGACCCTGGTCGTTGCCGAGGGAAGCGGAGTCGGCCACGAGGGCCCGCACGCCCTGCTCGCCCAGATAGGCGGTCAGCAGCAGCGAGGCATCCACGGCCTGCGGATTGGAGTTATTGCGCACAACGAGTATCTGCATAGGGCTTCACTTTCCCAACTTTGCTATGATTGTCGATTATACCCGATGGTTCCCTAAGGCGCGTTCATGCCAGATAAGCTCCAACGAGCACGACACATCAAGCCCCGCTCGGCCCCTGCTCCCACTGAGGCCCCTGCGCCCAGAGCACGGGTGCGCCATGATGGCGGCGCGAAGCGTGCGGCGCGGCCCGCGCCGAGGGAGGGGAGAGCCGTCGTTCGGGATGGCGAGCCCGGGGCGGGCGCTGCCCCCGCGGCGCCCCTGCCCGACACCAATAATCCCCGTTGGCTGAAAGAGGCCCGTGAACTGCCGGCCCGCGGACGTCATCGCGGCTCCGACAAGACGCTTGTGAACCCGCCGACCGATCCGGGGGCCACGGGGCTCATTCCCGTGGTGGGGGCCCATGCCGGGCTCGATCGCACCATTCCCTCGGCGGTGATGGAGCAGGCCATCCGCCAGCAGGAGGTGCTGGCCGTCGAGGAGGCGGCCGCTCCTGGCGCCCTGGCGGCCGAGACCGCCGTCCCCGATGCCGATGCCCGCGCCGAGTCGGTGGGAGCCAGTGCGGCCCTTATCTCCATCTGCGTCATCGCCTCGCGCATCACCGGCTTCGCCCGCACCTGGGCCATGGCCTTCGCCCTGGGATCCACCTTCGTGTCCAGCTCCTACCAGGTGGCCAACAACCTGCCCAACATGCTCTACGAGCTGGTTATGGGCGGCATGCTCATCACGGCGTTCCTGCCGGTGTACCTGTCGGTGAAAAAGCAGCTTGGCCGGGAGCGGGGCAACGAGTATGCCTCGAACCTGCTCACCATTGTGGTGGTTCTGCTCGCGGTAGTATCGGTGCTCTGTGTCGTCTTCGCCGGCCAGGTCATCTACACCCAGAGCTTCTACTCGAACCAGGATGAGATGGCGCTCGCCACCTTCTTCTTCCAGTTCTTCGCCGTGCAAGTGGTGTTCTACGGGGCGTCTTCCATCGTGTCGGGCCTGCTGAACGCGAACCGGGAGTACTTCTGGTCCTCCTTCGCACCGGTGTTCAACAACGTTATCGTCATCGCGTCGTTCATCTTGTACGCGGTGCTTGCGAGCCATGATCAGAACCTGGCCTACTTCGCCATCGCCATCGGCAACCCCCTCGGCGTGTTCGTACAGATGGCCTTCCAGATTCCCGCTCTCAAGAAGGTGGGCATCCGCTTGCGGCCGCGCATCGATCTGCGCGATCCTGCCCTGGTGGACACGCTGCGTCTGGGAGCGCCGGCCATCTTCGTGACCGTGTGCTCCTTTGCCACGGTGTCGGCCCAAAACGCCGCCTCCTACGTGTTCGCCGACAATGGGCCGTCGGTCATCGCCTACGCGCGGCTGTGGTTCACGTTCCCGTACTCGTTTCTGGCGGTGCCCGTGACCACCACCCTGTTCACGGAGCTTTCGGAGATGCAGGCCGATGGGAACGTGCGGGGGGTGGTGGCGGGCATCATCGACGGCACGCGGCAGATTCTGTTCCTCATGGTCCCCATGGCCCTGTACCTCATGGTGTTTGCTACGCCGCTCGTGACCCTGTATCATATCGGCGCCTTCACTGAGGACGCTATCGCCCAGATTGCCCGCTACCTGGCGGTTATGGCCGTGGCCCTGCCGTTCTACGGGGTGAACGCCTACCTGAACAAGATATTCAGCTCCATCCGGCGCATGGGCGTGTTCTCGGTCATCAACTTCATCGCCGTGGCGGCCCAGGTGGCCGTGACCATGGGCGCGGCGGCGGCCTACCAGGCCGGCTTTGCCGTCACCCTGGAGGCCATCGCCGCCTCCACCATCGTGTCCTACGTGATTGGCGACGCGGTGGCCTTCATCTACCTGCGCTGGCACTACGGCCCCATGGGCCTGGGGGGTGTGGTGCGCTCGCTGCTGCTGGCCGTGGCCCTTGGTGGGGCCGGGGCGGCCGTGGGCTACGGGGTGCTCGTGGGGCTGTCGTTGGGCTTCGGCCCGCTGAGCGGCAGCGTGGGCCAGGCCTTCGCCTATATCGTTGTCGGCGGTGTGGCGGCCCTGGCCATGACCTACGGGCCGGCGGTGCACTGGAACTGGCCCGAGGCCTCGTTCATTGCCGGTGCCGTGCGCAAGGTCGCCCGGAGGCTGCGGCGCTAGGAGCGAGGGGCGCGATGGCCCGAAACCTGCGGCGCGACGGCCGGCGAAGCGCGATGCGCCGGTGCCCGTCGCGCCTATGCGAGAGGAGGCGGCCCGTGGCCGTGAAGTTGAAATCGCCGGTCCAGATCGAGGCCATGAGGGAAGTTGGCCGCGTATCGGCCCTGGCCCTGCGCCGTGTGGGCGAGGCGGTAGAGCCGGGCATCACCACGGCCGAGTTGGATGCCATCGCCGAGCGGGTCATCCGCGCCGAGGGCGGCATTCCCGCGTTCAAGGGCTACGGCGGGTTCCCGGGCAGCATCTGCGCCTCGGTGAACGATCAGATCGTGCACGGGATTCCCTCGAAGCGCGTGAAGCTGCGCGAGGGCGATATCATCTCCATCGACACCGGTGCCATTGTGGACGGCTGGGTGGGCGACAACGCCTGGACCTATCCGGTGGGGGAGGTGGCGCCCGAGGTGGCGCGCCTTCTGGCCGTGGGCGAGCAGTGCATGTGGGAAGGCCTGGCCGCCGCCTGCCCCAAGAAGCGCCTGGGGGACATTGGGCATGCGGTGCAGTCCATGGCCGAGGCGGCGGGCTTCAGCGTGGTGCGCGAGTACGTGGGCCACGGCATCGGGCGGGATATGCACGAGGACCCCAATGTGCCGAACTTCGGGCGGCGCCGCACGGGGTTGAAGCTCCTGCCCGGCATGGTGCTCGCCATCGAGCCCATGGTGAACATGGGCACGCGACGCACCGTGCAGGGCGCCGACGGCTGGGAGGTGCGCACGCGGGACGGGCGTCCCTCGGTGCATTTCGAGAAGACCGTGGCCATCACCGAGGACGGCCCGGTGATCCTCACCACCGAAGAGGGCCACGAGCGGCCGGTCTAGGGCTGTTCGCGCGTTCCGGCCGGCCTCGCTCCCGCCGTCCGCTGATCGCTGCTCTTCCTCCGAACGCGGCAACAGAAGCGGAGAAAATGATGCCCACAGGTCGGTACTGTCCCCGCATCGGTGCTGGCGAAGTGGAATCCGCTTCTTAACGGCCGCGTTCTCCGGAAGGCGCTCAGAGGCCGTCGGAAGCGAGGCCGGCCGGAGCGCGCTGCTTTTTCGGTTAGTTCTCCTTGTGTGTATTCGCGGCTTCCACGAATGCCTTGAAGAGGGGGTGCGGCTTGCCGGGGCGGCTCTTGAACTCGGGGTGGGCCTGGCTGGCCACGTAGAAGGGATGGTCGGGAGCCTCCACCATTTCCACGAGACGATCGTCGGGGGAAAGTCCCGAGATGACGAGCCCCGCCTCGGTAAGCCGGTCGCGATAGGCGTTGTTCACCTCGTAGCGGTGGCGGTGGCGCTCGTAGATGATCGGCTCGCCATAGGCTGCCTCGGCGCGGGTGCCGCTTACCACCTTGCAGGGGTAGGCCCCCAGGCGCATGGTGCCGCCCTTGTCCTCCACATCTTCCTGCTCGGGCATGAGATCGACGACAAAAGGCGTGCCCTCGGGCGCGCTGTCGGCGAACTCGGCCGAGGTGGCGCCCTCAAGGCCGCATACGTTGCGGGCGAACTCGCAGACGGCCGCTTGCAGGCCCAGGCAGATACCGAGGAAGGGCACGCCGCGTTCGCGGGCATAGCGGGCGGCGGCGATCTTGCCCTCGAAGGCCCGCTGTCCGAAGCCGCCCGGCACGAGGACGCCGTCCATGGCCCCGAGCACTCCCTCGGCGTTCGCGTCGGTAAGTTCTTCGCCGTCAACGAGATGCACGTTCACCTTGCGGCCGCAGGCGATGCCCGCATGCTCCAAGGCCTCGTGAACTGATAGGTAGGCGTCGGGCAGGCTCACGTACTTGCCCACCACGGCGATGTCCAGCTCGCCTGCGCAGGCGTCCTTCGCCTTCAGGAAGGCGCGCCACGGCGCCAGCTTGATCTTGCGGGGCGCCAGGCCCATCTTCGCCAGGGTCGAGATGTCGAAGCCCTGCTCGTAGAGGCTCAGGGGCACCTCGTAGATGGAGGGGGCATCGGGGCAGGCGAGCACGTCGTCGGCATCCACGTCGCAGAACAGGGCGATCTTCTCGCGCACGCCGTCTTCGATGGCGTGATCGCTGCGGCACACGATGAAGTCGGGCTGCACGCCCAAAGACCGCAGCTCCTTCACCGAGTGCTGGGTGGGCTTGGTCTTCACCTCGTGGGCCGCCGCGATGTAGGGCACGAGCGTCACGTGGACGAACAGCACGTTGCCCGGCCCCATCTCCTTTTTGAACTGGCGGGCCGCCTCGATGAAGGGCAGCCCCTCGATGTCGCCGATGGTGCCGCCGATCTCGGATATGACGATGTCGGCCCCGGACTGCTCGGCCGCGCGGCGGATGCGTTCCTTGATGGCCTCGGTCACGTGCGGGATGACCTGCACGGTGCCTCCGAGGAAGTCGCCGCGGCGCTCGCGGGCGATGAGCGTCTGGTAGATGGAGCCTTGGGTGAAGTTGCTCTCGCGCGACAGGTTCTCGTCGATGAATCGCTCGTAGTGGCCCAGGTCCAAATCTCCCTCGTGGCCGTCCTCGGTGACGAAGACCTCGCCGTGCTGAAACGGGCTCATGGTGCCCGGGTCCACGTTCAGGTACGGGTCCATCTTCTGCATGGTCACCTTATAGCCGCGCGCCTTCAACAGTTGGCCGAGGGACGCGGCGGTGATGCCCTTGCCGAGCGACGAGACAACGCCGCCGGTAACGAAGATGTGCTTGGCCATAAACCGCTCCTTCCGCCGCAGGTTCGCGCCCGGGCATAAAAAATGCGCCTTGGAGCGGCGCGTTCGCGCAACTCCCCAACGCCTGGCCAGCTTACAGCGCCAATGTTTCCGATATGAAACGCGCCGGCACTGTAACGCATCCGAAACATGGGCGAGGGCGTGTGACGCCCCGACAACGAGACGTTCATCGGGCGATGACGGATGGCGCGCGCTCAGTTCTTTGCGGGAGGGTCATCTTTAGACTGGGCGTCAACCCGATTTCAAGAGAAAGGACGTGCTTATGTCTACGCTGCTCGTTTTGGGCTACCCCACCGAGGAGAAGGCCAAGGAGGCCTACCAGGAGGTGCTGAATCTCGGCAACGACTTCATCGTGAACCTTCAGTCGGTGGCCGTGGTTGCCCGCCGCGACAACGACAAGTTCGACGTGGTCACCCCGGGCCAGCCCATTGGCAACTCCACCGTATGGGGCCTGTTCTGGGGCATGCTCTTCGGCCTCATCTTCCTCATCCCCTTCTGGGGCGCCGCCATCGGCGCCGGCCTGGGCGCGCTCACGGGCTTCTTCGTGAAGCGCGGTGTGGACGAGGACTTCCAGGACCGCGTGCGCAACCTTCTGACCCAGAAGGACGAGGCGGCTGTGTTCATGGTAGTCAGCTCCATGACCGAGGACAAGTTCGCCGAGGCCATGCGCCCCTTCGGCGGCGACATCCTGCAGACCTCCCTGTCCATCAAGGACGAGGAAGAGCTCAAGTGCGAGCTGGGCAAGTGCTAACCTGCTGAGCGCCTCGCTTGGCGGACGCGGGCCCGGCGGCCCCAGCGTCCCTCGCTTCACCATCTCTGGGCGTCGGCTTCGGTCGGCGCCTTTTCTTGTGGCAGCGGCTCTGTGCAAAAGCCGCGAACGCGATGATTTAACGGAGGCGAAACAGGCCCCTGCGCTATACTGGATCGGTCATCGACGCTGGCGGTTGCCGGTGCCCGCTCGTGGCCCCCGCCGCCTTGGCCCCATTCATGCGAAGGAGTGTCGCCCTATGCGCGAAGGATTCGACAACGACAAGTACATCGAGCTGCAGGCGGAGCGCATTCGCGAGCGCATCGACCAGTTCGGCGGCAAGCTCTACCTCGAATTCGGCGGCAAGCTCTTCGACGACTACCACGCCTCCCGCGTGCTGCCCGGCTTCAAGCCCGATACGAAGATCTCCATGCTCCAGTCCATGAAGGACGAGGCGGAGATCGTCATCGCCATCAACGCCAACGACATCGAGCGATCGAAGGTGCGGGGCGACTTGGGCATCACCTATGACGAGGACGTGCTGCGCCTCATGGACATCTTCCGCTCCATGGGATTTGCGGTGGGCTCGGTCGTCATCACCCGCTACGCGAACCAACCCAACGCCGACCTGTTCCGCAAGCGGCTGACGGCCATGGGCATCACGAGCTACCTGCATTATCCCATCGCCGGCTACCCCAACGATATCGACCATATCGTGTCCGACGAGGGCTTCGGCAAGAACGACTACATCGAGACCGAGCGGCCACTTGTGGTGGTGACGGCCCCGGGCCCCGGCTCGGGCAAGATGGCCACCTGCCTCTCGCAGCTCTACCACGAGCACAAGCGCGGGGTCACGGCCGGCTACGCCAAGTACGAGACCTTCCCCATTTGGAATCTGCCGCTCACCCACCCGGTGAACATCGCCTACGAGGCGGCCACGGCCGACCTGGACGACGACAACATCATCGACCCCTTCCATTTGGAAGCCTACGGCGA
This sequence comes from Adlercreutzia muris, assembly GCF_041223505.1. Classification (NCBI taxonomy): domain Bacteria; kingdom Bacillati; phylum Actinomycetota; class Coriobacteriia; order Eggerthellales; family Eggerthellaceae; genus Adlercreutzia; species Adlercreutzia muris. The sequence goes on from NZ_JBCLQK010000012.1 coordinate 25,439, forward strand.
GACCACGGTGAACTACAACCGCGACGTGGAGATCTTCCCCGTGCTGAGGGCCACTATGGAGCGCATCGCGGGGGCGTGCCCCTACCAGTCGCCCACGGACATGGGCGTGAACATGGCCGGCGTGGCCATTTCCGACGACGAGGCCTGCCGCGATGCGGGCAACAACGAGATCGTGCGCCGCTACTTCCAGACGGCTGAGGAGATCAAGCGCACCGGCACCGGCGAGGAGGCCCTGAAGAAGATCGAGCTTCTCATGAACCAGGCCGGCATCAACCAGAACCTGTCGCCGGCCCGTTCGGCGGCGCTGCTGAAGGAGGAGACCACGGGAGGTCCGGCCGGCGCCATGGTGCTGCCCGACGGGCGGGTGGTCACGGGCAAGACCGGCAATCTTCTGGGTGCCGCCTCGGCGCTGCTCATGAACGCGCTCAAGGGCGTATCGGGGGTGGACGATGAGCTCTACGTCATCTCCGACGAGGTTCTGGAGCCCATCTGCCATCTGAAGACGGCCCATCTGCGCAGCCACAACCCGCGTCTGCACTCCGACGAGACCCTGCTCGCGCTGTCTATCTCCTCGGTGAGCAATCCTCTGGCCGCCGAGCTCATCGACAACGTGGACAAGCTGCGCGGCTGCGACGCCTACTTCTCGGTCATCATCTCGGCGGCTGATGAGAAGCTCTACCGCACCTTGGGCATCAACGTGTGCTGCGAGCCGAAGTACGAGCAGCACCGCTACTACCACAAGTAGCCGGCGCCCGTTCCGCTGATCATGGAGCAGCTCTTCTCGGACGGGGCCCTGACCGTGCCCTTCGGCGCCGACTTCTTCTCGGTGGCCGTGGGCGTGATCACCGGCGCCATGTTCGCCTGCGACCGCAAACTGGATATCGTCGGCACCATCGTGCTCGGGCTCATGACCGCCTACGGCGGCGGCATCATCCGCGATCTTTTGCTGCAAGACGACGGGGTGTACTTCATGGAGCACCCGAGCGTTATCCTCATCTGCATCGGCCTGGCCGTGTTCGTGTTCTACTTCCGCGGGCTGTTCCGCCATTCGGGCCAGCTGCTGTTCTTTGCCGATGCCCTGTCGGTGGCCCTGTTCGCCTTGGCCGGGGCCAACAAGGCCTTCGCCTGCGGGGAGGGCTTCGTCATGGTGGTCATCTTGGGCGCGCTCACCAGCGTGGGCGGCGGCGCCCTGCGCGACATATCGGTGGGGGAGACGCCGGGGGTGTTCCAGCGATCGAATTTCTATGCAGTAGCCGGCTTCGGCGGGGCGCTTGTGTTCGCGGCCATGGCCTTCGCCGGCGCGCCGCTCGTGCTGGCGGCGGTGGCCTGCGTGTTCGCCGTGGTGTTTCTGCGCTACCTGTCGGTGTACTTCGATTGGAAGACCGCCGATGAGGCCGACCTCACGCCAAAGGTGTCCCGCGGGGCCCATGCCGCCAAGGATTTCTGCGCCGAGATGTTTCGCCGCGCCACCCTGCACCGCAAGCGCGACTCGGTGGCACGGGTGCCCCTCTTCCGCAAGCGAAAGGACTAGATCGTGAAACCGCGCATTCTCATCGTGTACACCGGCGGCACCATCGGCATGACCGAGGATTTGGCCACCGGGGCACTGGTGCCCTTCAGCTTCGACCATCTTATGCGGAATGTCCCGAAGATCGGGCGGCTCGGCTACGCGCTCGACCACGTGGAGATCGACCCGCCCATCGACTCGTCGAACATGAACCCGGCCCATTGGGCCCAGGTGGCGAAGATGATCGCCGATGCCTACGACGACTTCGACGGCTTCGTGGTGCTCCACGGCACCGACACCATGGCCTACACGGCCTCGGCTTTGTCCTTCATGCTGCGCGGCCTGGCCAAGCCGGTCATTCTCACGGGCAGCCAGCTGCCCATCGGCGAGATTCGCGAGGACGGCACCGAGAACCTCATCACGGCCCTGCAGATCGCCGCGGCCCGCACCGGGGACGGAGCGCCCATGGTGCAGGAAGTGGCCATCTCCTTCGGGCGTCATCTGTGGCGCGGCAACCGGGCCATGAAGGTGAGCTCCACGAACTTCGGCGCCTTCGCCTCCTACAACTACCCGCCCCTGGCCGATATGGACCTGCATATCGTGTACCGCGAGCGGCTGCTGGCCCGGCCGGCGGCGGGCACGGCCCTGGCACCTCTCTACGCCATGGACGATGCCGTGGCCGTGGCCTTCCTGTACCCGGGCATCACCGAGGCGGCCCTGCGGCCCCAGCTTCTGGCTCCCGGCGCCAAGGCCGTGGTGCTGCGCACCTTCGGCGCCGGCAACGCCCCCACCGAGACCTGGTTCACTGATCTGGTGGCCGAGGCCGTGGGTGCGGGCAAGGTGGTAGTGAACGTGACCCAGTGCCCCGCGGGCGGTGTGGAGGAGAAGCGCTACGCCACCGGCGACGCCCTGGCGAAGGCCGGCGTCGTGTCGGGCTGCGACATGACCTGCGAGGCGGCCCTCACCAAGCTCATGCACCTGTTCGGCCAGGGGCTTTCGGCCACCGAGGTGGCCGCGGCCATGACGCGTCCCCTCGCCGGCGAATTGACCGTGGGGGAGTAGCCCTTACATCTTGTCGCGGGGATGGGCGTGGGCGTATTCCTCGTGGAGGTGGGTGCGGTCCAGGTGGGTGTACACCTGCAAGGTGGACATGTCGGCGTGGCCCAATATCTCCTGGAGCACGCGCAGGTCGGCTCCTCCCTTCAGCATGTGGGTGGCGAAGGAGTGGCGCAGGGTGTGGGGGTGAAGATCGTAGCGGTTGATGGCCCGGCCCGCCTTGCGCACCAGGTTGAACACGCTCTGGCGCCCGAGGCGACCGCCCCGCTGGTTGAGGAACACGGCGGCCTGGGCATCGGTTCCGTTGCCCAGGGACGCGCCCCGGGCAAGGGTCGGGCGCCCCTCGGCCAGGTAGGTGCGCAGGGCCCGCTCGGCTGCGCCGGCGATGGGCACGATGCGCTCCTTGGACCCTTTGCCGAACACCCGGAGGAAGCCGTCGTCCAGGTACAGGTTGTCCAGGTTGAGCCCGCAGATCTCGCTGGCTCGCAGCCCGCAGCCGTAGAGCACTTCCAGAATGGCGCGGTCGCGCAGGCCGCTCGGTCGCTCGTCGATATAGGCGTCCAACATGCGCCCCACCTCCTCGATGGACAGCACGTCGGGCAGCCGCTCGGCCGCTCGAGGGGCGTCCACGGCCTCGGCTGGATTGCCCGCGGCCAGCCCCTCCCGCACGAGGAACTTGTGGTAGCCGCGCACCGCCGAGATGCGCCGTCGCACCGTCGTGGCAGCCAGGCCTTCCTCGGCCAGACTTCCCTCGTAGGCGACGATGACCTCTCGGGTGACCCTGTCGGGGGAGTCTACGTCGCGGCTATCGAGGAAGGCGAGGTAGCCCTCTAAGTCGTGCCGGTAGGCCTCGGCCGTGCGCGGAGAGGCACCGCGCTCGATGCGCAGGTGAGACATATATTCGTCCAGGGCGTTCTCGAATTCGAACACGGCTCTCTCCTTAAGGCGGCTCCCGCTGCGCCGCGCCTTTCGTTTCGCGGACTCCTCCATTGTACCGATAGCGGCTCTTTTTGACGATCTGCACAGTTGCATCGGCAAAAAGGGGCAAAGGCAGCGGAGCGTGCTCTCCTTTTCGGACGGCGAGCGCCCCCTTTTTGCGATCCGCCCGGGCGCACCGTCAGAATGCGCCCGAAAAGTCCCTCAGAAGGGCTGCTTTTCGGGAAACCTCGCCACTTTTTGCCGATGGACCCGTTCGTATCGTTTAAAGGGGGCATCTTCGGACGACCGCGCGATGGCCCCGGCGGCCTCGCACGACGGCGTCCGAGCAGCTTCGGACGATCGCGCGCGATGGCCTCTGGGGCACCTCGGGGGCGGCATGTCTCAGGGGGTTCGGCTTTCCGCTCGATAGCTGCTCGGAGCTGCAACGCGATTCCTGCCCGACAACCGTTGGCGGCGCGGTTTGCACGTCCTCTCCAAATCTCGCTCACAGCACCGCCGCAAGCGGTTTGCCCCTCGGTTACCCACTGTCCTTGCACCGATTGGGCATATCTAGTGGTGCATTGTTCGTTTCCCATAATACGAATACAAGATATTGATTTCTTTCAGAACGTCCTGCAATCCCTCTCTATATCTTGCGGGTAACAAGTGGGGCAAAATAGCGGCAAAAGTGGAGCAAAATGTTGCGATGTGGGGCATAGTGGGGTAATATGCAGTCCATGGAAAACGACCGAGCGGGATTTCGTAACGCACCACACACGAATTCAAATCCCACTCAAAACGCAGCACGGGAAAGGACGTGGGTGCCCCAAGCCGCCGACATGGAAGCCGCCGTCGAGCTGCCTCGCGCCGAGGTAGACTTGAATGGCGAGTTTCATCTCAAGGTCGACGGCAAGGGGCGCGTCACCCTTCCCGCGAAGTTCCGCAAGGTTCTTTCCAAAGATCTCGTGGTTACCCTGGAGCCTACCGACGAATGCGTCTACGCGTTCGAGGCGCCGGACTTCAACCAGTGGGTGGAGCGGCTCATGGACGGCGCGTTCCCCGAGCGTCGGGAGAACGATCGCGTGCAGGAGCGCACTCACCGCAAGTTGAAGAGCCGGGCCGACAGCGTCGAGGTGGATTCGGCGGGGCGCATCATGCTCTCGGCCGATACGCGCGCAAAGTGCGGCATCGCCAAGGACATCGTGCTCGTGGGCAACGGCAAGCGCTTCGAGATCTGGGATGCCGAGCGCTACGAGGCCATGATGGACGATGTCGATCTGGGCCTGCTGTTCACCTAGGTGAGAGCGTAAGGCGAGAGAACCATGACAAGGGAATATCGGCACATACCTGTTCTTCTGACCGAGTGCATCGACTACCTGGATCTGGACCATCATCCGATCTTCGTCGATGCGACGCTCGGCTTTGCGGGGCACTCCTTCGAGGCCGCTCGCAAGCTGGGGCGCGACGGACTGCTCATCGGTATCGACCAGGACGAGGTGGCCCTCGCAAGCGCCACCGAGAAACTGGAATCGATCCCGGCGGCGGATCGTCCCGAGCTGGCTTTACTGCGCGGCAACTTCGGAGACCTCGACGAGCTTCTGTGCTCCTGCGAGATTCCGGGCATCGACGCCATCCTGTTCGATCTCGGTGTCTCCTCAGTGCAGATCGACACGCAATCACGCGGCTTCTCCTTCAAGGAGAACGGCCCGCTCGACATGCGGATGGATCCGGGCAAACAAACCCTTACCGCAGCAGAGATCGTCAACACCTACAACGCAGCAGATCTCGCTCGGATCATTCGCGCCTACTCGGACGAGAAATGGGCGAGCCGCATCGCGGACTTCATCGTGAAGGCCCGCGAGGAGGCTCCCATCGAAGAGAGTGGGCAGCTGGTCGACCTCATCAAGGCCGCCATCCCGGCCTCGGCCCGGCGCGCCGGCGGACATCCCGCCAAGCGCACGTTCCAGGCCCTCCGGATCGAAGTCAACTCGGAGCTGACCGTCCTGCGTCGCGGTTTGGACGCGGCGGTCCGCTGGCTTAATCCGGGCGGCATGATCGTGGTGATCAGCTACCACTCCCTGGAGGACCGCATCGTGAAGGACACGTTCGCGCATTTCGCGCAGCGCTGCACCTGCCCGCCGGAGCTGCCGGTGTGCGCCTGTGGCAAAAAGCCGATACTCGACCTCGTCACCCGAAAGCCCCAGTTGCCCCAAGCTGGGGAGATTGAGCGGAATCCGCGGGCTCGCAGCGCGAAGCTGCGTGTGGCGCGGAAGCGCTAAGGGCCTTGCCACCTGGGAAGACCCGCTGAAACGAATGGATTGACCGACAAGCCCGAGGACACAGTCATCGGGCTTGTATAGCCTAGAGGCCCAAGGACGGAAAGGAGGAGCCCCATGAGCGCCGCAATCTCGTCCCGCTCTGCGGGGCGCCCCTCCTCCCGTTCTGCCCGCGGGGCCGCTTCCGTGGCCTCCCGCTACCAGGGCGCCCGCTATGTGGCCACCTCGGTGGCCGAGGCCCTGCCCGTCTACGAGGAAGGGCCCTCCATATCGGTGGTGCCCGGCGCCGGCCGGCGCGCCTCGGTGGAGGAGGGCCTGTCGGCGGCGGTCCTCTCCCTTGCGAAGATCTGCGCTGTGGCGTGCATCGTCATCGCCGTCATCGCCGTGGGCCGCGTGGCCATCACCTCTGCTACGGCCGCCTGCGCCCTGGAGACCAAGGTCATCGAGCACGATATCGAGACCGCCCGCACCGAGGGCAGCGATTTGGAAGTGGCTCAGAGCGTGCTCTCCAAGCCCTCGCGCATCAAGGCCCAGGCCGCCTCCCTCGGTATGGCCGCCCCCACGGCCGAGTACTCCGACCAGATCACCCTGCCCGACGATGTCGTCTCCGTAGACGCCGAGGGCAATCTGTCCCTGTCCGACTCCGTCGCCGCCGCGGCGGCCGCCCGCTAGGCGCCTTTCATGGCCCGCGCTCCCCGCGATCATCGCGACGCTCCGTCGCGCGCCGGCCTCGGCGCCTCTGATCCGTTGCGCCAGGGCGCTGCGGCAATCGGTGCGGCGCTGCCCCCCATCACAAGCCGGGCCCAGGTGCTCCTCGTGGCCTTCGCCGCCCTCGTGGCCATTTTCTTCTTCCGGCTCGTGTTTCTCCAGGTGATCGTTGCCGACCAGTACGCGGCCCAGGCCGAGGAATCGCGCACCGTGAGCTTCGACACCACGCCGCGCCGCGGCACCATCTACGACCGCAACGGCATTGTGCTGGCCACCTCAGTGGACGCCACCACTATCTACGCGAACCCCGTGGAGGTGACCGATGCGGCGGCCGAGGCCCAGGCCCTGGCCGGCATCCTCGGGGGAGAGGCGGCCGATTACCAGGAGCTGCTCTCCACGCCGAGCACCACCTTCGTCTACATCAAGCGCCAGGCCGACGTGGAGGCGGCCGACAAGGTGAAGGAGCTCAAGCTCGACGGCATCTACTTCATCGCCGACACGCGGCGCGAGTACCCCCACGGCTCGGTGGGGGCCCAGGTCATTGGCTTCTGCAACGCCGACGGCGAGGGCATCACGGGCCTGGAGCTCCAGTACAACGACATTCTCTGCGGCACGCCGGGCCGCTACGTCGGCGAGCGCGGCGAGCAGGGCTTCCCCATCCCCGGCGGAGTGAAGGAGGAGGTGGCCGCCATCGACGGCACCGATATCATGATCTCCCTGGACATCAAGCTTCAGGACACCGTGGAGCAGGCGCTGGCGGACGGCGTGGAGGAAGTGGAGACCGACGAGGGCTCGGCCCTGGTGATGGACGCGGCCACCGGCGAGGTGTACGCGGCCTGCTCTCTGCCCTACATGGATCCCAACAATATGGCCGAATCGGAGGTGGGCAGCGAGCACGTGAAGGCCATCACCCAGCCCTACGAGCCCGGATCCACCTTCAAATCGGTGTCGGCCATGGCCATTCTGGAATCGAAGGCCATGGGACCTGAGACCACCATGTTCTGCCCGAGCACCATCTCGGCCAACGACTACGACGTGTCCGACTCCCATGAGCGCGAGGGGGCCACCTACTCCCTGCGCGAGATTCTGAACCACTCCTCCAACGTGGGCATCTCCCTGGCCATGGAGAACGCGGGCTTCCCGTACCTGAACGACGCCATCAAACGCTACCACCTCACCGAGGCCACGGGCATCGACTACCCCGGCGAGGGAGGCGGCAGCGTGCTCGACTTCAACCAGTGGGGCAAGATCGTCGGCTATAACATCAGCTTCGGCCAGGGCATTTCCGTGACCCCGTTGCAGATGGTGCGCTTCTACGGCTGTGTGGCCAACGACGGTGTCATGGTCACGCCCCACTTCCTCATCTCCAAGCCCCAGAGCGGTGAAGTGGCCGAATGGCCCGAGGAGACGGTGACCGAGGATGCCGAGGCCCTGCGCGATCTGCGCTCCATGTTGCGCTCGGTGGTCACCGACGGCACCGGCGTCAAGGCCGACATCCCCGGCTACGAGGTGTGCGGCAAGACCTCAACGGCCGAGATCGCCTCGGAGGAGGGCGGCTACAAGAAGGATGTGTACAACCTCGGCTTCTGCGGCTTCATCGACAACTCCTCCAGCAAATTAGTTTGTTTTGTAGGAGCCAACGAGGTTTACGGGATGCGCCAGACCACCAAAATCTTTAACGATATAATGACCAATGCCGTGAAGCAGTACAACATCACCACGGACGAAGCGAAGTAAGTCCCACGACGCCAGAGGAATACCACGCCATGACCAAGACCTGCGCAGAGCTTTTCCAAGGAATGGAATGCACCATTATCGGCGACGGTAGCGAGGAGGTGGCGGGGCTCGCCTTCCGCAGCGACGCCGTCTGTTCCGGCGACATGTTCTTCTGCATCGTCGGCAATGTGGTGGACGGGCACTCCTTCGCCCAGGACGCTATCGATAGGGGCGCCACGTCGCTCGTGGCCGAACGCAAGGTGTACCTGGCCGATGCCACTGACGTGACCGAGGTGGTGGTGGCCGACTCCCGCAAGGCCATGGCCGGCGCGGCGGCAGCCTTCTACGACCATCCCTCGGAGGGCTTCTCCCTCGTGGGCATTACGGGCACCAATGGCAAGACCACCACGACCTACCTCGTGGAGCACATCGCCGAGGTGGCGGGCAACCGCTGCGGCGTGATCGGCACCGTGGGCAACAAGATTGCCGGGATCGTGGAGAAGTCCGACCATACGACGCCGGAATCTCCCGATCTGCAGAAGCTGTTCGCGCGGATGCGCGATGCCGGCTGCACCGTGGTGACTATGGAAGTGAGCTCGCACGCCCTTGATCTCAAGCGCACCTGGGGCACCGACTTCGCCGTCACTGCCTTCACCAACCTCACCCAGGACCATCTGGACTACCACCATACCTTCGACGACTACTTCGAGGCCAAGGCCCTGCTGTTCTCGGCGGCCTACCCGGCCCGCCGGGTCATCAACATCGACGGAGCCTGGGGCCGCGAGCTCCTGCGCCGCTGCACCGAGGCCGGCGACGAGGTCATCACCACCGGCTTCGATACGACTGCTCAGATCCACCCGTTGGAGGTGGCCTTCGAGGCCACGCGCACCGTGGCCACTCTGGAAGTGCGCGGTGCCCGCGTCGAGGTGATCTACCCGCTCGTGGGCCGCTTCAATCTGGAGAACGTCATGACCGCCTTCGGATGCGCCCTGTCCCTCGGCATCCCTACCGATGTCATCGTGCGGGCCCTGGCCACCATGCCGCCGGTGCCCGGGCGCCTGGAGCAGGTGCCGGCCCCGGCCGCAGCTCCGGTGACCGTGTACGTGGACTATGCCCACACGCCGGACGCCCTGGCCAAGGCCATCGCCTCCATCCAGGCCCTCAGCGCGGGCCGCACCATCGTGGTCTTCGGTTGCGGCGGCAACCGCGATGCAACCAAGCGCCCCATCATGGGCCAGGCCGCCCTGGCCGCCGATCTGGCCGTGGTGACGAGCGACAACCCCCGCCACGAGGATCCGCGGGCCATCATCGACGACATTCTGGCGGGCATGGAGGGCGCCGAGGGCTTCATCGTGGAGCCCGACCGCCGCGCCGCCATCGCCGCCGCCATCGCCGCCGCCGAGCCGGGGGACGCCATCCTGCTCGCCGGCAAGGGACACGAGGACTACCAGCTGGTGGGGGACGAGGTGCTCGCCTTCGATGATCGCCAGGTGGCCGCCGAGGAGCTCATCCGCGCCTTCGGCGAGACGGAGAACGATTAAGGGGAGGGATGCCGCGTGCGCCTCAACGCAAAGCAAATCGCAGCATGCACCGGCGGCCAGTTTCTCGTAGATGCCATTGATCCCAGTGCTCTCATGACGGGCATTACCTGGGATTCCCGCGAAGTGCAGCCGGGCTGGCTGTACGTGGCCCTGCCCGGCGAGCGCGTGGATGGCCACGACTTCGTGGAAGCGGCCCTGCGCGCCGGAGCCGCCGGCGCCCTGGTCATGCAGAGTCCCGGGCGCCCCGCCTGTCTGCTGGCCCGGGAAATGGGGGCCGCCGTTATCGAGGTGGCCAACACCGCGAGCGCCATCACCGATCTGGCCCGGGAATGGCGCGGCCATTTGCGCGGCCGCATCATCGGACTGACAGGCTCGGTGGGCAAGACCACTACGAAGAACCTCGTGCGCGACGTGTGCGCCGCTTTCGGATCCACCGTGGCCACCCGCGGCAACCAGAACAACGAACTGGGCGTGCCCCGCACCCTGCTGGCCGCCGATCCGGAGACCGCCGTGGTCGTGGTGGAGATGGGCATGCGCGGCATGGGCCAGATCGCCGAGCTCTGCGATTTCGTGCGCCCCGATTGGGGCCTGGTCACTAATGTGGGGGAGAGCCATATCGAGCTGCTCGGGAGCCGGGAGAACATCGCCCGGGCCAAGGCCGAGCTGTTCGCGGCCCTGCCCGCCGGCACGGGCCGCGCCTTCCTCAACCTGGACAGCCCCGCCCTCGGCATTCTCATGGACGCGGGGCGTCTGGGGGAGCGGCCCGTGGCCCTCTCCGGCTTCGACGGCCACCCCGACGGGGCCGCCGTCGAGCTCTACGAGCGGGAGGCCGTGGCCTGCGACGAGGTGGTCTGGGCCGAGGATGTGGCCCTGGACGCCGAGGGGCGCCCTTGTTTTACCCTGTGCGCTCGCGACCGCGCCGACGAGGGCGATCTGTCGCTGCTCGCCCCCGTGGAGCGCTGCCGCTGCGCCCTGGCCCTGACCGGGGCCCACAACGTGGATAACGCCGTGGCCGCTGCTGCCGTGGGCTTCGCCCTCGGCCTGGATCTGGAGACCATCGCGTCGGCTCTGGGCGCTTCCGTGCCCGAGCCGGGGCGCCAGGAGGTCATCGCCGCCCGGGGCGGCTTCACCATCGTGAACGACGCCTACAACGCGAGCCCCGATTCCATGCGGGCCTCTCTGGCCACCTTCGCTGCCACCGACGTAGCGGGTCGGCGCATCGCCGTCCTCGGCGACATGGGCGAGCTCGGCAGCTTCGCCGAGCCGTGCCACGCCGGCGTCGGCGCGGCGGCAGCCGAGGCGGGCCTCCATAAGCTCATCTGCGTGGGCGAGCTCGCGGCGTCCATCGCCGAGGGCGCCGCCGCGGCCGGCATGGACGCCGCCCGCATCAGCCGGGCCGCCACGGTGGCCGATGTGCTGGAGGAACTTGATACCCTGCTCGAGCCCGGCGATGCCGTGCTCGTGAAAGCGTCCCACTTCATGGGGCTCAACCGTGTCGTCGAAGGATTGGTCCGCTAATGTTCTCGCTCTTCTCCGCCTACCCCACGTTCATGGTCTTCCTCGCGGTGGTGCTCGCCATGGTGCTCACCATGGTGCTCATGCCCGCCTGGATCCGCTTCCTGAAATCGAGCCACATCGGCCAGCAGGTGCGGGCCGACGGCCCGCAGAGCCACCTCGTGAAGCAGGGCACCCCCACCATGGGCGGTGTCATTATGCTGGTGGCGGTCATCGCCTTCACGTTGCTCGCCTCCGTGGGCGCCCCCACTGTGGAGCTGTGGCTGCTGCTGGGAGCCACGCTGGCCACGGGCATCCTCGGCTTCATCGACGACGCCTCCAAGGTGGCCCATGAGCGTTCGCTGGGCCTCACGCCCAAGGCGAAGCTCGTCGGTCAGTTTCTCATCGCCGGCATCTTCGTGCTCTGCGCCGTGAACCTGCTCGACGTGGCCCCCACGGTGGAGATCCCCTTCATCTGCACCATCGACCTGGGCGTGCTCACGACGGTGATCCCGCTCGGCGGCGAGACCGATTCCGCCGGCATCTCCATTCCCTGGCTCTATCTGGCCTACTGCCTTATCCTGCTCGTGGGCCTGTGCAACGCCGTGAACCTCACCGACGGCCTGGACGGCTTGGCCGCGGGCACGGTCATGGTGGTCATGCTCGTCATGGCCGCCATCGCCTTCCGCACCGGCCAGCTGGAGCCGGCCCTGTTCGCCGGGGCGCTGGCCGGCGCTTGCATCGGCTTTCTGTGGTTCAACTCCTTCCCGGCCGACATCTTCATGGGCGACACCGGCTCTCTGGCCCTCGGCATGGCCCTGGGGTGTCTGGCCGTGCTCACCAAGGTGGAGTTCATCGTCATCATCATCGGCGGCCTGTTCGTGGCCGAGGCCCTCTCGGTCATGATCCAGGTGTTCTACTACAAGAAGACCAAGAAGCGCATCTTCCTCATGGCGCCTTTGCACCATCACTTCGAGAAGAAGGGCTGGTCCGAGACGAAGGTGGTCGTGCGCTTCTGGATCGTGTCGGGCATGCTGGCCGCCTGCGGCTTCGTGCTCCAGTTCGCCTCGTCTCTGGCGGTGGCCTAGCATGGGTGCCGTGGAGTACCTGGCCGACCGCAAACGTGCCCGGGCCCGGCTCGGCCGCGTGCTCGTGCTGGGCCTCGGCGTGAGCGGCAAGGCCGCGGCGGAGTACTGTCTGGGCCTGCTGGGGGATCGCGTGGACGCCCTGGCAGTGGCCGCCGGCGCCCCGAACGACGATTCGCTCGCCTGGGCCGAGGCGGCTCGGGCCGCCGGCGCGGTGGTGCTCTTCGACCACGAAGATATCGAGGGCGCCTACGACCTGTGCATTGCAAGCCCCGGCATCTCTCAGTTCTCGCCCTTCTACGCCAGCGCCGAGGCCGCCAGCGCCGAGGTGATCAGCGAGGTGGAGTTCGCCTGGCGCGAGAGTGCCGCCGCCTCCCGTTGGGTGGCCGTGACCGGCACCAACGGCAAGACCACCACCACGGCCCTCGCGACCCATCTGCTGCGGGTCGCCGGCCTAGATGCCGTGGCCGTGGGCAACATCGGCGATCCGTGCATCAAGGCCGTGGCCGCCGCCCGCGCCGAGGTCTACGTGGCCGAGGTGTCCAGCTATCAGCTGGCCTCCACCCGCGACTTCGCTCCCGATGTGGCCGTGGTACTCAACATCACCCCCGACCATCTGGCCTGGCACCGCAGCCACGAGCATTACGCCCAGGCCAAGTGGAAGGTGCTCGCGAACATGGGCATGGTGCCCGGGGCCACGGCGGTGCTCGTGGCCTGCGACGAGGCCGTTCGCGCGCGGATCCGCGAGGTGCGCGCGGCGGGGGGCTTCCCCTTCGCCTATGTGCCCGTAGGAGCCGCCGCCGGCGTGGGCGGCGACATGCGCGCGGCCTGCGGCGCGGCCAACGCCGCCTTCTGCGGGGCGGGCGGCAGGCTCACCGTGGCCCTGGACGGCACGGTGTTCGAACTCGTGTCCGTGGACGATTTACAGATCACCGGCGAGCACAACCAGGCCAACGCCCTGGCCGCCGCTTCGGCGGCCCTGGCCCTGGGCGCGCCGGAGGCGGCCGTGGCCGAGGGGCTGCTCTCCTTCGCCCCCATGGCCCACCGTATCGAGCCTGCCGGCACCGTGGCCGGCGTGGCCTGCTACAACGACTCCAAGGCCACCAATGTGGATGCCACTCTTGTGGCTCTGAGGGCCTTTCTGCCCGCGCGCCCCATCGTGCTGCTGGGCGGCCGCGACAAGGGCACTGACCTGGCGCCCCTCGTAGCCGCCTGCGAAGAGCATGCCAAGGCCGTCGTCTGCTTCGGCGAGGCTCGGGAGCGTTTCGCCGCCGCCTTCGCCGATGCCGCCCTGCCAGTATTCGGTGCCCCGGCCCTGGAGGCGGCCCTCGACGCGGCTCTGGCCGCGGCCGAGCCGGGGGACGTGGTGGTGCTCTCGCCCGCCTGCGCCTCTTTCGATGAGTTCTCCTGCTTCGAGGAGCGCGGCGACGTATTCAAGGCCCTCGTGGCCGCCCGCGCCGCGGCGGAGGAGGGCTAGGCGTGGCCCGTCCCTCTCGGCAGACCGCAGCATCCTCGGGCCCCTCCAGTCAGGGGCCTCGTGTTCTCCTGCTCTTGTGCGCTTTGGCCCTCGTGCTCGTAGGGCTCGTCATGGTGTTCTCCGCCTCCATGGTGAAGGCCCTGGAAGCAGGCAAGCCCGCCAGCGACTTCTTCACCGACCAGCTCCTCTTCGTCATCGTGGGTTCCGTCGTGGCCGCAGTGCTGTGGCGCGTGAACTACCGCACCTGGGTGGGGCCGGCGCTGTGGGTCATCTGGGCCGTGGCCGTGGTCCTCATCCTGGCCACGGCCGTCATGGGCACCGACAACTACGGCGCCAAGCGCTGGCTCTACATCGGCAGCGTCGGCGTGCAGCCCTCAGAGTTCTGCAAGATCGCCTTCTTGCTCGTGGCCGTGCGGCTGCTTTTGGACTACCGCAGCGGTATGGTGGAATTCCGCGCCTCCATGGTGCGGGTGCTCATCTTCCTCATCGTGCCCATCGCCATCATGTACCGCACCCAGTCCGACCTGGGCACCACGGTCATCTGCGCTGTGGGTATCATCGCCGTCATGTGGATGGGGGGCGTCCCGCGCAAGGTCATCGCCGCCGTGCTCGCCGTGTGCGTGGTCGGCGGTCTCATCGCCATCTTCGGCACCGGCTACCGCGCCGGGCGCCTCGTGTTCCTGGACCCGTGGAACGACGGGAAGGGGGGCTACGGTACCGGCTACAACATCATCCGCTCCTATTACGCCCTTTCGGAGGGCGGCCTGTTCGGCGTGGGCCTCGGCAATTCCCACGAGAAGTTCCAGTACCTGTTCGCCTCGGAGAGCGACTTCATCTTCGCGGTCATCGGCGAGGAGCTGGGTCTGGTGGGGGCCATGGCCGTGGTGCTGCTGTTCTTCGGGGTCCTGTTCGCCGGGCTCTCCATTGCCGAGCGCTCCGACGACGAGATTGGCACCATGGTGGCCGGCGGCTGCACGGTGATGCTCGTCTTCCAGGCGTTTTTGAACATCGCCTGTGTCATCGGCGTCTTTCCCACGACGGGCAAGCCGCTGCCCTTCATCTCGGCCGGCGGCTCCTCTATGCTGGCGTCATTCATCCTGCTCGGGCTCATCTTGTCGGTGTCCCGTCCCGAGCGCGGCCCCTCGGTCTACGAGCAGCGCCGGGCCGATCTGCGTCTTGTGAGGCAGGAGCGTCCCGAAGAGGGTCGCTCGCGGCCCTCTCGCGGCGCCGGCCGCCCTGATCGCCCGGGTCGCACCGGGCGCTCCGATCGCCCGAGCGGATCTCGCAGTTCCGATCGCAGCCGCCGTCCGGCACCGAGCGGGACGGCCCCCTCGCCCCGTTCCCGATCCTCCAGGAGGTAAGCCATGTTGGCAGTCGTCTCCGGCGGCGGTACCGCCGGCCATATCAATCCCGCCCTCGCCCTGGCCGAGGAGCTGGCGTCTCGGGGCTGGGACGTCCGCTTCGCCGGCACCCCCGGCGGGGTGGAGGCCCGGCTCGTGCCGGCCGCCGGTATCCCGTTCACCTCCTTCGAGGCCTCCGGCTTCGACCGGGCGCACCTGGCCTCGCTGCCCAAGGGCGTGGCGAAGATCGCTGCTTCCACGGCCAAGGCCCGCCGGTGGTTCCGCGAGATCGAGCCCGACGTGGTGGTGGGCTTCGGCGGCTATGTGTCCATCCCCGTGGCCCGGGCCGCCGAGAAGGCGGGCATCCCGGTGGTGCTCCACGAGCAGAACTCGGTCATGGGCATGGCCAACAAGTACTTGGCGAAGAAAGCGGCGGCCCTCTGTCTCACCTACGAGTGCCCCGGCTGCGACCTGCCGGCTTCCACGCCGGTGCATCTCACGGGCAATCCCGTGCGCCGCTCGGTCATCGAGGCGGACCGCGCTGCCGGCCGCGCCCTGTTCGACCTGGCCGAGGACGATTTCATGCTCCTGGTCTTCGGCGGCTCTCTGGGAGCCCGCCACATCAACGAGGCCGTCTGCGCCCTGAAGGACGAGCTGCTCGCCCGGCCGCATCTCCACATCGTGCACATCACTGGTCCCAAGGAGCTCGCCTCGGTCACCGAGGCGCTGGCCCTCACTCCCGAGCAGGAGCGTCGCTGGCGCCTCATGGGCTATCAGGACCGCATGGGGCAGACCCTGGCCGCCGCCGACGCCATCGTCTCCCGCGCCGGGGCCACCTCCCTCGCCGAGATCTCGGCGCGGGGCATCCCGGCCCTGCTCGTGCCCTATCCCCACGCCACGGCGGACCACCAGACCACCAACGCCCGGGCCTACGTGGAGGCCGGCTGTGCCTTCATGGTGCCCGACGGCGAGCTGGACGGCAGCCTGTTCGCCGAGCGCCTGGCCTCCCTCATCGACGACCCCGCCGTGCGCGAGGCTCAGCACCGCGCGGCCTGCGGGAGGAAAACGGGCCAGGCGGCGGCGATGTTGGCAGATGTCGTGGAAGCCGAGGCCAAGGGCGGCCGCCGTGCTGTACAATAGCAAAGTTTGAACAAGAGACGGCTTGAAGGCGGTTTGATATGAGCACGGACAAGCTCCACTTCATCGGTGTCGGCGGCGTCGGCATGAGCGGCATCGCCCGGGTCGCCCACGACCAGGGCATGGAAGTCAGCGGCTCCGACTTGAAGGAGAGCCGCTACACCAAGCAGCTGCGCGAGGCCGGCGTGACGGTGTTCATCGGCCAGGACGGCGCGAACATCCCCGAGGGCGATCCCCTCGTCGTGGTGTCCACGGCCATTCTGGAGAACAACCCCGAACTCATCGAGGCCCGCCGCCGAGGCCTGAAGATCTGGCACCGGGCCCAGATGCTCGCACACCTCGGCCGAGATCTGGATACCCTGGCCGTGGCCGGCACCCACGGCAAAACCACCACGTCCTCCATGCTTGCCAGTACCCTGGATGCCATGGGCTGCGACCCCACCTTCCTCATCGGGGGCATCGTGCGGACCTACGGCACCAACGCCCATTCCGGCGCCGGCGCCTACTACGTGGTGGAGGCCGACGAGTCCGACAAGTCCTTCACCTACTTGTCCCCGGCCGCGGCCATCGTCACCAACATCGAGACCGACCATCTGGACCACTACGCGGGCCTTGAGGAGATCTGCGACCAGTTCCGCATGTTCATGACCGGCGTGCGCGAGGGCGGCCCCCTCGTCGTGTGCGGCGATGACCCGCTCCTCCTTGAGGTGGCCCGCTCCACGGGGCGCGCCGTGACCACCTACGGCTTCGGCGAGGCGTGCGACGCCCGCATCACCGGCTGGGAGACGGCCGGGGTGGGCACGCGCTTCACCCTGCGCCTGCCCGACGGCACCGTGGTGGCGAGCCGCATCAAGCAGAACCCGGGCCTGCACAACGTGGCCAACGGCGCGGCGGTGCTCACCCTCATCGCGGCCCTCGGCCTGGATGTTGTCGCTGCCGCCGATAAGCTCGCGGAGTTTTCCGGCGTGCGCCGTCGCTTCGATCTGGCCGGCGAGGCCGGCGGGGTGACCGTGGTGGACGACTACGCCCACCATCCCACCGAGATCGCCGCCACCATCACCGCGGCGAAGGCCCTGGACTTCAAGCGGGTGCACGTGCTGTTCCAGCCCCACCGCTATTCGCGGGCAGCCCTGTTCACCGAGGTGATGCACGACGAGTTCGGCGCCGCCTTCGACGGGGCCGACAGCGTCACTTTCATGGACGTCTATTCCGCTGGCGAGGCGCCGGTGCCGGGTATCACGGGCAAGACCTTCCTCGCCCCCGTCATCGAGCACGGCCACCCGTGCGCCCGCTACGTGCCCCGCCGCATCGACGTGGTGCCCGCCCTCGTGGAGGCCGCCGAGCCCGGCGACCTCATCATCACCATGGGCGCCGGCGATGTGACCGCCATCGCCCCGCAGCTCGTCGACGAGCTGGGACGCTAGGGGAGCCCCATGGCCCGTCATGCCTCACCGCTCCAGTCGCTGCTCGTGGACGACCGATTCGACGGCGACATCTATCCCAACGAGCCCATGAGCCGCCACACCACCTACCGCATCGGGGGCCCGGCCCGCTTCTTCGTGAGGGTGAACTCCATCGGGGCCCTCACGGGCCTCATCGACGTGTGTGCCGATGAGGCCATGCCCTGGATCATGCTCGGCCGCGGCTCCAACGTGCTCGTGGCCGACGAGGGCTTCTCCGGTGTGGTCATCGCCCTCGGCCGCGACTTTCGCTCCTCGCGCTTCGAGGACGGCCGCTTCATGGTGGGGGCCGGTGCCACCCTGTCCTCCGTGGTCCAGGATGCTTTCCGCCGCAACCTCGGCGGCTTCGAGTTCGCCGTGGGCACGCCGGGCACCGTCGGCGGCGCTCTGTGCATGAACGCCGGCTCCCGGGAGGAGTGGATCGGCGAGCGCGTCGTCACGGTCACCACCTACCGGCCCGGCCGGGGCCTGCTGCGACGTCGCGGCTCCGAGATCGATTGGGGCTACCGTACCAGCTCCTTTGCACCTGACGAGGCCATCCTCGAGTGTGAGCTGGCCGCTGTGCCCGCCGACCCCTTCCAGCTGCGCGACCGCATGGAATCGAACCTGGCCCGGCGTCAGCAGACCCAACCTTTGGCTCTGCCCACCTGCGGCAGCGTGTTCAAGAACCCCGAGGGCGCCTCGGTGGGCCGTCTTATCGACGAGGCCGGGCTCAAGGGGGCCAGCGTAGGCGGAGCGCGGGTCTCCGACGTGCACGGCAACTTCATCGTGAACGCCGGCAGCGCCACGGCCGCCGACGTGCGCGCCCTCATGGAGCACGTGCGCCGTTGCGTGCGGGCCAATTACGGCGTCGATCTCGTGCCCGAGGTGCGCCTCGTCGGCTTCGACGGGGCCGGGCGCCCCGGTCGCGAGGAGCGCCATGGCTAGGGGCGGTGCCAACAACCCCCGCTACAACAAGGGGGCGGCCCGGCGCATCGTCGCGGCGTCCGATCGCGCCCCGCGGGCCGCGTCCCGCCCGGCACGCCCTGCCCGGGCCGGCCGCGCCGCCTCGTCGCCGTCGCCCCGCGGCGGCTCCCGCCCGTCACGCTCGGGCCGCGCCTCGGTGAGCTCCGTGCGTCTAGGCGACCTGGACCAGGGCCGGGGGAGTGCCCGGCGAGGCGGCACGCCTCGCACCATCGCCCGACCGAAACGCTCCCGCGGCTTCCGCATCGTCGTGGCCCTCATAGTGGCCGCCGTGCTCCTTGGGGGCACCTACGGCTGCCTGTACTTCTCGCCGACCTTTACCATCGAATCGGTGAAGGTGACCGGCGCCGACCACCTCACCAACGAGGAGATGGCCATCTTGGCCGCCGTGCCCCAGGGCACCACCCTGCTCAACGTGGACACCGGCGCCATCGAGGACAGCGTGGTGCGCGATGCCTGGGTGGAGAGCGTGCGCGTGAGCCGCCTCTTCCCGAATACCCTGGAAATTGCCGTTACCGAGCGCAAGATCGCCGCCGTGGTGGACGTGGCGGCCGACAACGCCAAGACCACCCAGATGTGGGCCATTGCCTCCGACGGCATGTGGCTCATGGAGATCCCCGCCCGCGATTCGGAACTGGGCCAATCCATCAGCCCCCAGATCTTCGAGGACGCCGATGCCGTGCTGCACATCAAGGACGTGCCCTTCGGCCTCACGCCCGAGGTGGGCACCTACTGCACCGACGGGAATGTGAGCAACGCCCTGGCCATCCTCGACGGCCTGTCCACTGAGCTGGCCGAGCAGGTCAAGACCGTGTCGGCCACCGATGCGGCCTCTACCCTGCTCACCCTCGACAACGGCATCGAGATTGCCTTCGGCACCGCCGAGGACATCCGCGACAAGGAGCGCATCTGCCTGACCATCATGGCCGAGCACCCGGGCACGGTGGCCTACATCAACGTCCGCGTTGTCGACCGCCCCACCTGGCGAGCCGTGTAGGGGCGCCCTTCGCGGGCTGTTCTGTCGTATTCATGGACGTGGGCAATCCTTTAGCCGCGCCCATCGTTGCAAAGGGCATCTCATCGTGTACAATATCCCCACATAAAAGCCGTTCGGAGGAACGGCCTTACGGGCGTGCCGTCCGCGGTGCGCGAAGAACGATTGAAACGCAGCATTGAAACGCAGCTAGTGTGGAGGAAACAACAATGGCGAATATCCCTGGCGGAGAGCATCTGGCGGTCATCAAGGTCGTCGGCGTTGGCGGCGGCGGCACCAATGCGGTGAACCGCATGGTGGAGGCCGGTGTGCGCGGCGTCGAGTTCATCGCGGTCAATACCGACCGTCAGGCCCTGCTCATGTCCGATGCCGACAAGACCATCCACATCGGCGAAGAGCTGACGCGCGGCCTCGGGGCCGGCGCGAACCCCCAGGTGGGCTGCCAGGCCGCCGAGGAGAGCCGGGCGGAGATCCGCGAGGCTCTGGCCGAGGCCGATATGGTCTTCGTCACCGCCGGCGAGGGCGGCGGCACCGGTACGGGTGCGGCCCCCATCGTGGCCGAGATCGCCCGCGAGGAGATCGGCGCCCTTACCGTGGGCGTCGTCACCAAGCCCTTCTCCTTCGAGGGTCGCCTCCGTCGCAACCAGGCCGACCAGGGCATCGACCTGCTCTCTCAGAAGGTCGACACCCTCATCGTGATTCCCAACGATCGCCTGCTTGAGATCGTCGATAAGAAGACGTCCATGATCGATGCCTTCCGCATCTGCGACGACACCTTGCGCCAGGGCATCCAGGGCGTCACCGACCTCATCACCATCCCCGGCCTCATCAACCTCGACTTCGCCGACATTCGCACGGTTATGAAGGATGCGGGCACGGCCATGATGGGCATCGGCATCTCCACGGGCGAGAATCGCGCTCTGGATGCTGCCCAGCAGGCTACTTCTTCCAGCCTGCTCGAGTCCTCTATCGCCGGCGCCTCCCGCGTGCTGTTCTCTATCGCTGGCGGCCCCGACCTCACCCTGACCGAGGTGTCCGAGGCGGCTCGCACGGTGGAGGCCTGCGCCGACGACAACGCCAACATCATCTACGGCCAGATTATCGACGAGGAGCTCCGTGATGCTGTGCGCATCACGGTCATCGCCACCGGCTTCAAGGTGGGTGCGGCCCAGTCGTCCATGGACTTCTCTCGCAAGGACCTGTTCGCCCCCACCGAGCCCCCGGCTCCCCAGCCGGCTCAGCAGGCCCCGGTCACCTTCAGCGCCCCGGCTCCGGCGAACCGCTTCGCTGACGAGGACTACATCCCCGACTTCCTGAAGCGCCAGCGCTAGGCCGCCGTCTTCGCCATGGCGCAGACGAGCCTGCCGCTGCCGCGGCTCGAAAACATGAATCTGGGCGCCATCCCGGTGCTCACCGACAATGCGCTCGCCCGCCTCACGGGCGTGCGCATTGCTTTTACGGGCCGTGCGGGCGGGGTGAGCGAGGGGTGCTACGGCTCCTTGAACCTCGGCGGCCATGTGGGCGACGACCCCGCGGCCGTGGCCGAAAACGTGGCCCGCGCCGCCCGGGCCCTCAGCGTCGGCCCCGATGCGGTCGTGACCGCCAACCAGGTTCACGGCACCCGCATCGTCTCCGTGCGCGAAGCGGGCGCCGCTGCCCGCGAGGCCGCCCGGGCCGATGCGGCCGAGGGGGCCGACGGCTTCCTTGTCACCGTGCCCGATACCCTGGCCCTGCTCTGCTTTGCCGACTGCACGCCGATCATCGCCGTGGCTCCCGACGGCTCTTTCGCCGTGGCCCATGGGGGCTGGCGCGGGTGCGTCGGCCACATTGCCAGCACGGCCGTTGCCGATCTCGCCGCGACCGCCTCGGCGGATGCCTCCGAGGTCAACGTGTACATCGGGCCCCATATCGGCCCCTGCTGCTTCGAGGTGGGCGATGACGTGGCCGCCCGGTTCCGCGATGCCTTCGGTCCCGTCTGCATGGGGCCTGACGGCCGCCATGTGTCCATGGCCGCTGCCATCCGGGCCGATCTCGCCGCCATCGGCATCGATGGGGCCCGCGTGGCCGAGGCCGGCATGTGCACCCAGTGCCATTCCGAGCAGTACTTCTCCTACCGGGCCTCGGGCGGCCGCTGCGGCCGCCATGGAGCCCTGGCCTGTCGATTGGAAAGGTGATTCCCGTGAGCGTGGAAGACCAGTACCGCCGCGTCGCCGCCGAGGTGGCCGCGGTATGCGAGCAGTGCGGGCGCGAGCCGTCCGATGTGCGCCTCATCGCCGTGTCGAAAACCGTTGGCCCCGAGGGCGTGGCTGCCGCCATGGAGGCCGGCGCCCGGGACTTCGGGGAGAACCGCCCCGATCAGCTGGTGGCCCGGGCCGCCCAGTTCCCCGAGGTGCGCTGGCATTTCATCGGCAACATCCAGTCGCGGCGCATTCCCGATATCGTGGGTGCGGCCGCTCTCATCCACTCGCTTCACACCCTGCGCCATGGGCAGAAGATCAACGAGGCGGCCGCACGCCTCGGCACGGTGCAGGACGTGCTGGTGGAGGTGAATGTCTCGGGGGAGGCCTCCAAGAGCGGCGTCGCCCCCCAGGAGGCGCTCATGCTTGTGCGGGCGCTGGCGGCACTGCCCCATCTGCGGGTGCGCGGCCTGATGACCATGGCGCCCCAGGGCGACCCCGCCGCTGCCGAGGCCGCCTTCCGGGGGCTTGCGGTCCTGGCAGGGGAGATTCGCCCCTCCCTGGGCGACGCGGAAGCAGGGGCCTTCACCGAGCTATCCATGGGCATGAGCGAGGATTGGCCCTGCGCCATCGCCTGCGGCGCCACCATGGTGCGCGTTGGCCGTGCTATCTTTAGCGATTCTTTCGAGGAGTAGTAGCGAACCTGCTATGATGGTGGATGGCTTACGGCAGGGCGCTCCCTTGCGTCCCTGAGACCTTATACGAGCAAGGGCGACTGCGGGTCGCCGCGGAAACGAAGCAGGAGGCCCCATGGACCTGAACGACGGCAAGCGCATGTTCGGCGATATCAAGTCGAAACTGGGTTTCGGTCGCAAGGACGACTATGAGGAGTACTACGACGATTACGAGGAATACGACGACGAGGGGGAGGACTACGGCGAGTACGGCTACGACGAGAGCTATACCCGCACCTCGTCCCGCAGCTCCTTCGACCGCTACGACTCGGTGACCACCCGCGAGCCTGGGACGCGCTCCGCAGGCCGTTCCACCATGCCGCGCCTCGTGTCCATCGACGATGTGCGGGCCCGTACCCAGGTGCCGTCCCTGCCCGACGATAACGCCGTCAGCTCGCGCCGCTCTGTCGGCTCCAGTTCCTTCCGCACCATGGTGGATTCCTCGCTGCCGCCCCAGATGACCCCCGAGGGCACCGCTGCCGCCTCCGCTGCGGCCTCGGCGGCCCATCAGGCCCGCTCCGAAGGGCTCAACTCGCTGTTTGAGCCCACGGCTCCAGCGCCGAGCGAGGAGCGTCCGGCCGCCCGCAGCAGCTTCACGGGGGCCAGCGCCTTCTCCGGTTCCCGCACGGTGCCTTCCCGCACCCTCAAGGTCATCAAGCCCGCGGCCTACAACGATGCCGAGGCGGTCTCCACGGCCCTTAAGCTCGGCGACGCCGTGGTACTCTGCCTGGTGGGCACGCCCGACGCTCTCTCCAAGCGCATTCTCGACTTCTCCTTCGGCGTGGCCAGCGCCCTCGATGCCAATGTCGAGTGCGTGGGCAACAAGGTGTTCGCCCTCACCCGCGTGAACGAGCTGTCCGAGGCCGAGCGCTCGTACCTGCGCAGCCAAGGTCTCGTCTAGGCCGTCCCTTCCGAAACGGCCCGGCAACACCGGGGCCGCGAAGCGTTCTAAGGAGCTTTCCCCATGCTAACCTCTCTCCTCATCCGTCTGGCGGATGCGTACTCCATGATCATCTTCGTCTATGTGATGATGTCGTGGCTTCCGAATACGCAGACGGGCATTATCGGCGACATCTACCGGGCCCTCGGGAAACTGTGCGACCCGTACCTGAATTTGTTCAGGAAATTGATTCCGCCCCTTGGAGGTATGGTGGACGTAACTCCCATCATCGCCTTGCTTGTATTACAATTCGGGGTACGCTTGCTGGTAGTGCTCTTCTAAAGTCAGACGACCGGCATACAAACAACAACGGGAACGAGAAGGGCTAGGGTAACATTCATGGCTATCACCGCTTCTGACATCCACAATCAGAGCTTCTCCATCGATCGCAAGGGCTACGACGTCGACGAGGTCGATGTCTTCCTCGAGCACGTGGCCGACGAGATCGACGTGCTGAACGACACCATCGCCCACCTGCAGGCGCAGTTGGAGGAGGATCGCTTCAGCGGCTTCGACGCTCCGGCCTCCGCCACGGTGGCCATTGCCGAGACCGTCTCCTCGGTTGACACCGCCGAGTTCGATGCCCAGCTCGCCCAGAAGGACGCCATCATTGCCGACTTGGAGCGCCAGCTCAACGACAAGCGCGCCGACGACAACGCTATCGCCCAGGCCCTCATCATCGCCCAGCGCTCCGCTGACGAGATCCTTGCCAAGGCCAACGCGAACGCCACCGAGACCATCCAGGACGCCCGCGATGAGGCTCAGCGCATCATCGATCGTGCCAACACCGATCGCCAGGACGTCATCGACGCTATTCGCAAGCTCCAGGACGATCGCGAGGACGCCCGCGAGGAGTACGCCGACCTGCTGAAGGACATCATCTCCGATGCCTCCCGCAAGCTGGCCGACATCGGTGCCAACGTGCCCGCGGCTGCTGCCGCGGCCGGCGACGGCGATTACGATGTGGCTTCCGGCATGACGGGAACCTTCGAGATCGACGAGTACGTGGCCCCTTCGTCCTACGTGACTCCGGCTGCCCCCGCGGCTCCGGCTGCTGCCGGCATGGCCGTGGCCGCCGCCACGCCGGTTGCCTCGGCCTATGAGAAGGATCTCTCCGGCTTCGGCGACGCCGACGACTTCGAGTTCGAGGAAATCGACTAACCTGCCGCAATCCCTCGTCAGAGAAAGAGAAAAGGCCCTTCGGGGCCTTTTCCTTTTTGGTGCGTCGAGATTCTCCCTCTGTGGCAAGTTTTCGTCGTTTTCCAACATCGCACTGCCCGCGATGACGCCATCGAGGCCATGGAGATGCCTGGACGTATGGTCGGACGGGCAATTTGCGCGGTGAAGCCCGCTCCTCTTCGCCACAGGTGTTGGAAAACGGCGAAAACTTGCCCCATTCGCCTGCGTTCTGCGCATAGAGCGACTGCGGGACTGGGGATAATGGGAGGAAAACGAGCGGGCCTATAAGCCGGGTTCTGTCGGGGACGGCCATTTATCTCGAACGCGAGTCGCCTCGCGCCTCTAGCACGCAACCCGAGCGCACGGCGGGCCACCGTATGGCGCTCCTATTTGCGCTTGCTCCAGATGGGGTTTACCAAGCCGCGCTGTTGCCAGCGCGCTGGTGCGCTCTTACCGCACCGTTTCAGCTTTTCTCCCGTTTCGTGCGTGCCGCGCAGGCGACACGTTTCGCGCGGGGGAGTCTTCTTTTCTGTGGCACTTTCCGTCGGGTCGCCCCGCCCAGCCGTTAGCTGGCATCTTGCCCTGCGGAGCCCGGACTTTCCTCGCACCCCGAAGGGTACGCGGCCGTCTGGCCCGCTCGCCTGTGGTATTGTAGCAGAAAGGACGGAACTTGCCAGAAGGGACTTTCGTGATCACCTACGCTCTTGTCGGCGCCTCGGATTTCAATGGCGCCCATTTCGTCGCCTGGGACCGGGAGGGCGCGTTCGACTGTGTGATCGCCGTGGATGGCGGCTTCGCATCCCTGGAGGCCCTCGGGCGCGTGCCCGATTTGGCTCTGGGCGACTTCGACTCGCTGAACTATGTGCCCGAAGGCGTGCCCGTGCGCAGGTTTCCTCCCGAAAAGGACGCTTCGGACATGGAGCTGGCCCTGGAAGAGGTCGTGGCCCGCGGGGCTGCGGCCGCGGTGGTCTACGGGGCCCTCGGCGGCCGGCTCGATCACACGCTCGCGAATCTGTCGCTTCTGGCCTCGTTCGCCGAGCGCGGGCTGGACGTGATGGCCGTGGGGGAGCGCGAGCGCATCGCACTGCTGGTAGGGCCGGGCGAGCTGCTGGTCGAGGCGGCCGACGAGGGCATCGTGTCGGTTTTCTCCCTTTCCGATGTGGCCACCGGCGTGTGCGAGGAGGGACTGAAATACGGACTCGACCACGTCGCGCTCACCAATCGCACGAGCTGGGGCCTATCCAACGAACTCGTGGGCACGGCCGCCCGTATCTCCGTCGAAAGCGGCACCTTGGCCGTGTTCCTGCCCCTGTAGGCTCCTCATTGCCGCAGGGTTCCCTATACTGATCTGACAACCGCATACCTGGGGAGCTTGCAGCCGCCGCATGCGCGTGCGGCCGGGCAGGCTGAGAGGAGGCGCCGCATACGCCTCGACCCGCCGAACCTGCTGTGGGTAATGCCAACGAAGGGAGTTTTATGATCGAAGACCGCACGACGCCCGCATCTGCCGCCGCCTCTGGGCCGGCCTCCGCGCCTATCACCCAAATGGATTATGCCCGTGCCGGCATCGTCACGCCCCAGATGGCCGCCGTGGCCGCCGCCGAGGGCCGCGAGCCCGAGGCCATCCGCGCTGCCGTGGCCGCCGGCCGCATCGCCATTCCCTCCAACATCCACCATGCGAGCTTGGCACCGGGCGGCGTGGGCTCCACCTTGGACGGCGTGCCGCTGACCACCAAGGTGAACGTGAACCTCGGTATCTCTGGCGACTTGGCCGACGAGGCGACGGAATGGGAGAAGGTGGCCGTGGCCCTGGAACTGGGGGCCGATGCCATCATGGATCTGTCGAACTCCGGTAAGACGCGCGCCTTCCGCACGAAGCTTATCGAGCAATCGCCGGCCATGATCGGCACGGTACCCATGTACGATGCCATCGGCTATCTGGAAAAGTCCCTCATCGCCATCACGCCCGAGGACTTTTTGGAAGTGGTGCGGGCCCATGCGGAAGACGGCGTGGATTTCGTCACCATCCACGCGGGTATGAACCGCCGGGTCATCGAGTCGTTCAAGGAGACGGGCCGCCTGACCAACATCGTCTCCCGCGGCGGCTCCCTCATCTTCGCCTGGATGGAGGCCACGGGGCGCGAGAACCCCTTCTATGAGTACTACGACGAGGTACTGGCCATCCTGCACGAGCACGACGTGACCATCTCGCTGGGCGATGCCATGCGTCCCGGCAGCGGCTACGACGCCACCGACGCGGCGCAGATCGCCGAGCTCATCGAGCTGGGGAAGCTCACGCGTCGCGCTTGGGATGCCGGCGTGCAGGTGATGGTGGAGGGCCCGGGACATATGGCCCTCGACGAGATCGCCGCCAATATGAAGCTGCAGAAGCGTCTGTGCCACGATGCCCCCTTCTACGTGCTGGGGCCGCTCGTGTGCGACATCGCCCCCGGCTACGACCATATCACGGCCGCCATCGGCGGGGCCGTTGCGGCCACTGCGGGCGCCGACTTTTTGTGCTATGTGACCCCGGCCGAGCACCTGCGCCTGCCCGACGCGGCCGATGTGCGCGAGGGATTGGTGGCCACGAAGATCGCCGCCCACGCCGCCGACATCGCCAAGGGCGTGCCCGATGCCCGTGACCGCGACAACCGCATGAGCGACGCCCGCCGGCGCGTGGCCTGGGACGAGATGTTCGATCTGGCCCTGGATCCGGCCCGCGCCCGCGCTGTCTTCGAGAGCGCTCCGCCCTCCACTGAGGGCACCTGCACCATGTGCGGCAAGATGTGCGCCATGAAGACGGTGAACGACATCATGGACGGACTCACTGTTTCGTTGTCCTGACGGACAACGAATTAAGCCGACGCTGTGGCTCCGATAGGCACCTGGCCTTGCCCCTTGTTTCGCACGCGGCGTTGGCCGAAGCCAACTTGGTGCGAAGGCGGGGCAATTCCAGGCACCTATCGGACCCTCGCTGACATGGGTTCAACCCGGGAGGTAAGAACATGTTCGATAAGAGAAACCTGAAGGCCGCGTTGCGCCTATACGCGGTGACCGACAATGCGTGGCTGGGGGAGCGTACCCTGGCCTCGTGCGTGGAAGAGGCGCTTGAGGGAGGCGCCACCTTTGTGCAGTTGCGCCACAAGGGGGCCGATGGGGCCGCGCTGCGCACGGAGGCCGCCGAGCTTTTGGCCCTCTGCCGGGCGGCCGGGGTTCCCTTCGTGGTGAACGACGATGTAGAGTGCGCGCTCGCGGTCGGCGCCGACGGGGTGCACGTGGGCCAAGACGACATGGCCTGCGAGCGGGCCCGGGCGCTGCTCGGCCCCGATGCCATCGTGGGCGTGAGCACCCAGACGGTAGAGCAGGCCCGCGCTGCCGAGGCCGCCGGCGCCGACTATCTGGGAGTGGGCGGCGTGCGCGGTACGGCCACCAAGCCCGAGGCTGGCGTGCTCGCACCCGAGGAGTTCCGCGCCATTGCCGCGGCGGTGGATATCCCCATCGTGGCCATCGGCGGCATCAACGGCGACACGCTGCCACTTCTGGCCGACCTGAACGTGGACGGCGCCGCCGTGGTGAGCGCCATCTTCGCCGCCGACGATATAGCGGCGGCGACCCGCGAGCTTTCCCGTATCATGGATGACGTGCTGCCCCGTGAACCGAGAGGCGCGGGCCGCGAACCTTGGCCGGGCCGCGTTACGGCCGCCATCGAGAGAGGAAGACCAACATGCTGGGAGACGAGAACAACAACGATCTGGTGAACCTGGACGCCATCGACCGCGCGAAGTGCGCCCTGCTCGTCATCGACGAGTTGGGCGACCCCACGGGCACGCCTTTGGAGGCGCTGCTGCTGCCTCCGATGCGCCAGACGGCGCGCCTGACCACGGCTGCCCGCGCTGTCGGCATGCCCGTCATCTTCTCCAACGACGCGCACCTGCCCGGTATCGACCGTGAGCTGGCGCTGTGGGGCAACCACGGCATCGCCGGCACGCCCCAGGCCCAAACGTCCCCGCTTTTGGACCCGCAGCCGACCGACTACGTGATGGAGAAGCGCCGCTACAGCGGCTTCTTCCAAACGGGGCTGCTTCTGCTGCTGAACGAGCTGGGTGTGGACACGCTCATCTGCTGCGGCATGGACACGAACATCTGCGTGAAGCACACTGTGGCCGATGCCTACTTCAACAACTTCAACATCATCGTCGTGGATGACGCGACGGCAACCTTCCTCGTGGGAAACCAGGAGGAGGGCATCGAGTATATGAAGGTGTGCTACGCTGCAAAGGTCATCGATACCGATGAGGCCATGAAGTTCATCGAAGGCTAAAAAGCCCTCGATGAACAGGAGGGAGAGGTGCCCCTGGAGCACCTCTCCCCGATAAAAAGCCCGTCGTGCAGTATTTCTAAGCTTCTGCGCCGTCCCATCCGGTCAAAGTCGCGCAATGGGTGCCGGCGATGCGGCCGGAGGCAATGGCGTCGGATACGTTGCCGCCACCATTGTACATATAGGGATAGGGGGCTCCGAACTCCCCCGCCGCGTACAGGCGGGGAATGGCGCTCCCCTTCGTGTCGAGCACCTCGCCATTGACGGTTTTGCGCGGGCCGCCCTGGGAGTTCAGCATGCCATAGGACAGATCGAGCGCGTAAAAGGGTCCCTCGATGGGCACGAGGTCGAAGGCCTCGATGGACACCTGGGATGCGCCTTCGCCATAGCCGACTGAGGAGGCTCCCGCATCGAAGAAGTAGTCGTCGAGCACCTCCTCTCCGCGGTGGAACTTCCCATCGGTTCCTCGCGCGGCATCGGCGTTGTACTCTTCGATGGTGGCCGCGAGGGTGGCGGGGTTGTATCCGAGCTTCTCGGCCAGTTCCTCGATGGTGTCGCCCTTCACGAGAATGCCGAGGTTCATGAAGCCGTCGTTGTCGGTGGCACCGATGTAGGACGGATGCACATTGGACCATCCGATGCCGAACCCCGTCGGGTCAACCACGGGGCCTGCATCGACGAGGCCCTGGCCCAGGATGACGTGGGAGTTGTCCGGTACGGTGATGAGGGGCCACACGCCGCGCTCCTTCACCTTGCCGTGGCGGTTGTGGTCGGCCGTCTCCTCGTACATGAAGCGGTTGCCCTCGCCGTCAACGTATATGAACTCCTTGGTTTTGAACGCGGGCAGACTCGCCAGCCCCGACTCGGCGCTCTGGATGCGCAGGCCCACGCCGCCCCCTGCAAAGGCGTTCATATGCCATAGATCGGCGCCGATGTCCATGACCATCTTGAAGCCGTCGCCCACATTGTAGGGACAGCCAAAGAAGAAGGACTGGGAGCAACCTGTGTTGGGGAAATAATCGCGCACCATGGCGGGGTTGTTCTCGAAGCCTCCGCAGGCCAGAACGACACCCTTGTTCGCCTTGTAGCTCGCACCGTCGGCTATGACTCCGAAAACCTCGTTGGTCAGGGTGTCGTAGACGAGATCGGTGGCTCGGGTGCCGAAATGCATTTCGACACCGGCGTCCTCGGCGGCCTCGTAGAGCGCATCCCATGTCTTCATCCCCGTTGCGGGATTCACGATATAGGTTTTAATGCCGTCGCCCCCCTCTACGCTGGGAAACTCCGGCGAGGCGAATTTGGCGAAGACCATCTCGTAGCCGAGGTCGGTGAGCCAGGGCAGATTGTCAACGAGCCCCTGGGACCATGTGTGGACAATATCTGGATCGACGATGTAGCCGCCGTTGAGGTTCGTCTGATAGGTCACGCCTTTCTCGACGCTGTCGGGCACCATGATGATGTTCCCCGATACGCGGGTGTTGCCGCCGCACTCTTCCTCGGGCGACACTTCGAGCAAGATGACGCTCGAATTGCCCTGGCGTCCGGCAATGCCGGCGGCAAGCCCTGCTCCGCCGCTGCCAACGACGATGATATCGGCTTCGAAATCCCAGGCCTCGGGCATGTTCTTTGCCGTTTGGGGCGCCCCGGTGCTTCCCAGGGGCTCTGCTTGCGGTGCTTCCGTGCCGCTGCAGGCGGCAAGGCCCAGGGCTGCGGTTCCCAGGGCGGTCACGCCCGCGCCTTTTAGAAATCCTCGACGGCTGAAGTTCGTTTCCATAGTTTTTCTCCTCGATGATTAGTGGTCGTGACAGGTGTTGCATTCGTAGACATCGGCGTGATGGCAGTTTCGGCAGGTGGCCGGGGCCGCCTCAGCCGGGGTGTCGGCTGTGTGCAGTTTGTGGCATGACGAGCAGTTGATCGAGGCGTGGTCCTCGGATTCCGGTAAGTCGTGGGGGTTTACCGTGGTGCCATTCTTGTCGGTGAGGACGGTGACATCGGCAGTGTCCGCCGCTATCTCGGTCATGTCGTGGCAACCGCTGGCGAGGCAGGTGTCCCGTGCGACGACCGTGCGCTTGAGGGTGGCCTTCTTCTTCTCGGAATCCAGTGTCACCTTTGCGTGGGCGCGCTCCATGTTCGGATCGTTATGGCAGGTCATGCACTGATCTTTCATGGCAGCGTGTTGCGAGGCGGGGCAGCTGGCGTCGTCGAAGGAGGCGACGTCGTCCCCGTGGCAGGTGCCGCAGTCGGAATCGACCGACCAGGTGAAGGCCGCGGCCTCCGCGGTACCCTCAGATTCGACGGCCGCAGGTTCGCCATCGGTGGGAGCCGCCTGCGGCGCGCAGGCGCCGAGTGCCCCGGCAAGGGCGAAAGCCGCCGCAACGGCGGCGATGATTCTCAATCGGTTCGATCTCATGGGATGCTCCTCTCGGAGGGACCCGGCGAGGGGGGGTCGCCGGGTCCGGGAATGTGCGATGTGGATCGTTCAGAGGGCCTGCGCGGACCCTCTAGGCGACGTCCCAGGGCTCGAGGGCCGCGGCACCCTGGCCGGCGATGCGGCCGGTGGACACGGCCTCGCTGATGTTGCCGCCGCCGTTGTACATGTAGGCGTAGATGCTGCCGAACTCGCCCGCGGAGAACAGGCGCGGGATGGGGTTGTCGGAAAGATCGAGCACCTGGCTCTTGCCGTCGCGCTTCGCGCCTCCCTGGGTGTTCAGCAGGCCGAGGGCGATCTCAGTGCCGTAGAAGGGGCCTTCGATTTTCTGGAGCGGGAACGCCTCGATGGCCAGTGACTCGGTGCCATGTTCGTCACCGGCAATGGCGTCGGTACCTTCGGCGGCGTTGAAGAGGTTGGAGGCATACACCTCGGTGCCGCGGCCGAACTCATCGGGCTCGCCGGCGTCGATGGCGTCGTTGTACTTCTTCAGGGTGGTAGCCAGCTTCTCGGCGGGATATCCCAGCTTATCAGCAAGCTCCTCAATGGTGTCAGCCTTGAACATGATGCCCGCATCGATGAGCTCCTGGTTGGTGGTGTAGCCCTTCTCCATAATGACGGGCCAGGTCATGTAGGTGATGGCGCCGAAGATGTCGTTGGCTCCGCATTGACCGCCCATAATGAGGTGCGATCCTGACGGAATGGGGATAAGAGGCCACACGCCGCGGTCTTTCTGTTTGCCGTGACGCTGGATGCTGCGCGTCTCCTCATACATGAAGCGCTCGCCCTCGCCGTTGACAAGGATGTAATCAATGCCTACCGGATAGGGAATATTGGAGGTGGGAGAATCGGAGCTGATGGCACGAACGTTATAGCTGGACGCGGCATAGCTGTTCATGTGCCACAGCTGGGCGCCGATTTGCTGGGCCATACGCACGCCGTCGCCCACATTGTATGGAGAGCCCAGCGCGAAGGGCTTCGGGCAGCCCATGGAAGCCATGTAGTCCTGCAGCATATCCGGGTTGCCAGAGAATCCTCCGCAGGCGAGGACGACGCCGCGGCGGCCCTTGAAGGTGCGCCCGTCTTCCGTGCGAACGCCGTAGACCTCTTTAGTCTCGTAGTTGTAGATGAGCTCGGTGGCCCGTGCCTCGTAGGCAACCTCGACACCGAGCTCGTCGGATTTCTCCATAAGGGGGATCCACAGCGAGGACATGCCGCAGATTCCGTCCACATAATAAGTCTTGATGTGCTCTCCGCCGGTGATGCCGGGGAATTCCGGACGGGCTGCGGTGGCGTCACCGAGCACGAAGTCGAGGTCTTCGGTCAGCCACTCGTAGTTGCCCACGACGCCGTCGGCCCAGGCCTGCATGAGCTCGGGCTCGACTGTATAGGGGCCATTCAGCTCGGTCTGGTAGGCGATGGCGCCATCGACGTCGTCGGGAATCATGAGCATGTCGCCGGAGACGCGCGTGGTACCGCCAGCGTCCTCCTCAGGGGCGGCTTCCAAGGCCACGACGCTTTCTGCGCCGCTCATCTTCGCCGCGATGGCCGCTGAGAGACCGGCGGCGCCCAAGCCCACTACTACGACGTCGGTCTCAACATCCCAGCTCTCGGGGAGGTTGCCGTTGATGCCGGCGTCGGCCAGCGGCTCCTCGGGGTTCGACGAGCATCCGGCCATGCCGGTCACGGCCAGGCCTGCGGCCGCAAGGGCGCTTCCCCTAAGGAAGTTGCGACGGGAAAGGTCCTCGTGCTCTGCGGTGTAGAAATCCTTTTTCATGGATCCTCCTTCATGGAAATGCCGGATTGTCCGACGTTGACATGCTGCAAGTGCCTCGTAACCCCACGGCAGCTTGCGGGGCCAGACTACGATGGAGGGGAGCCCCGCGGAAGCGCCGATGCGGCGCTATGTGAATCCAAGTTGGAATCAGTCCAGATGGCACGGGGGGTTGAGGGATATTTCCAAAAGGGAATAAGGTGGAGTTGCATTGGAAACAACAGTGCGTTGCGAGGGGGTGCGCTCGTCGCGATGTCTTTGTATGATAAAGGGAGTTCTTTCAGGAACCGGGGATGCAAGGGGAGGAAAATGGATATCAGCTATTGCGAGGAGCTCTCGATGTTGGCGGAGTGTCTCAGCTTCCGCAAGGCAGCGGCGCGGCTCTTCATCACGCAATCGACTTTGAGCAAGCACGTGACAGCGGTTGAGCGCGAGGTGGGGTTTCGTATTTTCGAGCGCAACACTCAGAAAGTGTCGTTAACGGAGAGCGGCGCGGTCTTCGTGGAAGGGCTCAAGGATGTCGTGAACTCCTACGAGACGGTGCTGCGCGAAGCGCGAGACTGTCAAGCCGATCGGGATGCCACCGTGCGCGTGATGGGTCCACTGCTCAACGCGCAACTTGCCTCCATCGTCTCCCTTGCCGCCTCCCAAGTGGCCGAGCGCCGTGCCATTAAGGTGTCCATGGCCGAGGTCGGTGTGCGCGATTACGAGGAGAGGCTCATCGGGGGCGACGCTGATGTGGCAGTGGGATTCCGCTATGCCGAGGCCTCTCCCGAGCTGTGCTATGAGCATCTCTTCTGCCTGCCCTTCGGCATTGCCTGCCATGCGTCGCATCCTCTCGCAGAGCGGCATCCGCTCTCTTTCTCGGATCTCGCCGGCGCCCGCATGATGTCCTATCCCATGGAGGAGCGTGCTTCATATCATGCATTCGTGCGAGAAGCGAAGGAGCGTCACCATCTCCATACGGCTATCGAGCATCTCGATCCAGATGCGCTTTGCTTTCCCAGCACGACTGACAGCGTTATCTTCGGCGTGCATTTCCCCGACTACTCGCGCTTCGGGGGAGATATCGTGGCCCGCCCCCTCGATGACATCACCGATGTGTTCGACGTGTGCGTCGTGTGTCGGCTCTCTGAGGACAATGAGACAGTGCTCGACCTGTTCGATGCCATTGTCGACTGTGCGAGAAACACCGACATTTCGGATTAGCCGTCCTCCGGCTGCTTCTGGCATCCTTGTGGTACGCTTTCCGGGCATTGTTCTTTGCCGGGCCGCAGCGGCCGATCCGGCTCCCAGAAAGGAACGCCATGAAAGCAGTCCTCACCATTGCCGGATCCGACTCGAGCGGCGGGGCGGGCATTCAGGCCGATCTGAAGACCATCGTTGCTCACCGGCTCTTCGGCGAGAGCGTCATCACGGCGCTCACGGCCCAAAATACCACGGGTGTGGCCGGCGTGCTCGATGTGGATCCCGCCTTCGTAGGCGCGCAGATCGACGCCGTGTTCGAGGATATCCGCCCCGATGCGGTGAAGATCGGCATGGTCTCGTCGCCGGCCATCGTCCGCGCCATTGCCGATGGGCTGCGCCGGCACGGTGCCGCCAACATCGTGGTGGACCCGGTGATGGTGGCCACCTCGGGCTCGGCGCTCATCGCTGATGCGGCGGTGGACGCGCTGGTGGCCGAGCTGTTCCCCGTGGCCGCGGTCGTCACGCCGAATATTCCCGAGGCCGAAGTGCTCGCCGGCATGGCCATCGCTTGCCCCGAGGACGTGCAGCGCGCCGCCGAGCTGATCGCCGAGCGCATCGTGGCGGCCCGGCAAACGGCATCCGACTTCGCCGACAGCGACGCGCCCGTTCCCGCCATCATGATCAAGGGAGGTCACGGGGTGGGCGAGCCCGATGCGGCCGACGATTACCTGCGTCTGGATCACAGCGAGCATGTTTGGCTGCGCGGGCCGCGCATCGAGACCTGCAACACCCACGGCACGGGCTGCTCCCTTTCCTCGGCCATCGCCTGCAACCTGGCCCAGGGCTTTGCCGTCGATGTGGCCGTGCGCGAGGCCAAGGCCTACGTGGCCGGCGCCCTGGCAGACGGGCTTGATCTGGGGCGCGGCAGCGGTCCTCTGAACCACATGTGGCGCTACGGTCCGGTGCCCTGCTAGGATCGCGTCCATCGTCCCCGGGTGCCCGAAAGGCCCCGCGGCTTTTTCGCCCGGCCCTTCCGCCGGCTTTCCCATGACATCGGCCAAGGCCCCGGCTTATCGGGGTCTTTTGTTCCCCCTAACCTCTTTACAATGTAAAGTAAAATCGCTATGATGCGCATTGCACTGCTAACTTTACAGTGTAAGGCCCGTGTGGCAATGAAGGAAAGGACGGGTCTGAGGTATCTGGCGAACCCGTGAGAGGGGTTCGGGGAGAGAAGGAGGAACCATGAAGGAGAGAAGCGTATCCCGGCGCGATTTCCTGCGCGGCGCCGGCACCATGGGCGTCGCCGCGGGCGCGATGGCTGCCCTGGGCGGTGCGGGCGTGGCGGTGGCTGCCGAAGAGGGTGCCGCGGCTGAGAGCGCCTATGGCCTCGCGTGCGAGACCGGCTGGGTGCCCGTGAAGAAGGCCGCCTGCCCGGGCCCGCGCGGCCCGGTGGGCTTCGAGGATCGCGAGATCGCCGCTGACGAGATTGCGGCCACGGAAGATTGCGACATCGTCGTGGTCGGTGCTGGCATCGCCGGCCTCATGGCGGCCCTGAAGGGCGCCGAGGAGGGCGCCAATGTCATCTGCGTCGAGAAGATGACCAAGGGCCGCGGCTGTTTCGAGTGCTTCGGTGCCGTGGGCGCGAAGTGCCAGGAGGGTATCGAGATCAACAAGGTGCACCTGCTTGACGAGATGTACCGCGCTGCCTACTGGCGCGTGCGCCCTGAACCCATTCGCACCTACGTGGACCGCTCCGGCGAGGCCACCGACTTTTGGCAGGCCATGCTCGACAAGGGCGCCAACGGCTTCGTCATCAGCAAGGTGGAGCAGGCTCCCTCCACCAACGGCATGCCGGCTATGACTCAGCTCATCGATACCGAACTCGGCTTCTACGACAGTCCCTGCCTGCCGCCCGATGCCGGCGTGCGCTCCGGCTACTCGGGCATCTACGTCTGCCTGGAGATGCAGGAAGTGGCCAAGCAGTACGATAACCTCCAGCTGCGCTTCTCCACCCCGGCCGTGCAGCTCGTGCGCGAGGGTGAGCGGGTCGCCGGCATCATCGTGAAGA
Source organism: Adlercreutzia muris (assembly GCF_041223505.1). NCBI lineage: Bacteria > Bacillati > Actinomycetota > Coriobacteriia > Eggerthellales > Eggerthellaceae > Adlercreutzia > Adlercreutzia muris. The sequence goes on from NZ_JBCLQK010000012.1 coordinate 61,917, forward strand.
ACGCCGACGGCACCTACGGCCAGATCAATGCCGCCAAGGGCGTCATCCTGGCCACGGGCGGCTACGATGCCAACCCCGAGCTTATGGAGGCCTGGACCCGTCCTGAGGATTACGCCACCTCCAGCTGGTGGAATCCCGGTTGGGGCACCACCGGAGACGGCCATCTTATGGGCCTTAAGGTGGGCGCTCAGATGGACCCCTGCCCGCAGCCGGTCATGAACTTCCGCTGGGGCAACCCCGACTCGTTCTTCGATGCCCGCACGTGGAACGCCATCTACTTCGGCCTCATGATCAATCCCGAGGGAAAGCGCTTCGTCCGCGAGGATCTGCCGTTCCAGAGCGTATCCAACGCCCAGAACGCCCAGCCCGGCTACGGTGCCGGCTGCTTCCAGGTGTTCGATGAGAACATGATGGAGGGCATGGGCGACGACGCCACCATTCAAGAGTTCAAGGACAAGGGCTGGCTCTTCGAGGGCGCCACGCCCCAGGAGCTGGGTGCCGCCTGCGGCATCGACGGGGACAACCTCGCCGCCACCATCGAGCGCTACAACGGATTTTTCGCCGGCGGCGTGGACGAGGACTTCAACCGCGATCTCATGGCCACCATGCCGTTCACGGGCACGCGCTTCTTCGCCCTGACCACTAACAGCTGCGTGCTGGCCACGGGGGGCGGTCTTACCATCAACGGCGACTGCCAGGTGCTCGACACCGATGACAAGGTCATCGGCGGCCTGTACGCCGTGGGCAACGCCTCGGGCAATTTCTTCGCGGGCAACTACCCGCGTCATATTCCGGGAACGTCCATCGGCCGCGCCATCACCTTCGGCTATGTGGCCGCCGAGCACGCGATGAAGGGGGAGTAGTCCTATGAAGAAGAACATGATCAAGCTGGCCGGCGTGGCCTGTGTGGTGGCCCTCTGCGCGGCCCTGGCCGCCTGTGCGCCGGCGACTCAGCCCGCGACCGACGGTGCCGCCGACGGCGCCCGCACCGAGATGGCCGATACGGGCGACGGCATGTACGTCTCCGACGAGCAGTGCCTGTCCTGCCACGGCGGCTCCTACGACGCCCTGGCCTCCACAACGGCCGACTACGGCCTGTCGAACCCGCATGGCTCCATTCACGGCGGCCCCAACTCCTGCGTGAACTGCCACGCCCGGGACAAGGAAGTCACCGACAACCAGTGCGACAACTGCCACAGCTGGCCCCATAACCCCGAGCAGGGCCCGGGAGCCGCGCTCCAAGCGGCCTAGGGGTCGGGGTCTGGATTCCAGATGGGGAAGAAGGCGGCGCGCTCCTCGCGGGCGCGCCGCTTTTCTATACTTGCCTTACGAGATAAACGCGACGGAGAAGGGAGTCGCCCCCATGGGACATGCCCCGGCCGCTAAGGAGCGCCCGGCGCTCACGCGCGACCACATCGTTCAGGTGGCGACCGAGCTTATCGAACGGGAGGGCCTTGGCGCCTTCACCATGCGCGCGCTCGGCCGCGATCTGGGCGTGTCGGCCATGGCGGTGTACAGTCACTTCGTTTCCCGCGACGAGGTTCTCTGCGCGGTGCTCGAGCGGTTCATGGGCACGATGGATACCGATCCGGTTCCCGGGGAGCGTTGGGACGACACCCTGCGCCGCACCATGACCTCCATCTACCGGGAGGAGCTGGCCCATCCCGAGGTGGCCTCCATCGATGTGAACCCCCAGGCAGCCGGCAACGGCCTGGCTGCCCATACCGAGAAGATCGTGAGCCTGCATTTGGCCCAGGGCATGCCCGAGCCGGTGTTGCGTCAGGCCTGGGCTATGGTGGACGCCTATCTCACCGGATTCGTCGGCAACGCCATTGCCTTGCAGGCTGAGGCGGAGCGGAAGGGGGTTTCCGCTGCCGAGCTGAGGGAAGAGGGAGGGGGCGGCGCTGACGGGAAGGCGGCTGCGGCGCCGCTGTGGCAGCGCATCGTGCGAAGCGCCTACACCGAGGAGGCCTTCGCCCACGGCGTGGAGATCATCATCCAGGGCATCCGTGCTCTGTCCGCCCCCGATCCCTGCGCATGGCGCACTCCCGAGGAATAGCCTGTCGCTTGCGAACAGCTTCCGATTCCACAGGGCTCCACGCCGCCCGAGGGCAGACCGCGCTGTCTCTGCCGCCCGTACCGCTTGAGGGCTATTCCGAAAAAAGCGAAAATTAGGTCTTGACGGACAGCCCCTCCATCATTAATATAATCACCTGCGCTTACCGCTTTAGCGGTTCGTGCGAAGAATTGTCGTTGGGGTGTCGTCTAATGGCAGGACAGCGGTTTCTGGTGCCGTATGTGAGGGTTCGACTCCTTCCACCCCAGCCATTTTCATCGCGCGAAGCACTATGTGGCTCCGTCGTCTAGCGGTTTAGGACGCCGCCCTCTCAAGGCGGAGGTCGCCGGTTCGAATCCGGTCGGAGCTACCAAGAACTCACGAGCCGCCTGCGGGCGGCTCTTTTCATGTCTGAGCGATGGCGGTCGTCGCCGGGGCGAGGGGTAGCCGCGAGGCCGCGGTGTCCCGCACCCTGCGGCTGTTAAAGGGACGAGGCTGGAGTTCGTCTAGTCGAACGGACGGCGGAAAGGGTCTCCATGGAATTTCTCATCGTGTGCCCGCTGGCGCTCATCGCCGGCTTCGTCGATGCCATCGCCGGCGGGGGAGGGCTCATCTCGCTGCCCGCTTACTTCTTCGCCGGCCTTTCCGCCCATGCCGCTATCGCCACCAACAAGCTGTCGAGCACCCTGGGCACCGCTGTGGCCTGTGTGCGCTATGCGCTCTTCGGCTATATGGTGAAGCGGTTCGTCGTCGTGGGTGTCGCGTGCGGTCTTGCGGGCTCGGCGGTGGGGGCGAATCTGGCCCTGCTCGCCGACAGCACGGCACTCATGGTGTTCATGCTCGCGGCCCTGCCGCCCGTGGCCGCGCTCGTGTTTCGCGCCAAGGATTTGAACCGCTTCTCCGAACACCCTCTGCCACCGTGCCGAGCTCTTCTGGCCACCGGCGCCATCGCCCTGGCCGTGGGCGTCTACGACGGCTTCTACGGGCCGGGCACCGGCACTATTCTCATGCTGTTGCTCACGGCCCTCGGCCGCCAGGATGTGAAGTGTGCCGCCGGCACCACCAAGGCCATCAACCTGGCCACCAATGCAGCGGCGCTCGCCGTGTTCCTTGCCAGCGGTCAGGTGCTCGTCGGCCTGGGGCTTGCTGCCGCTGCCTTCAATATCGCGGGCAACTGGCTCGGCTCCGCGTTCTTCGACAAGAAAGGGGCGCTCATCTTGCGCCCCATCATGCTGCTCGTTATGGTGCTGTTCGCCGGAAAGCTCCTGGCCGACCTCTTCGTCTAGGCAAGGCTCCGGGCGAAGGCCCGCAGGGCCTCGGGCTCGTTGGGAACCTCGCCGTCGATGACGCCGTCCAGGCACGCGTCCAGGATGCGTCCCACCTCCGGCCCGGCCGGAACGCCCAGGGCCATGATATCGCGGCCGTCCAAGGCGAGCTGCTTGACGGAGAACGCCTCATCGGCGGCGAGCACTTCCCTCATCAGTCGCCGCAGCTCTTCAGCCAGTTCGGCCCGCGGGGCGCAGAAGGGCGCCTGGGCCAGGGCATCGGCCCGCTTCAGATCGCACAGGGCCTCGAACATCTCCGGTCGGCCGCTAAGCCGCCCCAAAGCGCGGCGCACGGCCCGCCCGTTCGCGGGGATCACGTCGTCATGCACCCGCACCAGCACCGGCACATCGCGCCGTAGCCAAGCGGGAAAGGGGAGGCGGTGCATGATGCCGCAGGCCAGCTGCTCGCTGATCCAGGGATGCCCGTAGAAGTGCTCCACCTCCTCGCCGTCGCGCACTTCGAAGAAGGCCGCCGCCGGCTTGCCCATATCATGAAAAAGCGCTGCCCAGCGCGTGATGGGCCTGGGAGGTGTGTGCTGCACCGCCCAGGCCGTGTGTTCCAGCACATCATATATATGGTACTTCGTCACCTGGGGGCAGTCCTTCATGGCCACGAGCTCCGGGAGCACGAAGGCCAGCACATCCACGCAGGTCATAAGGGCATCGCGCACGTAGTCACCGCAAATGAAGCGCTCCAGCTCGCGGTAGACGCGCTCGCCCGACACCTTCCGCAGCAGGTGTTTCGAGGCCATCATGGCATCGAAGGTGGCCCCGTCCAGTGAGAACCCCAGCTGCGAGGCGAACCGGCAGGCTCTCAGAATGCGCAAGGCGTCCTCCGAAAACCGCGTCAGGGGGTCGCCCACGCAGCGAATGATGCCGGCCTCAAGGTCCGCTATGCCCCCGAAGGGGTCGATGAGACCGCGCTCGGGATGATAGGCAAGGGCGTTGACCGTGAAATCCCGGCGCAGAAGGTCTTCCTCGATGGTGGCGACCGGGGTCACCCGGTCGGGATGACGCCCATCGCTGTAGGTGCCGTCGCAGCGGTAAGTGGTAATTTCCAACGGCTCCCCGTCGCGGATAACCGTGATAGTGCCGTGGGCCGCGCCTGTCTCAATCGTCTTCCATCCCGCTTCCTGAAAGGCGCTCCGCACGACGGTCCAGGGAAGATTCGTGGCAACGTCCACATCATGGATCTCGCGCCCCAAGAGGGCGTCGCGCACAAAGCCGCCTACGCACCAGCCCTCGCCGTCGGTTCCCTCTAATATGCTAAGGGCTTCCCGCGCAACCACGGGAAGGGGGAGGCGTACCGCATCCTCTGCTTCGCCAAGGATCGTGGGAGCGCCGGGGGTCGATCCGTCCACGATGGCCCGGCTGAAACCGCCGTCGGGGTCATTCCCGAATTGGAAGGGGCGTGCGCTGGTATTGGGGTTGCGACCGTGCTTCATGGCTCATCCTTGTCCGTGGCTGCGACGATCTGCCCAGTATAGTGGTCTTATGCGGCTCCAAAGCGGCAGATATCCTCGATGGTGGAAAAATTTTTCAAGAAATTTGAAATCCCCCCTTGCGCGATCCGCCGGACGGTGTATCATATGCAGTCCGCGCTCGGGGAAGGCGCGGCCGCCGGGCCCCAGGGCCGCGGGCGGGGGACGGCCCCGAAAGAATTTCGAAAAAAGTTCTTGACAAGACCGGAGCCGACCTGTAAAGTACTTCCTTGCGCCGCTCGCGAGAGACGGCGGCGGGCGAGGCCCGCGGA
>NZ_JBCLQK010000013.1:0-49983 GCF_041223505.1 Adlercreutzia muris
GGGCCCGGCGGCCGCGCCTTCCCCGAGCGCGGACTGCATATGATACACCGTCCGGCGGATCGCGCAAGGGGGGATTTTCGGCTTTTTTGGAAAAACTAATTTCCGTGGCGGCCATGACCGCCGTGACCGCCTCCACGGCCCTGATGCGCACCGCTTCCGGAGGAAGCGATGGAAGCCTCGTCTCCCGCGCCTTCGCTGTGGCAGGCATCGATGTGATCGCGCAGCTGGCGCATGGACATGGAAGCGCAGTCTTCGAGCGTATAGGAGGGATCGAGCTCCATAAGTTCCTGGGCCGCCTGGTAGCGACCGACGCACAGGCCCACCTCTGCCGCAGCGTCGCGTGTGTCGGCGTCGGTGCGCTGACAGGCGTGCTCGCAGGGCATGGAGGCCATGGCGGCATCGCTCTGGGCCACAAGATCTGATCCCAGGCGGTCGTTCTCCGACACGACATTGATGTCGATGAAGGCATCGGCGTCAGCATAGGAGGCGAAAACCTCACTGGCCATGAGGGTGTCTATGGCGACCTTATAGGGACGATGCAGCACGGACACCGCATCGAGCACGGTGCGACCATCATCGTTGAGGGCGTCGGCGCCGATGACCACGCCGAAGGGGTTCACGGTCAGCTCGATGGCAGGATTCACGTCAATATCCACATAGGCCGAAGGCGTCTGATAGACCCCGCAGACGCCGAAAGCTGCCAGCACGAGCAGCAGGCACGCTGCCAGCGCCGTCACGAAACGGGCGCACGGACGGCGACGGGAGCGCAGAGACGCGGACGCCACGGCCTGCCGGGCCAGAGCCCCCGTCTCAGCCGGGGTAAGAGCGGGGAGAGCAGGCAGACTCTTCGATTCGGCCACCTCATCCGACGAAGCAAGGCCGGCGCACGGCTGGGGGGAGGCCACCTCACCACCACCCTCCTGGCAATGGCGGGCCTCTTCGATGGCGGCGAGGGTGCGGGCACGCACGGGGGCGGGAAGATGCTGGGATTCGTAGGCTTCGCGCAGGCGCTGTTCGATATCGGTCATTGCAGAGCCTCCTTCAGCGTCTTCTTGCCGCGGGCGATCCAGCTGTAGACGGTGTTCACCGGGGCATCCATCATGGTGGCGATCTCAGGGGCCGTATAGCCCTCGTACAGGGCGAGGTACACGGGGGTGCGGGGCGGATCGTCGAGGTTGTTCATGGCATCGAGCACCTCGGCGATACGGGAATCGGGCTGGACGGCGGGGTCGCTGGACACGGGAGCGTCGGCGGTGCAGCCCTCCGCCTCCAACGAAGCCGCGTTCCATGCAACTCGTCGCTGCATATCGCGGCAGGTATTGGTGGCGACGCGGATGAGCCACGCCTTACGATGCTCCTCGTCGGCAAAGGCCTTTTCGTCGGCGAGGGCGTACTTCAGAAACGCATCCTGGAAGGCGTCTTCCGCGTCGGCAGGGCGGCGCAGGGCGTTAAGGCAGACGCGCCAGACGGTATCGCCGTGGCGCGTCATGGTTTGCTCTATGTCGTCAGCGGGCCGCACCGATCAGAGGCAACCTAGCGCATGCATCCGTGACCACGACCCTGACCGCCGCCATGATGACCGCGACCGCCGGTGCCGTTCTCGTAGTTGTCGCAGACGCCATTGTCGTTGTCGTCCACGTAGCCACGACCGCCGCCGTTGCCACTGCCAGCGCCATTGCCATTACCATTACCGGCACCACTACCGTAGTTATCACAGACACCATCGTTATCGGCATCGACGTAGCCGGGGCAGTTCGCGCCATTGCCCGTGCAATTGTCGCAGACGCCATCGCCGTCAACGTCGGCATAGCCGGGGCAGGCGTTGGTGCCACGGGGGCAATCGCCGTAGTTGTCGCAGATGCCGTTGCCGTCAGCATCGGTGTAGTTGGGACAGGCAGCCCCGGTGGCACCGCAGTTGTCGCACAGGCCGTCGCCATCGGCATCGGCATAGCCGCCGCAGGAGCCGGCGTGGCTCTCGGGATGGTGGTAGCCATAGGAGCGGGAGGCACCCTGGCCCTCGGGAGCCGGCTGGGCCCCAGACTCGGGAACCGCCTCGGGCTCGGGGGCCTCGTCCGCCGCAGCGACCTTCTCGGCCTCGGCCGGAGCCTCGGGAGCCGGATTAGCCTTGGCCTGGGCGGCCGGCTTGGGAGCCTGGGCCGGGGCAAGCGGCTCAGCCGCAGGGCTCGGAGAGAGCGCGGCAAACGCCACTGCCGGCACACACAGAGCCGCAACGAGCGCGATGATAATGGCGAATGTGGACTTCTTCATGGTTCAAGCTCCTCCTTGAGTTCTCTTCCGTCTCTGCAAGTAACACGATTCAGCCTTGCGAATCCTTGCAAGAAATTTGAAAAACTTTTCGGAACGCCCGCTGCCGACGCGAGAAGGCCTACACGAGGCGGACGAACTTGCGCTTGCCCACCTGGATGACGGCCCCCTCCAGCAGGGCCGGCTCCACATTGTAGGCCTTGGGGGCCAAAGCCTCGCCGTTGACCTTCACGCCGCCCTGATCGATGAGGCTGCGCGCCTCGCTCACGCTGCTCGCGAGCCCCGCCTGGTGGATGAGGCGCGCCACATAGACGAGCCCCTCGTCGTTGGGGGTCAGGTCGGCGGCGAACTCGGCGATGTCCTCGGGGACGGCATGCTGCTTGAACACGAGGTCGAAAGCGGCCTCGGCCTCCTCAGCCGCAAGATTACCATGGTAGGCGGCCACGATGTTGCGGGCGAGCGCCCGCTTCACCTTGTTGGGATGCAGCTCATCGGCCGCCAGCCCCGCCTCGATGGCGTCAATCTCGTCGACGGACTCGGTGGAGGCCAGGCGGTAGTACTTCACCATAAGCTCGTCGGGGATGGACATGACCTTGCCGAACATGTCGGCCGGCTCGTCGGTGAGCCCGATGTAGTTGCCGTAGCTCTTCGACATCTTCTTCACGCCGTCGGTGCCCTCCAGAAGCGGCAGAGTGAGGCAGACCTGGGGCTCCATGCCCATCTTCTCCATGAGCTCGCGGCCGGCAAGCAGGTTGAACAGCTGATCGGTGCCGCCCAGCTCCACGTCGGCCTTGATGACCACGGAGTCGTAGGCCTGCATAACCGGATAGAGGAACTCGTGCAGGCTGATGGACTGACCGGACGTGTAGCGGTTGTGGAAGTCATCGCGCTCCAAAATGCGGGCCACGGTGAAGTTCGCCAGCAGCTTGAGCAGGGACTCCATGTTCAGATCGAGGATCCACTCGGAGTTGTAGCGCAGGACGGTCTTCTCGGGATCGAGGATTTTGAAGGCTTGGTCCACGTAGGTCTGGGCGTTCTCCTTGATCTGGTCGCGGGAGAGCTGCGGGCGCGTGGAGTTGCGGCCCGACGGGTCGCCGATGAGCGCGGTACCATCGCCGATAATGAGGGTGACCTGATGGCCCAGATCTTGGAACTGGCGCAGCTTGCGCAGGGGCACGGCGTGGCCGATGTGGATATCGGGAGCCGTGGGATCCACGCCGAGCTTGATGTTCAGGGGCACACCGCGCTTCAGCTTCTCCAGAAGCGCGGCCTCGGGAACGATGTTCGCCGTACCGGACTTGATGATGTGCAGTTGTTCCTCAGGAGTAAGCATGAAGCACCCGCTTTTCAGTCTCTGTGTACCTATATATAAGCGTAGGGAATTCTAGCACAAGGAAAAATGAAGCGGCCCGAGGCGAAAACCCCGAGCCGCTGGCGTGGCGCAGGAGCAGGCGGCTAGGAAACGCCGCGGTAGAGGTGGCCGGAGGTGGTGTTGGGCATTTTCGCGATGGCGTTGCCGTCGTTTTGGGCCACGTGCAGGGCGCGGATGGCGCGGCCGACGGCATGGGCGGTCTCCTCGGCGTTCATGAGGGTGGCGTCCACCATGAAGGCGGAGATGCCGGCGGCCATGAGCTCGGGCATAGACGAGGCCACGTCCAGCTCCACGGCGTTGTACAGGTGGCTGCGGCCCATGGCATCGGTGATGACGGGGAACTCGAAGCCCTTGCGATCCTTGAGGAAATGGGGGCTCTTGCGGCGCGGGCAGGTGGCGCAGTCCTCGTTGCAGGGGCCCTGGCTCATGAGCATGCAGTGCTCGGTGACCATGAGCTCGGTGGCGCCGATGAGCAGCACGCCCAGCTCCAGCGGGGCATCGTGGGCAAGGTCCTCGATCTGGCGCAGGGTAAGCTCAGGGGAAAGCCACACGCGCTCGGCCCCGTACATCTCGCGCACCGTGCGCAGGGCCAGCTCGTTGGTGACGGGCACGTGGGCGCCGACGCTGATGAGCGCCCCCTCCTCGTCGGCCCGCTCCAGGGAAGCGAGGCTCTCGGCCATGAGCGGCTTGCCCTTATCGGTGTACTTCCACACGTCGTAGGCCACGGCGGCCTCACGGGACAGGCCGACGGCCTCGTGATCGACCACGGGCATGATGGGAATGCAGCCCTTGGGATAGCCGGCCTGCTCGGCGGCAGCGTTCTTCTGACCGGCGATGACCGCCTCGCCCCGGCGGTAGTTGAGGGCCGGCACGTAGATGAGATGCGCCCCGGCGCGCTTGGCGGCGCGGGCGCAGGCGGGGTTGGTCACGGTGACGGCGATGCGGCAGCCGGACGGGTGGGCTGCGGGCAAAGGCTCGCGATCGGCCACCCGGGGCAGGCGGCGACCGGCCCAGGGGGCGTTCAGGGCCGCGGCGAGATCATCGAGGGCCCGGGCCCGCACGCCGTGAAGGGCCGAGAAGCCGATGCCGACCCCGTCGTCCATATCCACCGTGAGGCGCACCAGCTGGAAGGGGGTGTTGCCCAAACGGTCGATATGGGCCGCCACGTCTTCGAAGGAGACGGGGCGGGTGCGGGCCGTCTCCACCGGCGCGCCCTCGGCGCTGCCCACGGGAACTTCGGGAAGCATCGAGAGACGACGGGCGATGGCCGCTGTGGCGGCCAGGCCGTCGGCCGTGGCGAAGTCGAGGGCCTCGGTCAGGGAACCGTCGTCAACGAAGCCGACCTCCCGCAGATCGGCCACCGTCGCAGGGTGGAACTTCACGGCAAGAGGCTCCCCCACATGGAGCGTGGCCACGCCCACGATGGGAACCCGGGGCTCGCGAGCATCGTCGGTGAAGGCGGCCTCGGCGCTGCGCACGCGAAAGACGCGGTCGCCGGCACGCACCGTGCGCGTCTTGCTGTCAAGGGGAATGTGGTAGCGGCCCTTCCGATCGGTGCGCACGGGGCCCAGGGTAGCCACGGCATTGCCCTTGCGGGTCCAGAATTCCAGCACGTCACCCTCGGCCAGAACCTGGGAGCTGCCGAGGAAGGCGGCCCCGTCGCGCACCTCGTCCACCCGACCGAGGAACAGACCACGATTGTTGGGGCGCTGGTAGCTCATGATGGCGTTGCCGCGCTCCCCTTCCAGATAGGCTGTGGTGAAGCCGCGGGAGAAGGCCTCGGCCAGGCGCGTGCGGTCATCGTCGGTAACCGGCGCCGTGGGGACGGAGGCCTCGATTGCATCCTCAGTGGCATCTTCGGCCGCCCGGGCGGCCAGGGCGCCGTCGAGGGCCTTGCGGTAGACGGCCACCACAGCGGCCACGTACTCGGGGGACTTCATGCGGCCCTCGATCTTGAGAGAGGCCACACCGGCCTCCACCAGCTGGGGCACCATATCCACCGTGCAGAGATCCTGGGGCGAGAGCAGATGATCACCCGGGGAGGGCAGACTCTTCTGCAGCGCGCCGTTCTTCAGCTCGTAGGGCAAACGACAGGCCTGGGCGCACATGCCGCGATTGGCCGAGCGGCCGCCGATCATGGAGGACATGAAGCACTGGCCGGAATAGCACACGCAGAGCGCCCCGTGAGCGAAGACCTCCACCTCGATGCCCTCCTCGGCCGCGGCGGCGCACAGCAGCGCCACCTCGGGCAGGGAAAGCTCGCGAGCCAGGGTGATGCGCTCGGCGCCCAGGCGGGCCGCTGCCCGCACACCGGCCAGATTGTGGGTGTTCATCTGGGTGGACAGGTGCAGCGATGCCTCGGGCAGCGTGCGGGTGATCTCGGCAGCCAGGCCGATATCCTGCACGATGAAGCCGTCGGCGCCGGCGCGGTAGGCCTGGCGCACGCACTCCAGCGCCGCATCTACCTCGCCCGGCAGGATCACCGTGTTCATGGTCACATAGACCGAAACGCCGCGCAGGTGCGCATAGGCGCAGGCCTCCCGCAGCGTGTCGATGGTGAAGTTGTCGGCACCGCGCCGCGCATTGAAGGCCTCGAGCCCCAGGTACACCGCATCGGCCCCGGCCGCCACGGCCGCGTGAAGCGCCGCCTCATTGCCGGCGGGTGCCAGCAGTTCAACTTTTCTCACTCTTTTACTCCTCATCATAGGTTCGCCCAAGGAAGTCAGCGAGGGCCCGACAGGTGCCTGGATCTGTGCTAAACCGCGGCCGAGCGTACTTCGTACGTGAGGGTAAGCGGTGAAGCGCAGAGGCAGGTGCCTGTCGGGCCCGCAGCGTCGGCGTCCTCGTCGTTGCGTTAGCAACGACGAAACAAACTTAGTCCTCGTTCAGCTTCAGGGCCTCTTCGTCGGCGGCCTTCAACTGATCGATGCCCTCGTTGTACTTGTCCTGTACCGCCTTGATGCGGTCATCGTAGGTGCCGAAGTCGAAGGGGTGCTCCTCGGTGGCGCTGTCGATTTCCGTGTAGAGATCGACGTAGCCATTGAGCGCGTCCTTGAGAGCGGTGCACCCGTCGACGTAGCCCTTCTGGAGGTCCTTCATGGCATCGGGGGTCTCGATGGCCGCCAGATCGTCGATGGCCGCGAAGGCGTCATCGGCCTTGGCGCGCATATTCACGGGATTGCCCTGGGCCACGGCCTCGTCGAAGCCGGCCAGACGTCCGTTCAGATCCTCCATGGCCCGATTCACCTGGGTCATGTAGGTGCGGTTGGCCTGCTGCTGGTCGGTGGCGCCGGCATTCGGCGACATGCAGCCGGCCAAGAGACCGCCAGCCAGAATCACTCCGGCCAGAGCGGCCGTCATGCGCGCGATTGTCTTTCGGTTCATGGGTTCCACTCCCATCGGGCGCCCGCGGGCGCCATCTCGTTTTGCAAAGGGCGCCGCCGATGCCGGCAGCGCCCTCTCAGATTTCACCATCCATCATAGCAGTCGCGGGACAGCCGCGAACCGCACCGTCACGGGATCGCAACAATTCCAAGAGCGGGAGGGTCTAGCCAGCCGCACCGCCGCCATCTCCGCCGGTGTCGGGCGGCGGGGTCGGATCGGGCGTGGGCTCGGGGTCAGGCGTCGGCGTGGGCTCGGGCTCGGGTTCCGGGGTCGGCTCAGGGGTCGGCGTGGGAGCAGGATCGGGCGTCGGCGTGGGCTCGACGGGATTGTTCCCCTCACCCTCCGGGGCCTCGTCGGTCGGCTCCTCGGTTTCCTCGTCCTTCTCCTCGTCCTTATCCTTGTCCTTTTCCTTGCTGTAGTAGCCGCCGATATGATTCTCCTCGTCGCGGTAGTCCTTCTTGTACTGGGGCTTGTCGGCCGTGAAGAACTTCTCGGTCTGGTCGGAGGAGATGACGCGGTCGATGAAGTCGCCGAAGACGCTCGCCGCCGTGGTGCCCGGCGACTTCGCCTCCGAGTAGTCGCTGCGGTCGCCCAGCCAGATGGCCACGGAGTACTGGGGGGTGATGCCGCAGAACCAGCTGTCCTTCTTGTCGTCGGTGGTGCCGGTCTTGCCGCCGGCCTCCTGGCCGTTGGAGGGACGCGCCGCCTTACCGGTGCCGTTGTCGATAACCACCTCCATGCAGTCGATGGCCGCACGGGCCACTTCCTTGGAGAAGACGCGCTCGCCGGTGGGGTCGGTGTTGTCGACGATGACGTTGCCGTTACGGTCCTCGATCTTCACGATGCACTCGGGATCGTAGTGCACCCCGCCGTTGGCCACCGTGGCATAGGCGTCGGCCATTTCCAGAGGCGTGACTGAGCCGATACCGAGGGTGAGACCGGCCACGGCGGGCATGTCGGAGGTGATGCCCATGGACTTCGCCATCTCGATGACCTTGTCCACGCCCACCGACAGCAGCAGGCGGATGAAGGCGGTGTTCGACGACACACCGAAGGCGCTCTTGATGGTGCGCGTGCCATAGTCGGCGCGGTCGTTGTTGTACACCGGCTCGCCGCCCTCGAGCTCCACCTTGCGGCCGGCATCGATGAGCGTTTCGGGATCGATGCCCTCGTTGAGGGCCGCCATCAGGGTGAACAGTTTGAAGGACGAACCGGCCTGCCGGCCCGAGCCGCCCTCGCCGGTGGCCATGTTCACCTGGGAGCTCTCGTAGTCGTGGCCGCCCACGAGGGCCTTGATGTAGCCGTTGTCGGGATCGACGACGGCCATGGACACCTCGAAGGGATCGCCCGCCTCGTCCTCCTTCTCGGCCGCGGCCTCGTCGGCCGCCTGCTGCACGCCCACATCGAGGGTGGTGGTCACCTTCAAGCCGCCCTTGAACAACTCGGCGGTGGAATAGGCGTATTTGCCGTCGGGGTTCGTCAACTGGTTGCGCACGTAGCTCGTGAAGTAGGGGTAGTCCACGATGCCGGTCATGGAGGGCTCGGAGGGATTCAGCTCGATGGGCTCGGCCTTCACCGCCTCGGCCTCCTCGGCCGTGATGACATTGTTGGACACCATGCGGTCGAGCACTGTGTTGCGGCGCTTAAGGCAGTTCTCGGGGTAGTCGATGGGGTTGTTGTAGGTGGGCGACTGGGGAATGCCCACGAGCGTGGCGGCCTCGTTCAGCGTAAGGTCCTTCGCATCCTTCGAGAAATAGCGCTCGGCGGCGGCCTCGATGCCGTAGGCGCCCGAGCCGTAGTTGATGGTGTTCAAGTACATAAGCAGGATCTCGTCTTTGGTGTACTGCTCCTCGAGCTTCTGGGAGATGTACATCTCGCGGATCTTGCGCTTGAAGGAGATGTCGCGCATCTCCTCGGACAGGATGGTGTTGCGCACGAACTGCTGGGTAATGGTGGAGGCGCCCTCGAGCGCGCCGCCCATGAGGTTGTTCACGAGCGCACGGGCCACGCCCAGATAGTCCACGCCGGCGTGGCTGTAGAAGCGCTCGTCCTCGGTGGCCACGGTGCCCTTCAGCACGTACTCGCTCACCTGGTCGAGGGCTACCGGCTCGCGGTTCTCAAGCTGGAACTCGGCGAGCAGCGTGGTGCCGTCGGAGGCGTACACGTAGGTCGGCTGGGCCGAGTTGTACGCATCGGCGTTCTGGTAGTCGGGCAGATCCTCCAGCCACGAATTGCACAGGGTGTACACCCCGAACACGCCTGCGGCAATGGCCAGCACGATCACCGAGATGATACCGAGAATCGGCGCCTTCTTGTTCTTCGTCCGAGTGCCGTTGCGGCGCTTCATTGCACGTGAGCCCACGAAATACCTCCATCGTTATAGGTGATCGCCATTTTAGCATCGCGCAAGTACAGCCACGAGTTCGGCACATCCTCTCGGGAAAAAGCACAGAGGGCGCCGGGGCAGGACACGGAGCCCGCCCCGGGACCGAGGCCCTACAGCCGTGCGCAGTCGGCGGCGAGGGCGGCCTCCACCTCGGCGAGCTGCTCGCGCACGGCGGCATGTCCCGTGCCGCCGTAAGTGGTGCGGGCGGCCACGATGGCCGGGAGGTTCAGGCAGTTGACGATGTCGGCCTCAAAGAGGTCGCTTTCCGCCTGGAAGTCGGCGAGCGTGAGGTCCTCCAAATCGCAGCCCCGCTGCTCGCACAAAAGCACCAGGTGTCCCACCACCTCGTGGGCGCGGCGGAAGGGCAGCCCCTTCTTCGCCAGGTAGTCGGCCACATCGGTGGCGGCCAGGTAGCCCTTCTTCGCTTGGGCCATCATAGCCTCGGGATGCACGATCATGGTGGCCACCATGCCGGCGGCGCACCGGTAGCAGTCCTCAAGCGTGTCGGCGGCGTCCATGGCGCCTTCCTTGTCCTCCTGCAAGTCCTTGTTGTAGGCGAGCGGCAGCGACTTCAGCGTCATCATGAGGGCCACCAGATCGCCCACGACCCGGCCCGACTTGCCGCGGATGAGCTCGGCGAAGTCAGGATTCTTCTTCTGGGGCATGATGGAGGAGCCCGTCGCATAGGCATCGGAGAGCGTGATGAAGCCGAACTCGGCGGTGGACCACAGGATGATCTCCTCGCACAGGCGCGACAGGTGCAGACACGACACGCTGCAAGCGTAGATGAGGTCGAGCAGAAAGTCGCGGTCGGACACGGCATCGAGCGAGTTGGGGATGGGGCGCGCGAAGCCGAGGGCGGCCGCGGTGGCGTGCCGATCGAGCGGGTAGGTGGTACCGGCGAGCGCCGCCGCGCCCAGGGGGCTCGCATCGGCTGCGGCCCGGGCGGCGGCCAGGCGCTCGAAGTCGCGGGCGAGCATGTGCGCGTAGGCGAGCAGGTGGTGCGAGAAGAGCACCGGCTGGGCGTGCTGCAGGTGGGTATAGCCCGGCAGAATGACGTCGAAGTGCGCCTCGGCCTGGGTAACGAGCGCCTCGCGCAGGGCCACGTTGGCGGCCATGAGATCGGCCGCGCGCTGCTTCGCGTACAGGTGCGTGTCGGTGGCCACCTGGTCGTTGCGCGAGCGACCCGTGTGCAGCCGCGCACCCGCGTCGCCGATGCGGGCCGTCAGCTCCGCCTCGATGGCCATGTGCACGTCCTCGCTCTGCTGCACGTCGAAGACCAGCGTGCCGCCCTCTATGTCGGCCTTGATGGCGACCAGGCCCTCGACGATGGCCGCCGCGTCCTCGGCGCTGATGACGCCCTGGGCCGCGAGCATCTGCCCGTGGGCCACCGACCCGGCGATGTCCTGGGCATACAGCTTCTCATCCACAGGCAGCGACGCCCCGAATTGCTGGGTGAAGGCATCGGCGCCTTCGGTGAATCTTCCCGACCAGAGCGCCATTACGCACACACCTTCCCCGCGTCGTGCAGGATATCTTCGGCCTCGTCCACTACGGCCCGACAAGCGGCGTTGGTGACATCTACGTCGGCGAAGGCGGGCATGCGGGCATCGTTGGCGAGCCGATTCTCAGCCCACACCTTGCAGGACAGGCCGTGGATATCGATGAAGCCCTTGGCGGCCTGATGGTCGAAGGCGTCATCGGCATCGTAGGTGGCCAGACCGAAGTCGTAGAGCGAGAACGGGCTCTTGCGCCCCACCACCGTGCAGCTGCCCTTGTACAGCTTCACCTTCACCGTGCCCGTCACGCACTGCTGGGTGTGGCCGAGGAAGGCATCGAGGGCCTCCTTGAGCGGCGAGAACCACAGGCCGTTGTACACCGACTCGGCCCAGGTCTGCTCCAGGGCCAGCTTCTGATGCAGCACGCCCCGCTCCAGGCACAAGTCCTCTAGGGCCTTGTGGGCCTGGATGAGCGTCAGGGCGCCGGGCACCTCGTAGCACTCGCGGCTCTTCACGCCTACGAGCCGGTTCTCGATCATGTCGATGCGGCCGAAGCCATGGGCGCCGGCGATCTCGTTCAGGGCGTAGATGATGTCGAGAAGGGACAGGGGCTTTCCATCCAAAGCGCAGGGAATTCCCTGTTCGAAGGCGATTTCCACGTAGACGGGCGCATCGGGAGCGCTGACAGGATCGGCGGTCATGGTGTAGATATCGGCGGGCGGCTCGCACCAGGGGTCTTCCAGCACGCCGCATTCGATAGCCCTTCCCCACAGGTTGTCGTCAATGGAATAGGGCGCCTCGGCGGTAGCCTTCACCGGCACGCCGTGGGCCGCGGCCCAGGCGATCTCATCGGCCCGGCAGCCCAGATCCCAGTCGCGCACTGGGGAGAGAATCTTCAAGGTGGGGTCCAGCATGAGCACGGAGGACTCGAAGCGCACCTGATCGTTGCCCTTGCCGGTGCAGCCGTGGGCCACGTACTTGGCACCGAAGGCGTGGGCCACCGCCACGAGGTGCTTGGCAATGAGGGGACGCGACAGAGCGCTCACAAGCGGGTACTTGTTCTCGTACAGGGCATTGGCCGCCAGCGCGCAGGTCAGGTACTCGTCGGCAAAGGCCTCCCGCATGTCGATGACCGCGCAGCCGATGGCGCCGGTGGCCAGGGCCTTGGCCTTCACCGCCTCCAGGCCGTCGTGCTCCTGGCCCAGATCACCCACCACGGCGATGACGTCGAGGTCGTAGGTTTCCTGGAGCCACTTGATGCACACCGACGTGTCCAGGCCGCCGGAATAGGCGAGCACCACCCGCTCTTTCTCGCCGGGAGCGGGCTGAGCTGTGATGTGCAGGGCATCATGGAGGGACGAGGAGGCGTTGCTGTTGGATGCGGCGGACGTGTTGCTGGTCATGATCGGGCCTTTCTTACGAGATGGGTATGCAACGGCACTGCCCGGCTCGCAAAGGCGCGATTCAAGAATGGAATGGCAAGGGATACACCACGGCAATCTCGCGGACCCGGACGGGCCGCTTGCGGTCCGCCGGAAACGATGACGGACCGAAGGGGCGCACAGGCCCCGCAGTTCGTCTGCGTTACGCGCGTCGGCGTCGCAGACCGCGGCTACGTCGGCGTCGATCGGCGCCGGCCGTGGTGAAGAGAGAGGGGGAGAAAGGACGCAGCACAGCCGCGGCGCTGGCGCCGGCGGCTGTTTCGCTCTGAGCTGCTGCGTGCATCATGAACCTGTTCCTCTCGCGGGTGCGCGGCCATCCGAGTTATGGGGCCGGTGGCCCCTGGCCGTGCAACTGGCGGCTATTATGCCCCAATTCCTGAGCCGTCAACCCAGAATTAGGAAAAATATGGGGAAACGGCGCAAATTCATTGTGCAGAATGCTGTGCACTCGCATAAAAAATTGTGGCTTTTACCTGGCAACTTGCGCAGGCAAAAGGAAACGCGGCCCTGCTTTTTGTGCAGTGCCGCGCTTCGGAATGCCAAACTGTACAGGTTTTACAGCAGCGCGCCCAGCTTATCGACGAGTGCATCCACATCTTCCTTGGAGCAGATAAGCGGCGGCAGGAATCGCAGGGTGGCCGGACCGGTGGCGTTCAAGACCAAGCCCTCCTCCAAGCCCGCGGCGACGACATCGGGGGCGGCGGGGGCCTCGTGGGTCAGATCGATGCCGTTCATGAGCCCGAAGCCGCGCACCTCCTGCACGTGGGGCAGCGCTGCCAGGCGCTCGCGCATATAGGCGCCCACCTCCTGGATACGGGCCGCCGTGCCCGGGGCCAGCAGGGTGGAGAGCGTGACGTGGGCCGCGGCCATGGCGATGTTCGAGCCACCGAAGGTGGTGCCGTGATCGCCCGGGACGAAGGTGTCGGCGATAGAGGTGCGGGCCGCGCAAGCGCCGGCCACGATACCGGAGGCGATGCCCTTGGCCATGGTGACGATATCGGGCAGCACATCGAAGTTCTGGAAGCCGAAGGGCAAGCCGGTGCGGAAAATGCCGCTCTGCACCTCGTCGCAGATCATAAGCGCCCCGTGCTCGGCCGTGAGCCGGCGAATGGCACCGATGAACTCCTCGGTGCAGGGGTGCACGCCGCTCTCGCCCTGGATGCACTCGATCATGACGGCACAGATGCGGTCGCCCTGGGTTTCGAACAGGCGCTCCAGAGCCTCCACGTCGTTGATGGGCGTGGCGGTGAAGCCGGCGGGCAGGGGTTGGAAGGCCTCCTGCTTGGCGGGCTGGGCCGTGGCGGCCAGGGTGGCCAGAGTGCGGCCGTGGAAGCTCTTGGCCAAAGTGACGATGAGGCGCGGCGCGAGCTCGGCGTCCTTCCCCGCCTCTTCAGTGCGGCGGCGGGCATAGAGGCGGGCCAGCTTGATGGCGCACTCGTTGGCCTCGGCGCCGGAGTTCGCGAAGAAGGTCTTCCACACCTCGGGATGTTCCACGTCAACCTCGGCGTTAAGCATGCTCGACAGTAGCTGCGCCACTTCTCCGCGGTGTTCGATGTAATAATAGTTGCTCACGTGGATGAGCCGGGCGGCCTGATCGCTCACGGCAGCCGCGATGGCGGGGTGACAGTGGCCGAGGCTGCATACGCCGATACCGGAGAGGAAGTCGAGATATTCCTTCCCCTTGTCATCGATCAGCGTCATGCCGTGGCCTTCCACGAATTCCACGGGCTTGCGGGCGAAGGTGCCCATCACGTATTCAGATTCCAGGGCCATTTCTCGGGCGAGGGTCATAAGGGGCTCCTAACGGTTCTCGATGAGCTTGGCTGCGAACTTGCCGACCGGGGACAAATTCAGGCATTGGGACGAGGCCAGGCCGGTGACCATGGTACCCATACCGGAGTCGGTGAGCATTTCCAGCAGGAGGGCGTGGGGCACCTTGCCGTTGATGATATGGGCGCCGTTCACGCCGGATTCCAGGGCGCGCACACAGCTCGTGAGCTTGGGAATCATGCCCGAGGCCAGCTTGTCGCCGCGGATCATGGCCTCGGCCTCCCCCAGCGACATCTCGGCGATGAGCGAGGCCGGGTCGGGGTAGTCCTCGTAGAGGCCGTCCACATCGGTGAGGAAGATGATCTTGTGGGCGCCGATGGCCGCGGCGATGTAGCCGGCCGCGATGTCGGCGTTCACGTTGTAGCAGCCGCCGTCCTCGCCGATGGCGATGGAGGCGATGATGGGAATGTAATCGTCGGCCACCAAATCCTCGATGAGGGGCGTGTTGATGCGGGTGATCTTTCCCACGCGTCCGAGGGCTGGACTGGCCTGCTCGGCCACGATGACGCCGGCGTCGGTGCCGGAGATGCCCACGCCCATGTTGCCGTGGGCGTTCATGGCCTCCACGAGCTGCTGGTTCACTTCCCCGGTGAGCACCATGCGCACGAGGTCCATGGCCGCCTCCGTGGTGACGCGCTGGCCGTCCACGAACTCCACGGGGATGTCGAACTGGTCGAACACGCGGTTGATGGCCTTGCCGCCGCCGTGGACGAGCACCGGGTTGATGCCGATGATCTTCAGCAGCACGATGTCGGCCATGACCTCGGCGGCTAGCTCCGGGTTCTCCATGGCCGAGCCGCCGTACTTGATGACGATGGTCTTGCCCGTGACCTGCTTGATCCAGGGCATGGCCTCGTAGAGGATTTCGCCGGCGGTAGAGGAAACGCCCTCGGCGCGAGCTTGCATGGCGTACTTCATGAGCGGTAATCTCCGTTGATCGTCACGTACTCGTGGGAGAAGTCGCAGGTCCACATGACTGCCGACTCCTCCCCCGCATGCAGGTCCACTTCGATGGCCACCTCCGGCTCCTCGAAGCGACGCAGCGCCTCTTCCTCGTCGAAGTCGACCACGAGGCCAGCACGGCATACGGGCAGCCCCAGTATATCGATATCCACGTCCTCCTGGTTGAAGCGGGCCCCCGAACGTCCGAGGGCGGCGGCAACGCGGCCCCAGTTGGCATCGTGACCGTACACGGCCGTTTTCACGAGAGGGGAATTGGCCACGGTGCGGGCGGCCGCGTCGGCGTCGTCGGCCGTGGCGGCCCCACGCACGGTGACGGTGATGAGGCGCGTAGCCCCCTCGCCGTCGGCGGCCATTTCGCGGGCGAGGGTGGTCGTGAGCTCGTCAAGGGCCTCTTGGAAGGCGGCGAAGGCCGGAGTGCCCGGAGTGAACGTCGGGCCGCCCGGAGCCGCCGCGCCCGAGGCCAGGGCGAAGCAGGTGTCGTTGGTAGAAGTGTCGGAATCCACGGTGACCTTGTTGAAGCTGCGGTTCACCGAGGCCGTGAGGGCCGCCGACAGATCGGGCGGGGTAAGGGGCGCATCGGTGGTGATGACGGCGATCATGGTGGCCATGTTCGGCATGATCATGCCGGCCCCCTTGGCCATGCCGCCCACGGTGAACGTGGCGCCCGGATGTCCGATGCCGTCGCCCGAGAAGGTGACGGCGCCGTGCTTGGGGCGCGTATCGGTGGTCATGATGGCCCGGGCCGCCGCGAGGCCCTGGGCCGCGCGCGCTTCGGGCCCGTCGGCCGCGGCCAGGGCCGCGAGAGCCGCCGGCACGCCGGTGGCGAAGGGCTCCAGGCGCAGGTGTTGGCCGATGACGCCCGTGGAGGCCACGAGCACCTCGTCGGCCGGGCAGCCCACAGCCTCGCCCACCAGCTCACAGGTCTCGCGGGCCGCTTCCAGGCCGCGCTCGCCGGTGGCGGCGTTGGCGATGCCCGAGTTGATAACCACAGCCCGGGCGCAGCCGTAGGCCGGCTGGCCGGGCGCGCCCTCGTCCAGATGCTCGCGGGACACGCGCACCGGGGCGGCGCAGAACACGTTGGTGGTGAAGGTGGCCGCCGCCGCGCAGGGCTCGTCGGCCACCACGAGAGCCATGTCGAGCCGCTCGGGATCGGGACGGAAGCCCGCATGGGTGCCGATGGCACCAAAACCGAGGGCGCTGGCAGCGTTGCCCTCGGGATGATAGGTGAAGGTGGTCTCTGCCATGGGATTCGCTCCTTAGACGGGGTTGGCGATCTCTTCTAAACCGCAAGTTTCGGGCAGGCCGAACACGATGTTGGCGCACTGCACGCCCTGGCCAGCGGCGCCCTTGCCCAGGTTGTCGATGGCGCCCGTGGCCACGATGAGGCCCGCGGGGTGCACGGCCACGCCCACCTGAGCGCGGCAGGTGCCAGCCACCGAGGCGGTGCGGGGCTGCACGCCGGCATCCATGACGGACACGAGGGGGCTTGCCGCGTAGAAGTCGCGGTAGAGGGCCACGAGCTCTTCGGTGCTGGGAGCAGCGCCCAGGGCCAGCGGCAGCGTCACCGTGGACAAGAGGCCGCGGTTCAGCGGGGCCAGGTGCGGGGTGAACACGAGGCGACCCTGCAACCCCAAGATCTGCTCGATCTCGGGGGTGTGGCGGTGGGTGCCCACGCCGTAGGCCTCCATGTTCTCGTTGGCGAAGCAGAAGTGCGTGCGCTCGGTAGCCTTCTTGCCCGCGCCGGTCACGCCGGATACCGCATCGGCCACCACGGGCGCCGCGGCGTCCACGAGCCCCGCGCGGATAGCGGGGGCGGCGGCCAGGGACGTGGCCGTGGGGTAGCAGCCGGCGCAACCCACGAGCACCGCCTCGCCGGCCGCGCGGCGCTCGGCCGCGGCGGCCAGCTCGTCGCCGGTGAGCTCGGGCAGGCCGAAGGCGGCCTGGGCCAGAAGCTCGGGCGCGGTGTGGGGCGCGTACCACTGCTCGTAGACGGCCGGATCCTTCAGGCGGAAGTCGGCCGACAGGTCGATAACGGTGACGCCGGCGGCGATGAGATCGCCGGCCACGGCCATGGCGGCCTTGTGGGGCACCGCGAGGAACGCCACGTCGCAGACGGCCAGATCGGTCTCCTCGTGGGTGGAGAACGCCAGGTCGGTCACGCCGGTGAAAGCCGGATAGGCCTTGGCGATGGGGGTGCCAGCCAGGGCATCGGAGGTGGCGGCCACCAGCTCGAACTCGGGATGCCGTGCCAGAAGGCGCACTAATTCGATGCCGGCAAACCCGGCCGCTCCCACAACTCCCGCTTTATAGGTCATAGCGACTCCATTCCTTGGGCTGCCCATGCGTTCCGCATTTTCTTGAGCGCATGCACAAAGATGAGCTTTTCAGTTGCTCTTTCATAATACTCCACCAGCAAGCCCCTGGGGAAG
Source organism: Adlercreutzia muris (assembly GCF_041223505.1). NCBI lineage: Bacteria > Bacillati > Actinomycetota > Coriobacteriia > Eggerthellales > Eggerthellaceae > Adlercreutzia > Adlercreutzia muris. The sequence continues at coordinate 17,571 of NZ_JBCLQK010000013.1, forward strand.
TTGTCGCGAAAAAGGGCAATTTCAGGCGCTCTTTCAGCGAGCAGCAGCTCACTCGACGCGTTTTTGTCCAAGGCTGTGAACTGGAAAAACACAGAGAAATACCAGCTGAATGCCCACTTTTTCATCGGGACAAAAACGCGTCGAGTGAGCTGAACGACCCCCTTCTTGCGCCTGTGAGTGCGCGCAAAGGCGCTGTTTGTGACAACTTGGAGCAGCTTGCACCCCCGTCGGCTCCGCACGGGCTCCTTCCGTTAGACTTAAAGGACATTTCTTTGGAAAGGAGCTCGCGATATGAGCAACAAAGGCAAGAAGGTCAAGGTGCACTACACCGGCACGCTGGATGACGGCACGAAGTTCGATTCGTCCGTGGACCGCGGCGAGCCCATCGAGTTCACCTGCATGGCCGGCCAGATGATTCCCGGCTTCGACGCCGCCGTGGAGGATATGGCCGTGGGCGAGAAGAAGACCGTGCACATCCCGGCCGCCGAGGCCTATGGCGAGCGCAACGATGAGATGGTGCAGAAGGTGCCGGTGGACCAGATTCCCAACGCCGACCAGCTGCCGGTGGGCCAGACCGTGTACATGATGGGCCCGGGCGGCCAGCCCTTCCCCGTGTTCGTGGAGTCCATCGAGAACGGCATCGTCACCTTCGACATGAACCACGAGCTGGCGGGCAAGGACCTGAACTTCGACATCGAGCTGGTGGAGGTGGAGGACTAGCCTCGGCGCTGTCGCACTCCCCCGTTCATGCAACGACCCCGTCGATATTCGGCGGGGTCGTTTACGTTCGGGGAAATCTCCGGCGACGAGACCCCAGGCCGGCACGCCTAGGCAAGCGCCTCTTGAGCGGGAGCGAACGTATCGGAAGCGGCAACGGGCGTTGCGGACTTCTGAGGGAAGAGGCCCTTGAAGGCGCTGGGCAGGGCGGCCCAGATGCCGACCTGGGGCACGGCGTCGGCCTCAACGAGGGAACACACAGCGTCGGAAGCGACTTTTGAGCTGATGCCCATATGCGCGAAGCGCTGCTCCAACTTGTCGCAATAGGCGGCGTCGACGGCATCAAGATTGGCAATGGCGGAAGTGGCCTGATCATTGAAGAGTTTCATGGTGGTTCTCCTTTCGACGCCGCCTAGTTTAGGGGCAGGATGAGGGTCATCGTTTAGTCGATCGGACGAACCGTCGGCCAGCTGATTGTGCAGATGCACAACGAGCGCCGGCAATGATCTGTGCAGCGGGGCACAAGCCGAGGGGTTCGCGGCGGTATCGCAGCGCGCGAGCAGCGGGGCGCAGGGATGGCGCGGGAGCGGGCGGGCGCGGGCGGGCGCCCGTTCCCTCCCCGGCGCGGCCCGAGCTCAGGCCAGGTACACCAGCTGCAGGAGAGCCGCCAGCTCGCGGTCGGTGAGATCTTGGACGGCCAGGACCTCCTTGATCTTCTTCAGGCGGTAGCGCACGGTATTGGGATGCTGGAAGAGCGCCTCGGCCGTGCGGCTCACCTCGCCGCAGGCAGCGGCAAAGGCCTGGGCGGTGACACCCAGATCGCTGTCATGCTCGGCATCGTAGTCGAACAGCAGCGAGCGCATGAGATCGGCCGAGCGGGCGTAGAGCCGGTCAGTGCGGGCAGCGGCGCGGAAGGCGTCAAAGCGCAGGGTAGTCCAGCGCACGATGCCGCCCTCGACGTGAGCGGTGCGCAGGGCGGCCATGGCCTGGCGCAGGGCCAGATCGCCCTCGCCGAGGCTCACCTCCTGGCTGATGCCGCACACGAGGGGGCCGGCCATGGCGATGCACTTCGCCAGGTCGGCATCGGAAATGGCGATGGCCTTCAGCGGCGGGCGCTTAAAGGAGACAAAGCCCAGGATCATGGCGCGGTAGCGGCACACGAACGTGCGCTCCACATCGCTCCAGCGATCCCCGTAGGCAGCGAGCACCCCTTCCACCACCTTCTGCAGGGCCCGCAGCGAGGCATCGTCCTCGGTGACCGCCTGGATGGCCAGGCACTGAATAGTGGCCCCCGTCACCCCGGCGATGGTGAAGAAGGTAGAGCGCACGGCCTGCTCATCGGAGGGAGCCAGCATGAGGTCGATGAGGTGGTTGCGCTCCCACTCGGCCGCATCGTCGTCAAGGGCATTCATGAGGTCGGCGATGACGCGCTCCATGTAGCGGCCCTCGTAGAAGAACACGGGCACGCCGCGCTCGGCGGAGGCGGCGACCACCCTCTCGGGGAGAGCCCTCAGCGCCACGGGCTTCACGGCGACGGCGGCCACATCGCGCTCGATGAGCGCCAGCAGCGCCTCCTCGGCCAGATCGGGATGCATGGCGGCGAAACCGAGCGTGGTGAAGATGAACTCGCCGCGCTCGAAAAGGTCGTAGCCGCCCGTGAAAGGCTCGTGGTCCAGGGTGCCCACGCCCACCACCTCGCGGGATGCGGCCCCCTCGCAGGGCGCCGCAAGCCAAATGCGATCGAAGGCCCTCATATTCATGACGTCGCCGACGGTGATCACGGCCGCACCCCTCTCTCGTTGCTCTTGGGAGCATCCTAGCACGGCGGGGCGGTCGCTTCCGACGGGGCGGGAAAGTTTCTGCGCCCTAGCGGCGCCCCAGCGCGATGTCGGGCCTCTCCGGGAGTGGGCGCGAACGCGCGGGGGCACACCCCCCCCTTCGCCCCCGCGAGGCGGCCGCGTCGCAACAGCGCGGAGCGAGGGGCTTAGGCCCCGTGGCGGGCGGAACGGCGGAAGGTGCGCTTGCGCAGGAAGGAGCCGGGGGGCACGGGGCCGTCCACCGCGATCCGATACAGGTTACAGGACCGGTTGGCCGCAGCGGCCGGCTCCCAGTCGGCGGCGGTGGCGCGGGCGAGGGCCTCTTCCACCGTGGAGGGGGCATCCTCGTCGTGGTTGTCGGGACCGAAGGAGGAAAGCCAGCAGAGGTCGCGCACGGCCACGGCACGCGTCGGCTCATGGGGCGCGAGGATTTCCAGCTCGTCGCGTTCCGCGAACCGGTTGCGGCAGAGGACGTACAGGTAACGGGCGCCCTCCTCTGCCGAGTGGCGCGGGCGCGGCCCTTGGCCCGCAACCGCCCCCGGCCCTTCCCCGCAGGCAGGCGCGCAGGCCACCACATCGGCCACGTGCATGGTCTCCTGCTCGTAGCCGTCATAGGCGCAGGCCTGCTCGGCCTCGTCGAAGTAGAAGCCCGTGCCGTAGGGGCGGTGGGACACGGCCGCAAGCTCAGCGGCCACGGCCTCGGACGGCTCGCCATCGAGCACACGGCGGTAGGCCCCCACCACCGTGGCCACATAGAAGGCCTTCTTGTTGCGCCCCTCGATTTTGATGGAATCCACGCCCGCATCGGCCAAAGCCCGCAGGTGGGCGAGCATGTTCAGGTCCTTCGCGTTCATGATGAAGGTGCCGCGCCCGCCCTCTTCTATGGGGAAGAACTCGCCGGGGCGCTTCTCCTCCTCCAGCAGGAATTCTGACACAGGCTGCAGATTCTCCGAAACCGGTCCCGCACCGGCATTCTCCGCCGCCAGAGCGCCCGGGCCCGCCGTGCCCAGCGAGTAGCTCCAACGGCAGGGCTGGGTACAGTGGCCCTTGTTGCCGGATCGGCCCGTGAGGTAGCTGCTGATGAGGCAGCGGCCCGACACGGCCATGCACATGGCGCCGTGGGCGAAGGCCTCGATCTCCAGCTCGAGCGGCGCATCTTGGCGCAAGCGGGCGATGTCGGCCAAGCTCATCTCGCGGGCGCACACCACGCGGCTCGCCCCCAGGCTGTGCCACACCCGGGCCGCCGCGCCGTTGGCCACCGAGGCCTGGGTGCTCACGTGGCGCTCCACCCGCGGCGCCACTTCCCCCGCGATGGCGAAGGCGCCCAAGTCCCCGATGATGAAGGCGTCCACCCCCGCCGCGTCCAAGGCGCGAAAGAACGCCGGCAGCCTGTCGATGTCGTCCGGGTGCATGAGAATGTTGCAGGTCACGTGCACCTTCACGCCATGCTCGTGGGCGAAGGCCACGGCGGCGGGAATGTCGGCCATGGCGAAGTTCGCCGCCCGGGCCCGCATGCCGAACCGATCGGCCGCCAGGTACACCGCATCGGCCCCGAAGGCCACCGCGGCCCGCAGCTGTTCCATCCCACCGGCAGGCGCCAGCAGTTCCATCGGAATGGGCGGCAACGGATATTGGGCAGACACGGGAACCTCGCTTCGTCACGGAAAAACAGAGGCTCCCATTATAGAAGATGGCCGCAAACCCCTTCGCAAAACGGGTCAACGGGATAGAATGGGCAGAGGTTGACCGGCGGGTCAAGCAAGAAAACCCCCGCGGGCGCGAGGCGGATACGGTCTCTCTCGTAGCGCAGGCTGCGCCTGCATCTCAACCAAGGCGCCCCGTCAGTACCTGTTGATTACGCGGGCACAGCCCGCACTACGGTGCATGCCCGCACCGTAAGACGCAAGAAGGAGGCGACCATGGCCCGAAACGCAATCGAAGGTGACCGGCACGGCGACTTCGACGCACTGCCGGTCGAGCGGCAGGAAACCATCATGCGGGCGTCCATCGAGGGCTTCGGCCGCCACGACTACAAAGGGGCCTCCACCGAGGAGATCGCGCGACGGGCCGGCATGTCCAAAGGGCTTCTGTTCTTCTACTTCCGCAACAAGAGCTCCCTGTACGTGCGCACCCTGGATTACCTGATGGAGCGGGCCGTGGACTGGGTGGTGGACGACGAGTTCCGCGCCATCGACGACTTCTTCGACCTGCTGGAGTACGCCGGGGCGCAGAAGCTGGCCCTCATGGGGCGGTGGCCCTGGGTCTTCGAGTTCTCGCTGCGGGCCTTCTACGCCGATCACCGGGATATTCGCGAAACGGTGGCGAAGTGGATGACCCGGCAGGTGGACATCTTGTACGACCAGTTCATGGCGAACGTGGACTTCACACGGTTCCGCGACGGGGTGGACCCGCGCGAGGTGCTGGACATGCTCATCATGATGGGCGACGGCTATTTGCACCAGCACCTCTCCAGCCGCGAGCCCATCGACGTGGCCGCTTTCCAGGCCGCCTACCACCAGTGGTGCGCCATCATGCGCCACTGGGCCTACAAGCCGGAATATCTGGATGGAAGAGGTGGGGACAGGAAGCACACTTCGTAGGGGCGAGCTCCCGCTCGCCCGTGGGCCCGGGATTGCCGATGCTTCGCGATAGCTCGGCGAGCTTCGGGGACGAGGGCGACCAGGAGGTCGCCCCTACGGATGCGGCTGCAACTCCCTATAGGCTGAAATCGCGGCGGCAGAAGCGGGCGACGCCTAGGGCGAACAGGGCCGCGGCGACCACACCGAGGACGACGGCGCCGGCGACGGCTCCCCCATCGGCCGCCGCCAGGCCGTAGGCGTCGTAGAGCGCCAGCGGCGAGAGGTCGGCGACCCACGCGAGGCCCTTCCCCACCGCGCCGGCCGTGCCCATGAGCAGGAACACCGCACACGCCCCGGCACCGCCCCACAGCGCCAGGCCCGTATGCTGGAAGCAGCAGGCCGAGGCGAAGCAGAGGGCGGCCACGAACAGGCCGAGAGCCACCAGCCCCGCATTGGCCCGGGCGAGGGCCGCGCCGTCCAACTCTCCGGGGAACAGCGCCTCGCAGGCAATCACTTCCGCGCCCCACGACAGGCCCACGACAATGGCCACCGCCGCCACTTCCACCGCCACGAAGGTGAGCGCGAGGGACAGCCGCGAGCGGGGCGCGGCGAGCAGCCATGCGAGCGACCCGTCGCGCACCGGCCCCACCACGAGGCGCTGGGCCAGGTAGGCCGCCATGAGCACGAGGGTGCCGGTGAACAAGAAGCCGTACAGGTAGTTCAGCAGGAAGTCGAGCAGCGTCGCGGAGGGGTTCGCCATGCCGAAGGCCTCGAAGAGCTCGGGCATGGCCGCCTGCATGAGCTGGATGCTCTCGCTCACCTCGGGGTCGTACAGATACGCCACCATGGCGATGTAGAACGCGAGCACGACCACGATGGCCGCCATCACGGCCGCCGCGCTGCGCAGGCTACGCTTGAACAACGTCGCGCTCATCGGACACCCCCTCTCTCCGACGAGGCTGGGGAACGCCCCAGGTCGACGGAGTCAGACGGCGCGGCGGAGCGATTCCCGGCGGCGCGCCCTTCCGCGGCATCGCCCCAGCGGCGGCGCAGCGCCTCGGCGCCGTACAGGTGCTCCAAGGTGGCATCCAGGGTGAGATCAGCCGCGCAGGCCTCGGACGTCAGGCGCCCCGAGCGCACGAACAGCGCCCGATCGCAGGTACCCTCCACCTCGCCGAGCACGTGCGACGACAGCAGGATGGTGGCGCCCCGGTGCTTCTCGGCCCGCACCAGCTCCACGAAGCGGCGCTGCATGAGCAGGTCGAGGCCGCTCGTGGGCTCGTCGAGCAGCAGCACCGCCGGCCCGTGCATGAACGCCGCCACGATGCCCACCTTCTGCCGCGTGCCCTTCGACATGGCCCGCAGCTTGGCCGACGGGTCCAGCTCGAAGTAGTCGATGAGCGCGTTGGCGCGGCAAGGCAGCGCGGTGCCCCGCATGCCCGCCACGAAGGCCAAAAAGGAGCGGCCGGTCATGTCGCCCGGCAGGGCCAGCTCGCCGGGTAGGTAGCCCACCTCGCGCTGAATGGCCGTCCGATCGGCGAAGCACGGGCGGCCGCCGAGGGTCGCCCGGCCGCCATCGGCCCGCACAAACCCCATGAGCAGCCGCATGGTGACGGACTTCCCCGCCCCGTTGGCGCCCAAAAATCCCACGACCTCGCCGCGGCCCACAGCGAACGAGAGGTCGAACACGCCGCGGCCGCCCCCGTAGTCCTTCGTGACCCGCTCCAGCTGAATAACCGGCTCCATCATGCTCCTTCCGCCGTTTTCCAAGATCAACACCTACTCTACGCCGTTGACCCGTTTTCGGAAGGGGCTCTTTCGCGATGTCCTACCCCTCGTAGGTAACGCGGGCACCTTGGGGGGTGTCCTCGATGGTGAAGCCGAGGGCGGCCAGGCCGTCGCGGACGCCGTCGGCCACGGCCCAGTTCTTCTCCTTGCGGGCGGTGGCGCGGGCCTCGAGCAGATGGGCCACGGCGATCTCGGGGTCGTCGCCGTCATAGCCGGCCAGGTCGGCGGCCAGGGCCACCACTTCCACCGGGTAGGCCGCCCGGTCCTCGGCGGCAGTCACGTCGATGCCGAGCACATCCATGAGCTCCACGATGGCATCCCGGGCGGCGCGGCCGGCCGCAGCCTCCTCGGCCGCCAGCACGGTCGCATCGGCCACAAGGGCGTTCACATCGCTCACGAAGGAGAAGATCTCGCCCAGGGCCGCCGGCGCGTTGAAGTCGTCGTCCATGGCCTCGGTGAAGTTGGCCCGCAGCACGGCCACGCGATCGGTCAGCGCCGCCGCATCCAGCACGGCCGAAAGCTCGCCCTCGACGGTTTCCGGGGCCAGGGCCGCCTCGCCCCGGGGCGTGCCGGTCTTCAGCAGCCAGCCCAGCGCCTTCACGGCGTTCTCGATGCGCGTGAGGGCCGCGTCTGCCTCGTTCACGCGCTGCTCGCCGAACACAAGCGGGCTGCGGTAGTGGCTCTGCAGCACGAGCATGCGCAGGGCCGCCGGGCGCACCTGCTCCAGCACCTCATGCAGCAGCAGGAAGTTGTTCAGCGACTTCGACATCTTCTCGGTCTCGCCGGTCTCGGCGTTGGCGATCTGCAGCATGCCAGAGTGCATCCAGTAGTTGGCAAAGGTGCTGTCGCAGGCGCACTCGGACTGGGCGCGCTCGTTCTCGTGGTGCGGAAACACCAGGTCGGCCCCGCCGCCGTGAATGTCGAAGGGCAGGCCCAGGTACTTCTCGGACATGGCCGAGCACTCGATGTGCCAACCAGGGCGACCCGCGCCCCAGGGAGAGGGCCAGGCCGGTTCGCCGGGCTTGGCCGCCTTCCACAGGGCGAAGTCCAGCTCGTCGCGCTTGCGGTCTTCCAGGCCCTGGCCGTCGGCTCGCAGCTCGCGGTGACCGCTTTCCGCCTCGTCCACGTCGCGGCCCGAGAGCTGCCCGTAGCCCGGATAGGAGCGCACATCGAAGTACACGTCGCCCTCGGCCGCATAGGCATGTCCGCGCTCGATAAGGCGCTCGATGAGCGCGATCATGGTATCGATCTCTTCAGTGGCCTTCGGGCGAATGTCGGGGTCTTGCACGCCGGCGGCCCGCATATCCTCGATGAACAGGCGCGTGTACTCCTCGGCCACTTCGGCGGCGGTGCGGTCCTCCTCGCCGGCGCGCTTGATGATCTTGTCGTCCACGTCGGTCACGTTCTGCACGAAGGTGACCTCGAAGCCGCGCCAGCTGAGGTAGCGGCGGATCATGTCGAAGGAGATGAAGGTGCGCGCATTGCCGATGTGGATGCGGTTGTACACCGTGGGGCCGCACACGTACATGGCCACCTTCCCCGGCTTTACCGGCTCGAAATCCACTTTCTGGCGCAGGCGCGTATCGTACAGCTTAATCATGAATGAGCTCCTTAAGCGAACTAGCAAGTAGGAGCATTGTAGCGCAACCCCAACACCGCCACAGGCGCAGGGCCGGAAAGGAACTACTTCTCCCCGTCGTCGAGGTAGTTGCGCAGGGCCTGCATGCGGGCGTCCAAATCGGCGGCAGCGTCGGCCAAGTCGGCCAGCTCCGCGGCCACGGCGGCGGCCTCCTCCTCGGCCAGATCCTTCTTGTAGCGCAGCTGGTGCTCCAGCGAGGCCCAGAAGTTCATGGAGATGGTGCGCAGCTGCACCTCCACCTTCACGCAGCGCTTCTCATGCTCTAGGAAGATAGGCACCTCGATGATGAGGTGCAGGCTGCGGTACCCGCTCGGCTTCGGAGCGGCCACGTAGTCGCGACGCTCGATGAGCACCACGTCATCCTGGGCCAGCAGCGATTCGGCCAGGGCGAACATGTCCTCGGGGAAGGTGCACACCACACGCACGCCAGCCACGTCGAAGATGTTCTGCTCGATGGAGTCCACCGACATAGGGAACCCCTTGCGCACGAGCTTCTTCGCCAGGCTATCGGTGCTCTTCAAGCGCGACTTGATGGACTCGATGGGATTGCGGTCGTGCTGCAGGCCGAACTCGGCGTCCAGCACGCGGAACTTCGTCTCCACCTCCATCATGGCGCATTCGTAGTAGGTCATAAGCCGCCGGTAGGGAGCAAAGTTGCGCTCCAGCATAGCGGAGAACTCGTCGCTGCCGGCAAGGCGCGCGAGCATTTGGCTCGCAAGCTCTTCGCGCTGCTCGTGCAGGGCATCGAGTGCGCTCTGCCCCTCGCGCAGACGCACCACCGCGTGATTGAAGACCCGTTCGGCCCGCTTCGCCATGGTGTTTCTCCCTTCCCCGCTTGGGGCTTACGACCCCATGAAAATCTCCCGCACCCGATGATCCAGGTGCGGGAGATTATAGCCGACCCATGCCGTCGGGCACCGAATTCTACTGGGCCTCCACGCTCGCGGCGGGGGACGCCTCGGCGGAGGTGCCGAGCGCATCGGCCTCCGCCTGAACGCTCGCGTGCCAGTTGCCCGGCTCGCCGCTCACCTGGTAGACGTAGGTGGCGCCGTCCATCTCGAAGGTGCCGGTCGCGCCGCCCTGGGCCTTGATCTGGTCGGTGATATCGATGGGCTCCGCCTGGGAGCCGTCACCGGGCACCAGGAGCACGTGGCCGTCGTCGGATTCCAGCACCATGCCCTCGGCCGCGCCGTCAGCCGCATCGGTGCCCTCAGCGGTGTAGTCCTTGATCGTGTAGGCCATGTTCGAGAAATCGCCGTCTTCGGCGCTCATGGTCATGGCGATGTCGCCCCCTTCGCCAACGGCGTCCTCCACCGTGTACTCGACGGTGCCCATGGTGACATCGCCCTCCTGGCGCATCTGCACGTCCATTTCCACCGGCTCGCCGTTCACCCACACGGTGGCCTTCTCCACCCAGGTCTCGCCCGTGGCGGCATAGCACACGCCATTCGTCACCACGAACACACCGAGCAGACCGGCACAGGTCGCCGTGGCCAATCGCAGCGCTACACCGCGCTTCTTCGTCTTCTCCATAGGAATGCCCTTTACCTTTCCGATGAGGTCAGCAGAGGCATGGACCTCGCCCATCATGGCTTTGTACCGGTTGGCATTGTTCATCGTCCCATGCCTCCTTCAACGTTTGCTTGAGTAGTTTCCGCGCACGGACAAGACGGGTGCGCACCGTGGGCTCCTTAATGCCGAGCACCACGGCTATCTCGCGGGTGCCCATATCCTCGAAGTAAAACAGGTGCACCACGATGCGGCACTTCTCGGGAAGCTCGCCGAGAGCTGCATAGAGCCGCTCGTGGGCAGACTCCGAGAACGCCGGCTCCTCATAGGGCGGCGTATCGGCGTCGCTCACCTCGCGCAACTCCACGCGACGGTGCCACAGCGTGCGCCAGAGATTGCGGCATTCGTTCACCGTCACGCGGATGAGCCACGCCCGCAAGCGTTCGTCGGTTGCCGCGTTAGGGGCGGCGGAACGGCTGCTGCGCAGAGACCGGCCGCCATCGGCTTGCTCGGCGGCCGAAGCACGTCCGAGCCACACCGGCGGCTTCTCGTACAGCTTCAGGAACACCGCCTGCACGACGTCGTCGGCATCGGTACCCCGCCGCGTCTGGTTGAGCGCGATGCGGTACACCATGTCGGCGTAAGCATCCACAATGGCTCTGAACTGGCGGTTGTCCACGTCACTTCCCTCTTGTCCGTCTGCAGGAGCGCCACCCTTCCCGTGCTAGCGATCGGGAAGGAGGCGACCTGCGCGAAAGGCCCTTCAAGGGTAATACGCATAAGGCGGCGGAAATGTGCGGTTGTGGGAAAATTTTTCCGAGATGCGCGTCAAATGGCCCGCGCCGAGGACCTAGAGCTCGAATTCCTCGAGCAGGGCATCACGGTAGGCGCTATCGTCGGCAGCGCGAAGAAGATCGTCGAGCCGACCAGCAGCAGACAGGCGCTGCGCCAGAGCGAGCCAGCGCGAACCCCCTACCCTGCCCGGTACACCAGGCAGGTGGCGTAGGCGGTAATGCCCTCCTCACGGCCCTCGGGACCCAAATGCTCAGTGGTGGTGGCCTTCACGCCCACGTTCTCCACGGGAAGGCCCATGGCGGCGGCCAGGTTCTCGCGCATGGCCTCGCGGTAGGGGGAGAGCTTGGGCGCTTGGGCGGCGATGACGCTGTCCACGTCGATGATTTCGAAGCCCCGCTCGCGTACGAAGCGGGCCACCTCGGCCAAAAGCTTCAGCGAATCGGCGTCCTTGTAGGCCGGGTCGGTGTCGGGGAAGAGCTTGCCGATGTCGCCCCCGCGCACCGCCCCCAACAGCGCATCGGAAATGGCATGGGCCAGCACATCGGCATCGGAGTGCCCGTCAAGACCCTGGTAATGGGGAATATCCACCCCGCCCAAGATGAGCTTGCGCCCCTCGGCAAAGGCATGCACGTCCATCCCCAGCCCCGTGCGCAGATTGCGAATGTCCATTTTTGCAGTCCCTTACCGATGCTCGGAGTTCAAAAGCATGGTGCGCACGGCGCTGGCCAAAAGCACGTAGTCCTCGGGTACCGTGAGCTTGATGTTGTCGCGCTTGCCCTCCACCACGAGCACCCGGCCGCCCAAGCGCTCGATGAGCGATGAGTCGTCGGTGCCCACGAAGCCGTCGGAAAGCGCGCTCGCGTGAGCGCGACGGTAGATGCCCGCGCGGAACACCTGGGGCGTCTGGGCGTTCCAGAACACGCTGCGGTCGGGCGTGCCCATGATGACGCCGTCCTCCACCACCTTCAGGGTGTCCACGGCCGGATGGGCCACCACGGCGCCGTCGGCATCGAAGTTGCCCTTCACCGTGTTGATAGTGTGCTCGATGAGCTCCGGCGACACGAGCGGGCGGGCGCCATCGTGCAGCACCACGTACTCGTATTCCTCCCCCACCATTTCCAAGCCCGAGAAGGCCGACTCCTGGCGGATGGAGCCCGCCGGCGCCAGCACCACCGGCGTCACGAAGGGGAACGGGTCGATGGCCCGGGCCAGGTACTCGCGCATGCGCTCCTCGGGGCACACAATAACAATGAGGCCCACATCGCCCACGGCGTCGAAGGCCTCGGCCGACCAGGTGAGAATGGGCTTGCCGGCAATTTCCACCAGCTGCTTGCCGCCCTCCTTGCCGAAGCGCTCGCCGGTGCCGCCGGCCAAGATGATGGCCGCGGTCTTGGGATTCTTGTCCACCTTGCCCTGCAACTGCAGAAGCGGGCAGGTGAGTGCATCGAAATCGAAGTCATCGCCCACGAGCGCGGGCTCGCGCAGCACAGACGCCTCGAAGACGGGATCGACGATGTTTGCCATGGGCATCCCCTTACGGGTAAAGCGGGTATCGGTTCTTCTCCATAGTATAGTGCAAAAGCGAGGGGTCAGCCGAAGAAGGCCGTGGCGATGCGAGCCGACTCGGCGGCGTCCTTGGCGTAGAAGTCGGCGCCGATGGAGGCCGCGAACTCCGCGGTGACCACCGCGCCGCCCACCATAAGCCGCACCTCAGGGCACGCCTCGTGCACGAGCGCGATAGTGCGCTCCATGGCGCCGACGGTGGTGGTCATGAGCGCCGAGAGGCCCACAAGGCGCGCACCCGTTTCCCGCACGGCGGCAAGCACTGCCTCGGGCGCCACGTCGCGGCCGAGGTCGATGACGGAAAAGCCGTAGTTCTCCAGCAGCATCTTCACGATGTTCTTGCCGATGTCGTGGATGTCGCCCTCCACGGTGGCCACGATGATGGCGCGATCGGCATCGGGTGCGGCGCTGCCAGTCGCAGCGGAACAGCCGGACATTGCCGGGACGCACGCGCCCTCTTCTACGACCCCATCGGTCGTCTGGGCGCGGATGACGTCGAAGCCGGCCTTCACCGCCTCGGCGGCGGCCATGAGCTGGGGCAGGAAGAAGGCCCCCACATCGTAGCGGCGCCCCACCTCGTCGAGCACGGGCACGAACACATCGTTGATGATGGCGATGCCGTCGTGGCGCCCAAGCAGGTCGGCGGTGGCGGCGGCCATGGGCGCGTCGCGGCCCTGCAGCACGTAGGACACCATGGCCCGCACGGCCTCGGCATCTTCCGCGAAGGCATCGGTGACGGGCACGGGGCACTCCTCGGCAGCCGCAGCAGAACCAGTCGGGCCAGGCGCGAGGGCGCCCTCCGAGGCAGCCGCCGCGGGGCCGTCGTAGGGGTCGGCCGCGTGCGCGTAGTCTTCCAGAAAACGCACCGCGCCCCCGTCCTGGCCGTTCAGCACGCGGAAGGCGTTCACGGTGTCGCCATAGCGCGCCGACAGCGGATTCAGAATGGGCATGTCGAGCCCGGCCCCGAAAGCCGCGGCCAGGAACACGGAGTTCACGAGCGGGCGTGCGGGCAGCCCGAAGCTCACGTTGGACACACCGAGCACCGTGCGCATGCCGAGCTCCTGCTTGCAAAGCGTCACGGCCCGCAGGATCTCGCGCACCTCGTCCTGGTTGGTGGCGGCGGCCATGACCAAGCAGTCGATGGCCACGTCCTCCCGCGGGATGCCGTGTTCCTCGGCAGCGGCCACGATGCGCCGCGCGATGGCGAGGCGTCCCTCGGCCGTGGGCGGAATGCCGTCCTCGTCCAGAGTAAGGCCCACCACCGTGCAGCCGTAGCGGGCCACCACGGGCAGCACCGCCGCCAAGTTCGCCGCCTTCCCGTTCACAGAGTTCACCATGGCCCGGCCCGCATAGCCGCGCGCCGCCGCGTCGATGGCCGCCGGGTCGGCCGAATCCAGCTGCAAGGGAGCCGGACAGGTAGCCTGCAGCGTGCGCACCGCGCGGGCGAGCACCGCCGGCTCGTCGATGCCGGGCACGCCCACGTTCACATCCAGAATGTCCGCCCCGGCCCGCACCTGGGCCACGGCCTCGCCCACCAGGTAGTCGAAGTCGCCCGTCTGAATGGCCGCGCGCAGCTTCTTCTTCCCCGTGGGGTTGATACGCTCGCCGATGACCGCCACCTGAGCAGCGCCCGCGGGCAGACTCGTCATCTCCTGAGCGCTCGTCACCGTGAAAGCGGGCCGATAGGTGGGTGCGCCGGGGCGCCGATCGCGCAGCAACCGCGCCAGGGCGGCGATATGGGCCGGCGTGGTGCCACAGCAGCCGCCCACCACGGTCGCGCCCGCATCCAGAATGGGCGCCATAGCCCGCGCGAAGTCCTCAGACCCCACGTCGAACACCGTGCTCCCATCCTCTACCCGCGGCAACCCCGCGTTGGGCTGGGCCATGAGCAGGCCCCGGGCGAAAGGCGCCGCCTCGGCCGCCAGGGGTGCCAACTCGTCGGGGCCGAGCGAGCAGTTGAGGCCCACCGCCGCCGCGCCCAGCGCCGACAGCGTGGATGCGGCGATAGCCGGCGTAGTGCCGAGGAAGGTGCGGCCGTCCTCCCCGAAGCTCATGGTGGCGAACACGGGCAGCGCGGTCTGCTCCACGGCGGCGAGCACGGCCGCCTTCGCCTCCAGCAGATCGGTCATGGTCTCCACCACGATGAGATCGCAGCCGGCCGCCTCGGCCGCTCGGGCCTGCTCAGCGAAGATGTCGTAGGCGTCGTCGAAGGAAAGGCTGCCCAAAGGCGCGAGCAAGCTGCCCGTGGGACCGATGTCCCCGGCAACCAGCGGCGCGCCGGCGGCCCGGGCCACCTCGACCGCCGCCGCGTACACCTCGGCCACCGTCGCCCCCGTTCCCGCCAACTTCAGGCGGTTCGAGCCGAACGTGTTGGTGGTGATGCACTGGGCACCCGCTTCCACGTACTGGCGCTGGATGGCCGCGATCTCGTCGGGGTGCGTCAGGTTCAGCACATCGGGGTTCTCGTGCACCTTCGCCAACCCCGCCTGCTGCACGAGAGTGCCCATGCCGCCGTCGAAGAGCAGGAAGTCCTCGCGAGCGAGCGCCCGCCGCAGCAGGTCGCTTTCCACCCGCACCTCGCGCGTGAGTCCCATAGCTTTCTCCCTTTCACTCGCCCCGCCGTGCGGGGTCGCGGAATCCGACAATGGCCGTGATGCTCTTGGAGGGCACGAGCATGTTCGCCGCCGTGAGCGTCATGCCCAGGGCACGACCCCCATCGAGCGCCTCCAGGAACGGCCCCTGCACGCTCAGGGGCAAGTCGCCGTATCCGGGGCTGAAGCGCCAGGTGGGCGCGCAGCCGCGCTGGGCAGCCGCCTCGTCCACGAACTCGTTGAGCACCCCAGCCGCCTGCTCCACGAGCGAGGAAGCGCAGGCGTCGGCGAGCATGCCGCCCGTGGCGCTCACGGCGGCCTCGCGCCGCAGCACCATCTCGCTTGACGGCCCCAGCGTAACGGCCATGAGGGCCGCGTACGCGCAGTCCCGCAGGTGCCGGGCGATGGATTCGCCGGGCAGCACCAGGTTCGTGCCCGCAACAACAACGCCGCCGGCACCTGGCCTGACGGGAAACGCCCGGAAGATGCCCCGGGGTGCAAGCTCCCGCTCGCAGAGCGCGGCGGCCTCCTCCAACCGCGCCGCCAGCCTATCGTCTACCGACTGGCCGCGATGACCGAGGAAGGCCCACGCCTCGCGGCGCTTCACCGATGCCGCAAGCGCGCAGGGACGTCCCTCGCCCACGACGGGTGCGGGGGCTCTCCTCGCTGCGGCCCCCTCGCGCCCCGTGTCGCCCATATTCGCCACGACCGCCCGGCTCCTAGGCGCGAAAGCCCGCATCGGCCAAAGCCGTGGCGGCGGCCTGGGCGATGTCGGGATGGTTCATGGAGTACACGTGCACGCCGTCCACCTGGTTGCGAGCCAGGTCGACGAGCTGGCGACAGGCGTATTCCACGCCGGCCGCGCGCAGAGCGGCCAGGTCGTCCTCGTGCTTCGCCAGCAGCTTCACGATGGGCGAGGGCAGCGAACTGCCGCAGAGGAACACCATGCGCTGGATCTGCGACTTCCCCAGAAACGGCATGACGCCGCAGGTGACGGGCCGCGTGACACCGGCCGCCAGGGCACGTTCGCGGAAGCGGTAGAAGTCGGCGTTGTCGAAGAACAGCTGGGTGACGAAGAAATCGGCCCCGGCGTCCTGCTTTTCCCTCAGATGGCGCAGATCCTCGTCCAGATCGAGGCAGGCCAGATGCCCTTCGGGGTAAGCGGCCGCGCCCACGCAGAATCCGGCGTCCTTCAAAAGCGGGATGAGGTCGGCCCCGTGGCGGAAATCGCCCGGCTGGGCATTGCCCACCAAATCGCCCCGCAGCGCGAGCACCGTGGTAATGCCCGCGGCCTTCAGCTCGGCAATGGCGGCCTGAACCGTCTCGCGCGTGGAATTCACGCAGGTCAAATGCGCCACAGCGGGAATGTGCGCCTCGCTTTGGATGAGCGAGGCCACCTCGATGGTCTGGCCGCCGTTGCCCGAGCCGCCGGCCGAGCAGGTGACCGAGATGAAATCGGGCCGCGCGAGCGCCATGCCGCCCACCACCTTGCGGGCCGCATCCAAGGTCAGCGAGCCCTTCGGCGGGAACATCTCCACCGAAAAGGGAATCGAGCGCGGGGCGAACAGCGAGGCAACGGGCTCCATGGGGCTTCTCCTTCATCTCCTTAATGCGACTCCCTATTATACGGCGGCCCTTCTTCCCCGCTCGCCGTGCAATGGCGCGAGGGCGCGAAAAAAGGGTGCGCTGCTCCGATCGCGCACGGCCCGACTGGCTGCATCGCGCGGGCCTCGGGCGCTCTCGCCCAAAGGCTCGATGCCGTACCGCGCCGCAAGGACCCCATGCTCGCGGAGTTTTGGCATAAGGGTTCTCAGCCCCCAGGGCACGCTGGCCTAGGCGGCTCCGCTCGCTTATAATGAGGAATGCCGATGCTCGCCGCGTTACACGGCAGCGCTTCCCTTGAAAGGCGGTGATCCCATGGCCCTGGCCCACTACCAGCTGATGAACAAGAACACGCCCGTGCTCTCGTTCGAGTACAATCTGGATGAGCACAAGGCCGTGCGCATCACCGGTATCGACCAAGCCGAGGCGGCCCCCTTTGGCTTGGCGGATCGTCGGGGAGACATTTCCAAGGCGGAACTCAACTACTGGTGGCGCCATCGGGCCATTCCCGCCTCCCGTGCCCAGATTAAACGGCTGCTCGAGAACTTGCAGCTGGACAGCACCCTCGAACTGGCCGAGAAGAGCTTCGGGCTGTCGCTGTCGGACCGCTATTGGCTGAACGATCTCGATGATCCGAAAACCTGGGACGCCGTCAACTTCTTCGACAACGACTTCAGCGACGACCTGGGTTTCCTCACCCTGGGCCAAGACTCGGCGGGATCATCTCCCGACACACCCGACTACAAAAGCGTGGCGCTGTCCTCCCCCAACAGCACCCTCGGCGGTGATTTGCTCAAGAAATGGAAGATCATCGACGGGCAGCGTGTGCTGCTGAAATCGGGCGTGGGCTTCGTAAACCAGGAGCCCTACAACGAGATGATTGCCACGCAACTGCATGAGCGGCTCATGGAGCCGGGAAAGTTCACTCCCTACTGGCTTTTCGAGGACGGACGCCGCGTGTACTCGGCCTGCGGGAACATGCTCGGCCCCGACGAGGAGCTGGTGGCTGCCTGGGATCTCATCCGCAACGTGAAGCAGCCGAACAATCTGTCCGATCTGAGGTTCTATGTGCGCCGCTGCGAGGATATGGGGCTTGACGGCGATGCCGTGATGGACGCCCTCGCCAAAATGTTCGCCGGCGATTTCGTGCTGGCCAACCGCGACCGGCACTACCGCAACTTCGGCGTCATCCGCAACGTGGAAACGTTGGAAGTCACCCGACTTGCCCCCGTGTTCGACACCGGCTCGTGCCTGTGGTCTGATGCCGAGTTTCTGGACGTGCCCGGCGATTTCCTGTACATGGCCAAGCCCTTCAAGGCGGCCGGCATGCGCCCCGAAGATCAGCTGCGCCTGTTCGAGGGCCACTTCGGCTGGCTCGACGTCGCGAAGCTGGCCGACTTTCCCGACGAGGTGCGCGCTATCTTGAGCCGCAACCCTAACATTCCCGAGCACCGCATCGAGCGCATAGCCCGCGCCGTGGAGCAGAAAATCGACCTGCTGGGCCGTATCGCGAAATAGGCCCCTCCTTGTCGCAGGAAATCTGGCAGCTTCAGGCCGCTTGCCGTACCGCCTATTGCCTCGTTGCAAGCAGGCAACAGGCGGCTATGAGCAGAAAGGAGGCTCCCTTGGGAGCCTCCTTTCTGCGATCGGGAACGGAATGGGCGCTCGCGGACGCGCGACCGGTGTGACGGGACCTACTCTCCGCCGGCAACGGAGCCGGCCGGCGCACCGGCGCCGCGGCCGCTGCCGAGCCCGGCGCGACCGAGGTCGTAGTTGGTGAGCAGCAGCTCGGCGTCCCGGGCGATGGAGTCGCGCTTGCGGGGCGCGGGAATGGAACCGGTGCCCTCGTTGAACACCAGCTCCTCGCCGTCCTCGCCCACGGTGACGTCCACCACGCTGCCGCTCGTCCAGCGGCCCTCCAGGATCTGCTCGGACAGCGGATCCTCCAACAGGCGCTGGATGGCCCGGCGCAGCGGGCGCGCGCCGAAGGCGGTGTCGGTACCCTCGCGGGCCACGAGCTTCTTGGCCGCCTCGTCCAGGTTGATGGTCATGTTCTGGGCGATCATGCGCTCGCGCAGCTCGGCCACCATAAGGTCCACGATCTGCACGATCTCGTCCTCGGTCAGGCTCTTGAACACGATGATCTCGTCGATGCGGTTCAAGAACTCGGGCCGGAAAGCGTTCTTCAGCTCGTGCATCACCCGGCTCTTGATCTCCTTGTCGGAAAGCCCGTTCTGCCCCGAGTTGGAGAAACCGAGCGTGGTGGTGGTCGTGATGTCGCGGGCGCCCACGTTCGACGTCATGATGATAACCGTGTTGCGGAAGTCAACGGTGCGCCCCTGGGCATCGGTCAGGCGACCCTCCTCCAGGATCTGCAGCAGGATGTTGAACACATCCGGGTGGGCCTTCTCGATCTCGTCGAACAGCACCACCGAATAGGGGCGCTGGCGCACGGCCTTGGTGAGCTGGCCGCCCTCGTCGAAGCCCACGTAGCCCGGAGGCGAGCCCACCAGGCGCGACACCGTGTGCTTCTCCATGTACTCGGACATGTCGAAGGACAGCAGCGCGTCCTCGGAGTTGAACAGGAACTCGGCCAGCGACTTCGCCAGCTCAGTCTTGCCCACGCCCGAGGGGCCCAGGAAGATGAACGAGCCCGCCGGGCGCTTCGGGTCCTTCAGACCGCTGCGGCTGCGGCGGATGGCCTTGGACAGGGCGGTCACGGCCTCGTCCTGGCCGATGATGCGCTCGTGGAGCACGCCCTCCATGCGCAGCAGCTTCTCGGTCTCGGCCTCGGTGAGGTTGCTCACGGGCACGCCGGTGGACATGGACACCACGTCGGCGATGTCCTCCACGGTCACCTGCTGCACGGTCTTGGAGGTGTCCTCCTCCCACTGCTTCTCGGCCTCTTCGCGGTCCTTCTTCACGGCCTCTTCCTCGTCGCGCAGCTCGGCGGCGCGCTCGAAGTTCTGGTCGCCGATGGCGCGATCCTTCTCGGCGCGGATCTTGCGCAGCTTCTCATCGAGATCGCGCAGCTCCTTGGGCAGGGTCATGTTGCGGATGCGCATGCGGGCGCCGGCCTCATCCATGACGTCGATGGCCTTGTCGGGCAGGTAGCGGTCCTGGATGTAGCGGTTCGCCAGCTGCACGGCGGCGGTCAGGGCGTCGTCGGTGAAGTGCACGCCGTGGTGCGCCTCGTACTTGTCGCGCAGGCCCTCCATGATGCGCACGGCCTGCTCCTCGTTGGGCTCGTTGATGGTGAGCGGTTGGAAGCGGCGCTCCAGGGCCGAGTCCTTTTCCAGGTGCTTGCGGTACTCCTCCAGGGTGGTGGCGCCGATGATCTGAATCTCGCCGCGGGACAGCGGGGGCTTCAGAATGGCGGCCGCGTCGATGGAGCCCTCGGCCGAGCCGGCGCCGATGATGGTGTGGATCTCGTCGATGAACAGCAGCACGTCGCCGGCGTCCATGACCTCCTTGATGACCTTCTTCAGGCGCTCCTCGAACTCGCCGCGGTACTTGGAACCGGCCACGAGCGCCGACACGTCCAGCGTGATGAGGCGCTTGCCGCGCAGGATGTCGGGCACCTGGTTGCTCACGATGAGCTGGGCCAGCCCCTCGGCGATGGCCGTCTTGCCCACGCCGGGCTCGCCCAGGATGAGCGGGTTGTTCTTCTGGCGACGGGACAGGATCTGCATGACGCGCTCGATTTCCGAGGCGCGGCCGATGACCGGGTCCAGCTTGCCGTCGCGGGCCTTCTTCGTGAGATCGGTGCCGAACTCGGTGAGCATGGAATCCGACGAGGCCGGCCCGTCGAAGCCGGAGCGACCCGCGTAGACAGGCGACTGGCCCACCAGATCGTTCAGGGCGCCGCGCACATCATCGCCGGACACGTTCAGGCGACCGAGCACTTCCAGAGCCGTGCCCTCGCCCTCGCGCACGATGCCCAAGAGCAAGTGCTCGGTGGAGATGTAGGACTGGCCCATCTGCATGGCCTCGCGCAGGGAGTTCTCCAGCACGCGCTTCACCCGCGGCGTGAAGGACAAATGCCCCGACACGTCGGCGTCCTCGTCGATGGTGACCACCTGGCGGATGGCCTGCACCACCCCATCGTAGGTGACGTTCAGGCGATCGAGGGCCTGGGCGGCCAGGCCGTCCTTCTCCTGGATAAGGCCCAAGAGAATATGCTCGGTGCCCACGTAGGGCTGATGGAGCGCACGCGCCTCATCCTGAGCCAGGACCAGCACTTTGCGTGCTTTGTCCGTGAATTTCTCGAATGACATGGTTTCCTCGTTCCTTCGTTGGTGCCCCGCGGCAAAGGTTCTCTCTCGCTAGCAGACAGGCCGGGCACGAAATATAGTTCCCGAGCAGTTTAGCACTCACGCGGGCGAATTGCTAAAGCATGG
Organism: Adlercreutzia muris; assembly: GCF_041223505.1. Lineage (NCBI taxonomy): Bacteria > Bacillati > Actinomycetota > Coriobacteriia > Eggerthellales > Eggerthellaceae > Adlercreutzia > Adlercreutzia muris. The sequence goes on from NZ_JBCLQK010000013.1 coordinate 38,571, forward strand.
TGCCGAGAAGGGCTGTTTTGTGGGCACGTTGTGAGGGGAAGCGACGCCACAGCCACGCTATCCCCGCCGATCGCCATCTGAGGCAGCCTCGCCCTCGCCAGCGGCCCCTTCCCCTACGCCCGCGCGTTCGGCTTCATCGCGGTCGTCTTGGCGGGCGTCTTCGCGGCGCACGTCGCGCTCGATCTTGCGCAGGTTCGCGTTCTGGAACTCGGCCACGAAGCCAGCGGAGAAGATACCGCCGGGAATGGCCACCAAGGCCACGGAGAGGAACATGATGACGGAGCCCACGATGCGCCCGGCCGGCGTAATGGGCACCAAGTCGCCATAGCCGGTACCGGTGATGGTGGTGACGGCCCAGTACACGCCCGACAGCAGGTTGTTGAACTTGTCGGGCTGGGCCGGGTGCTCGATCTCGTACATGACCACACTGGAAACGACCACGAGCAGGGCGATAACCAGAAAGGCCGCCACAATCTCGTGGTAGTGCTTCGCGATGACGCGGCCGATAGTGCGCAGGCCCCGCATGTAGCGGGAAATCTTCACGAGGCGCACCAGACGCACCACATTGATGACGTTCAGCAGCACGGGCGTGACGGGCACGAACCAGGCCACCATATTCGGCCCGAAGGAGAGCAGATCAATGAGGCCCCAGGGCGAGCAGATATAGCGCAGCCGCGCCCGGGCCGGCGTGCAGTTGCCGAAGGCCAGATCGGCAATCCAGATGCGGGCGAAGTACTCGACGCAGAAGCAGACCGTGGAAAAGCGGTAGAAGCCGGCGACCACGTCGGCCGTGACGGGATCGAGCCCCGGCTGGGTGGACACGAACACCACCACCGCGTTCAGCAGGATGAGCACGAACAGCGCCCCGCCCACGATGCGGGCCGGCCAGCTGGCACGGCGCAAGTTCTCCAGCGCGTAGAACGTCTCGCGCTTCAGTTCGTTGGTGTGGGCCAGCTTAAGCCGCCGACGGAACCGCTCGGCGCGCTCGCTCTCCCGATGCCGCCCCATGGCCGCACCTCCTCTCGCGCCAGATCGGTCGTCTCTTTCGCATTTGCCTCTCGCTGACGCCTATTCTAGAAACAGATGGGCCCGCGCAGCTCAGCACGGACCCATCTGTAGGTAAGTTGGTAACTGTTCGCTTAGTACAGCTTGGCGCCGGCGGGGATGCGGTCGTCCACCATGAGCAGGTTCAGGCGCTCCTCGGGCTCGCCGTCCTCGCCCGGCACTTCGTGCACGGCGCTGATGATCATGCCGCACGAGTCGATGCCCATCATCTTGCGTGGCGGCAAGTTGGTGATGGCGATGAGCGTCTTGCCCACCAGCTCCTCCGGCTCATAGTAGGCGTGGATGCCCGACAGGATGGTGCGGTCGGCCCCGGTGCCGTCGTCCAGGGTGAACTGGAGCAGCTTCTTGGACTTGGGAACGGCGATGCACTCCCTCACCTTCACGGCGCGGAAGTCGGACTTGCTGAAGGTGTCGAAGTCCACCTCGTCGGCGAACAGGGGCTCGATGACCACGTCGGCGAAGTCCATGGGAGCCGCAGAGGCCACTGGGGCATCGCCCGTCGGGGCCGCAGCCTCAGCTGCAGACGGAGCCGCGGACGCAGCGTTGCCACCCACCGGCACTTCATCCTTCATGTGAGGGAAGAGCAGCACGTCGCGGATGGAGGGCGCATCGGTGAGCAGCATGACCATGCGGTCGATGCCGATGCCCACGCCTCCCGCCGGCGGCATACCGTACTCCAGGGCGCGGATGTAGTCGGCGTCGAAGCCCATGGCCTCGTCGTCGCCCATGTCCTTGGCCTCCACCTGAGCGCGGAAGCGCTCGGCCTGGTCCACCGGGTCGTTCAGCTCGGTGAAGGCGTTGGCGTATTCGTGGCCTAAGATGAACAGCTCGAAGCGCTGGGTGAGCTCGGGATTCTCGGGATCCTTCTTCGCGAGCGGGGAAATCTCCAGGGGATGATCGATGACGAAGGTAGGCTGGATGAGCTTCTCCTCGGCCACGGCCTCGAAGATCTCGCTGATGAGCTTGCCCTTGCCCCAGGCCGCTTCCGCATGGCCGCCGTGCTTCTCCAGAATGGCCACGAGCTCCTCGCGGCTGCGCTTGAAGGATACCTCCTCGCCGGTGTGCTCGCTGGCCAGCTCCATCATGGAGGCGCGGCGCCAGGTGCCGGACAGGTCCACCGCCGTGCCCTGGTACTCGATCTGCAGGCTGCCGCAGGCGGCCTCGGCCGCGGCCTTGATGCAACCCTCGGTGAGATCCATCATGCCGTCCAGGTCGCTGAAGGCCGCGTAAGCCTCCATGGTGGTGAACTCGGGGTTGTGGTACGGGTCCATACCCTCGTTGCGGAACTGGCGGCCGATCTCGAACACCTTCTCGAAACCGCCCACGAGCAAACGCTTCAACGGCAGCTCCGTGGCAATGCGCAGGTAGTAGTCGCGATCCAACGCGTTGAAGTGCGTGATGAAGGGCTTCGCGTTCGCGCCGCCGATGATGGCGTGCAGAAACGGGGTCTCCACCTCGTAGAAGCCCTCATCCTCCATGTAGCGGCGAATGGCCGACACGATCTTGAAGCGGCGCTCGAAGGTAGTGCGCACCTCGGGGTTCATGACCAGATCCACATAGCGCTGGCGGTAGCGGGTCTCCTTGTCCGTGAGCCCGTGGAACTTCTCGGGCAAGGGGCGCAGCGACTTGCTCATAAGCTCGAAAGAGTCCACGGCCACGGACAGCTGGCCCCGGCGGGTGCGCATCATGGTGCCGGTGACGGCAATCCAGTCGCCCACGTCCAGATCGCACAGATCGGCGAAACGCTCCTCGCCCAGGGCGTTGATGCGGCAGAACAGCTGGATGTCGCAACCGGACTCGCGCAGCTCCAAAAAGGCGATCTTGCCCTGCACGCGCTTGGCCATAATTCGGCCGGCGATGGTGACCGCATCCTCGGTGGAATCGCCGTCCCCCAGATGAGCGTACTGCTCGTTCAGCGCACCCACGCTGTGGCTGCGCTCGATGGCATGGCCGTAGGGATCCACGCCCGCGGCAATCAGCGCCGAGCGCTTAGCCCGGCGCACCTCGATGGGATCGTCTTCGATTACCTCAGCAATTTCTTCAGCCATATTAGTGCTCGATCTTGACGATGGTCAGCTTGATGTCGCGGCCAGTGGGGCCGGTGGTGGTCACCTCGTCGCCCTTCTTGCGGCCGAGCAGCGCCTGGCCCACGGGGGACTCGTTGGAGATCTTGCCCTCGGCGGCATCGGACTCGGCGCCGCCCACGATGGTGAACACGCGCTCGCGGCCGTTCATGTCCACCGTGACCACGCTGCCGATATTCACCTTGCTCGAGCGCTTCGGCGTATTCACCACGGTGGCCTCGGACAGGATGCGGCTGATCTCGGCGATGCGCGCCTCCATCATGCCCTGCTCGTTCTTCGCGTCGTCGTATTCGGAGTTCTCGGAGATGTCGCCGAACTCGCGGGCCACCTTGATGCGCTCGCCGATCTCGGCGCGCTTCTCGGTCTCCAGGTAGTGAAGCTCCTCTTCCAGCTTCTCCTTGCCTTCCTGGGTCAGTACGTAATTGTCGTTTGCCATGATGATGTCCGTTTTCTCTCTTTATACACTGGTGGTGCGCCCGCACAATTATGCGGGCGCACCACGGATTACCTCGTTATGCGAAGGACGAAAGAGGCTACTCGGCCTTCTTCTTCACGACCTTCTTGACGGTCTTCTTAGGGGCCTCGACCGGCTCCTCGACCACTTCCTCAACGACTTCGACAACCTCGTCATCGTCGGCGGCCTCCTCGACCTCTTTCTGGCCGGCGCCCATGCCATCGCGCAGGTTCTTCACCGTCTTGCCGAGGGCGCTGCCGAGTTTGGGCAGGTTCTTCGGGCCGAAGATGAGCAGAATGACGACCAGGATGATAAGGAGCTCGGGAACTCCCATGCCCAAAATCTTCATGCATTCCTCCGTTGAGTCGGGCAAGCGATGCCTGCCGCTGCTTGTCTCAGGCGCGACGCGACGAACAAACCCCGTTAGCCGTCCCCCGTGAGGCGCTCCTTTGTGCGCGGGCAATGGTAGCACAAACGCCGAGGCCGCGACCGAACTCGCACAAATACTTCAACGATGGGCGCCACGGGGCGCCTGTGGCCGGTCCGGCCCTAGCGCTCGCTTTCCACCAGGTCGATAAGCTCTTGGCGATCGTGCACGTCGAGCTTGCGGTACAAATGACTCAGATGTGCGTTCACTGTGCCCGCCGTCAGGCCCAGCTCCTCGCGGATGCGCGGCGTGGAGCGGCCCTTGGCCACCAGCACGAGCACCTCCTCCTCGCGCTCGGTCAGATTGAAGTCGACCCGCAGCTGATGGCAGCGCTCGCGGAAGGGGCGGCGCCCGAAACGGCCGCCCCCGAGCAGCCGGGCCATGGTGCTCTCGGTGAACAGAAACAGATAGGCGAAGAACAGCAGGCACACGCACAGAAGCGTCACGAGACTCAGTAGCCGCGGGGTGACGGCCACGGTGGACAGCACGAGGGCGCCACCGAAAGTGCCCGCGAGCAGGCCGGCCGTGCAGGAGGCCCAGCCGATGCCGAAAGCGAACAGGGGCGAGAGGCCGTAGAGCCCCGTGAGGCGAGCGAGCACCACCCACATGAGCAGCATCACCACGCAATAGGTGACGACCCCCGCCGCATCGGCCGCGAAAGACCCCGGCTCGAGCAGGGGCAGCAGGAGCATCACGAAGCCGAGGGCGAATACCGAGGTCTTGTAGGCAGCGGCAAAATCGGGGGATGTGGCCGACAGGAGCGGGCCGCACACAATGACGATGGCACCGATGGTGGCCATGAGGAACAGCCACGGATAGGAGCCGTCGCTCACAATAGGCGTCCCGGCCAGGAAGAACGACCGAGCGAAGGATCCGGCCAAGGAGAGCACCCCCAGTGAGAAGACGGCCCGCACCGAGAAAGCGCCCTGGTGGAGCGCCGGCTTCCCCACCTCCTCCGTCGTGCGCCACACGCCGAGACCCTGGAACAGGATGGCGCCGACCCCTATGGGCAGCGCGCTGGTGATGACGACGGCGGCCAGTTTCGGCAGCATGACCGTCAGCGCGAACAACACTGCGGCAAGCAGGAACGCCGACGCCGTCTTCACGGTGACCTCCACGATGTTCAGGCGCCGCAGCACATCGCCCCAGGCGAGATAGAGCACCCCCAAGCCAACGCCGGAAATAGCCGCGGCGATGGAGCACCAGGGCTGGCGGAACACCTCGCTGACATCCACAATGGCGAGCACGATGGTGCTCAGCACGAGGGCCACCGGAGCCGCCCAGCGCAGCACGGGACGCCCCATGGCCCGGGAAAAGACCCCCGCCTGGCCGGCGGCCACCAAGAGCACCGCCACGAGGCCCAAGCTCGAGTAGCCCACCACACTGTTGAAATGGCTCACATCGTTGCGCGTGGAATAGTGGATGGCCGGGCTGAAGAACGTGATGAACTGCCACGCCAGCATGAGCGCCAGACCCCACACCCGGCGATCGAGCACATCGCCAAGGGTCACCGAGCCCCACGAGAGACGGGCATCGGCATCCGAGGGCAAGGCCGGCCCGGCCCCTCCCGATTGTGTCATAAATTCCTCCCAACTCTTTCCCGTCTTCCGAAGCCGGGAAAGCCTCCTTGGCGCGATTCTAGCACAAAAGACGGGAAGCCGGTGCACGCGAACCTGTCATATAAAACATATATCGTCCCAGCTCAAAGCCTTGTTTTCAAAATATAGGAAACGCACGATTTTCTCTGGGAGCCAAAAACGCTACGGTGGCATACGTCGCGAGAGGCGACCCCCGCAAGGCCCAGGGATGCTGCGCTCATGGTTAGTCGATCGAAGGGGAAGGGGAGGTTTTTCGGATGCAGCGGGTGTCGCGGGGATACCGACAAGAGGAGGTCTTATGGCTGAATTCACCAGACGCACGTTGCTCAAGGGCGCCGCCGCCCTCGGTGCCGCAGCGATGCTCGGCGGCTGCGCGCCGCAAACGCTCGAGGAAGACGAGCTGTCCCAGACCGGTGGCGAGGAAGGTCCCGAGCCGGTTATCGAAGTCAAGCACGCCTGGTGCAAGATGTGCGGTCCCGCCCGCACCCACTGCTCCACCCTGTGCACCATCAAGGACGGCCGCTGGGTGCACGTGGAGGGCAATCCCGAGGCCGGCAACAACTTCGGCCGCGGCTCGAAGACGCTGTGCGCCAAGGGCAACGCCGCCATGCACACCGTGTACGCCCCGAACCGCCTGCTGTACCCCATGAAGCGCGTGGGCGAGAAGGGCGAGGGCAAGTTCGAGCAGATCACCTGGGACCAGGCCCTCGACGAGATCGCCGCGAAGCTGCAAGAGCAGAAGGAGCAATACGGCGCCGAGTCCTACGGCGTGCTCTCCCCACAGTTCTACGCGGTGCTCGGCTCCCTCGGCCGCCGTTTCCTGAACGTGCACGGCTCGCCGAACTACCTGCACTCCGCCATCTGCAATTCCCAGCGCATGTTCTCGCGCCTGGTCACCCTGGGCGGTCCGGAGCACGCGAAGGCCACCGACACGGCCCCCGGCCAGCTGGACAAGTGCAAGCTGCTCGTCGTGTGGGGCTACAACTCCGAGAACTCCGCCATCAACCAGGGCAACCCCAACAAGCGCCTGGATTCCCAGGAAGGCGGCATGACGGTCATCGACATCCGTCCCATGCAGGAGGGGCTGGGCTCCCACGCCGATTACTGGCTGCCCGTCATCCCCGGCACCGACGGCGCCTTGGCCCTGGCCTTCCTGAACGTCATCATCGGCGAGGATCTCTACGACCACGACTTCGTGGAGAACTGGTGCCTCGGCTTCGACGAGCTGGCCGAGCACGTCAAGCAGTTCCCGCCCTCTTGGGCCGCCCCCATCACGGGCATTCCCGAGGAGCGCATCATCGAAGTGGCCCGTCTCATGGGCACCACCAAGCCCATGGGCATCAACATCGGCAACGGCATCGGTGACCAGTCGGCTGACGGCCACTGGACCGTGGCCTGCGCCTGCCTCATCGAGGCCATCACCGGCAACCTCGGCATCGCCGGCGGCGGCGGGGCCGGCATGGTCATGCCCGAGCCGCTCATCAAGACGAAGCCCATCGATCTTTTGAGCGACCGCCTGCCGGCCAGCGAAGAGGACACCGCCAACGGCTGGATGCCCGGCGTGGCCAAGCTCGTCGGCCCCGAGACGCCCCGCTGGTTCCAGGACATGGTGACCCAGGAGTCCGGCCCCACCACGGCCTACAACAAGGGCATCCAGTCCATTCTCAGCGAGAAGCCCTATCCGCTGCGCTTCATCTTCGCTCAGTCGTCCAACCCCATGTCCGCCACCCGCCAGCCCAAGACCGTGGCCGAGGCCCTGAAGAAGCTCGACTACTACGTGGTGATGGACGTGGCCTGGAACTCCTCCTGCGACTACGCCGACATCGTGCTGCCGGCCACGACCCAGTACGAGTCCACCGACCAGTTCGCCACGAAGAACTCTCCGGCCGGCACGTTTATCGGCATCAACCAGGTGATCTCCGAGCCCGTGGGCGAGTGCCGCAGCGACTGGCAGTACTATCTGGACCTGGCCGTGAAGATGGGCTACGGCGTCGACTTCTGGAACGGCGACATCGACGCCATGCTCTCCGAGCAGCTGGACGGCTCCGGCGTGACCCTGGAAGAGCTGCGCGAGAAGGGCGGCATCTTCAAGGAGCGCACCGACGGTGCCAAGCCCACCGAGCCGGAGTACCAGAACTACGAGAAGATGTTCGCCACGCTGCCCCAGGGCAAGGTCCAGTGCGTGAACGAGTGGATCGGCGGCAAGCCCAACGCCGACGACACGGGCACGATCGAGCGTCTGCCCGTGTACAAGGGCGCACCGGAGAGCCTCACCGGTACCCCTGAGATCGCTGCGGAGTACCCGCTCGTCATCTCCGACGTGCACGCCTACCGCCTGTGCAACCACAGCTACTACCATGACGTGCCCTACCTGCGCGAGCTGCAGCCGGAGCCCTGGGTGAAGATCAACCCGGCCACGGCGGCCCAGTACGGCATCGCCGACGGCGACTGGGTGCTCATCGAATCGCCCCACGGCTCCATCAAGATGGTAGCCCGCTTCTTCGAGGCCATCCAGCCCAACGTGCTCATGACCAAGCGCGGATGGTGGGAGCCCTGCGACGAGCTGGGTCTGCCCGGCTACGGCAGCCTGGACGGCGGCAGCGAGGTCAACGTGCTGTACGACGACACCATTGCGAACTACGACGGCTTCACTTCGGCTATGGCGAAGCAGACGCTCGTCAAGATCTCGAAGAGTGAGGGGTAAACCATGGCTGAACAGTACGGATTCTACGTCGACACGAGTCGCTGCATCAAATGCTGGGCCTGCGTGGTGGCCTGCAAGCAGTGGCACGAGATTGAGGCCGGCACCGTGTCGCGCCGCAACGTGGCAGAGACCGTCGAGGGCACGTTCCCCGACGTGAAGCGGAAGTTCGAGTCCCTATCCTGCATGCACTGCGAGAACCCCCTGTGCGTGGCGAACTGCCCCACCGGTGCGGTGAGCAAGCGCGAGGAAGACGGCGTGGTAGTCGTGGACGATACGGTCTGCATCGGCTGCAAGACCTGCGAGCAAGCCTGCCCCTTCGGCGTTCCGCAGTATGTGGAAATGGAAGGCGAGGGCTTCAAGATGGACAAGTGCGACACCTGTCTATCCATCGGCCGCGAGGACGACCAGCCCCACTGCGTGCTGACCTGCCCCGTGCAGGCGCTGCACTTCGGCCCGCTCTCCGAGATGGAGGCCCTGGCCGCTGAGAAGGGCGGCGCACGCATGGAGGGCGAGACCGCTCCGAGCGTGTACGTGTCCTAAGCTCCCCCTAGCCGGGCTTTCGGGCCCGGCATCCCGACGGGCGCCGCTCCCCCTCCCCCTGCGGCGCCCGTGCTTTTTGCCTGTACGAGGCGGCCCGGAGCCACCTTTGGCGCTGCCCCGGCCCGCAAGACAGCGCTACCGCCCCTGCGCTAGAATGGCAGGCACTATATCCGCCCCTGCGCCCCGCGGCGCCCGACCCAAGGAGACACCTATGAACACCCCGGAGCTGTCGGCGCTCATGGAAGAGCGCGCCCTCGGGTACCGCTTTCTGGCCCGCGCCTTCCGCGCCGCCCCCGACGCCGCCTTCGTTGGCGCCGTCCTGTCGGCAGCCGACGCCAACGCCGAAGGGCCCCTGGCGCCGTTCTACGCCGAGGCCGTCGAAGCCGACGGCGAGACCCTGCGCATCGACCTGGCCGCCGACTACAACCAGCTGTTCCTGGGCATGAGCGCCCACCCGGTGGCCCCCTACGAGTCGGTGTACACGAGCGAGGAGGGTCTTCTCATGCAGGAGGCCCGGGACGAGGCCCTGCGCGTCTACCGCCTGTGGGGCCTGCGCGTGCCCGAGAGCTTCGATCTGCCCGAAGATCACATTGCCCTGGAACTGGAGCTCATGGCCTGCCTGGCCGACCGCACCCGCGCGGCCGCGGAAGCGGGCGAGGACCCCACGGGGCTCATCGCGGCCCAGCGAGCCTTCCTCAGCGAGCACCTGGGCTGGGCGGCGGCCCTCTGCGATGATGTGGAGAAGCGGGCCCGCACCGCCTTCTACTACGGCATCGCCGGCCTCACCCGCGAGCACCTGGCCGCCGACGAGGCCGTGCTGGGCAGCCTGTAGGGATCCTCCCGCCCCTCTGGGATCGCCCCCCCTCGAGCCGTAATCGCCCCCAAGCCATCGCAACCTCGCAGCCCCGGCCCCGGCAAACCGGGGCGTCATAGGGTACAATGGCCCGGCACAACCCGGGCCGAAGGGAGCACCATGCATCAGATGAGCGATGAGGAATTCGAGCGAGCCATTGAGGAGGCCCTCGACGGGCTGCCCCCGCAGTTCCTGGAGGCTCTGGAGAACGTGGCCGTCGTCTGGGAAGAGGAACCGAGCGCCTACCACTTGGGCTACGAAGGAGACGAATGGGGGGATGGCGCACCATGGAGCGAGGCCGATGATGAGGGCGTCGAGCCGTGGGACGCCGCGGCCGTGAACGACGGGCTGCGGGATGCCACCGGCGACGAAAGAGACGGAGAGGGCGACCTTAACGGCGATCGGCTGCCCGACGACTTGCTCGGGCTCTTCGACGGGCTCTCCCTCGTGGAGCGGGCCGACGGCTACGAGGAGGACTGTCCGGCAGTTATCACCGTGTTCAAGGGCCCCCACGAGCGCTGCTTCGGCGACCGCGACGAGATGGTGGCCGAAATCGGCAAGACCATCATCCACGAGCTGGGCCACTACTTCGGCCTGGACGAAGACCAGCTCGCCGCCATGGGCTACGAGTAAGACCTAGCGAGCTAGCACCGTCACGTTCGGCAACGCAGACTCGTCGATGGTTTTGAGCTGATAGGCATTCTCCAGGTTGAGCCAGAACTGGGCCGTGGTGCCCAGCGCCTTCCCCAGCAACCACGCCATTTCAGGGGTAATGGCCCGGCGGCCGTGGACGATATCGGAAATGGCCGACTGGGGCTTGCCGATGGCCTTCGCGAGCCGATACTGGCTGATACCCAAAGGCTTGAGGAATTCCTCCCGAAGAATTTCGCCCGGCGTTGAAACGATCTCATTGATGGTAGTCACAGAACTCAACTCCTTGCACCTCGCCATGAACCCACGCAAAACAAAGCCTCCACTGTCGATTGACCCGAATGCTGTACTGACCTTCGCGCTCCCCCTTGAGGGCCTCGAGACGATTACCCGGCGGCACGCGCAGATCGCACAGTTGGCACGCCGCATCCAGCATCTGCAACTTCCGATAGAGGCTTCGGCGAATGTCCCGGGGCACCCGCAACGGGGCATAGCCCGCTGGATCGTTCCAAAATAACTCAAGGTCCTTTTGCTTGAATTGCATAGCAGCATCCTTTACTTATGCAATGCAGATATACTACTGTTAAGCAGAAGTATTGTCAACGACAGGAAGCACGTTCCAACTTTCCCACGGTATTGAGCGAGGAGAGCTCTCTGTCCCACTGAGGCATTTTTATCATGGAACTATAGCAATAATGCGTGAACCGTAAAGAAGTTTACTTCATGGGATGCCTCGGTTATCCCCTTGTTCCCTCCTGCGCTACCCCTGGTCACCCGTCTCCCACCTGGAGTTCATGGGGAGAAACAGCCTTGTCTTCGTGGGCCGGCGAAAGAACCTGGAGGTTGATTTTGTCACGCAAGGACCACAAGGGATGGCGTACTTCAAGCTGCAGAAAGTGCTCTCGGCGAAGCGACGTTCTCTCGCGAAAACGCACTCGCCCATGGCAAGATCCCCTTGCATGAGTTAAGGCTCAAAAAGTGTGCTCCCCACGATGAGTAACCGCGAGGTCGTGCTCGATAAATCGACGCCGCAAGTT
>NZ_JBCLQK010000014.1:0-41103 GCF_041223505.1 Adlercreutzia muris
CAACTTGCGGCGTCGATTTATCGAGCACGACCTCGCGGTTACTCATCGTGGGGAGCACACTTTTTGAGCCTTAACTCTCATTCTACGGCCGCTATTCGGCGAGGTCAATCGCCGGCGTATCATCGGGAAGCGAGCTTGTGCCAACTCGTGCGAAAACGGTGTACTCGGAGGAGGAAAAAGCAAACGGCTATGCTACAAGGTTCACATTTGGAAACTCTGCAATTTACCTCTGTGAACTGGCAAAACTGGCGGAGGCGGTAGGATTTGAACCCACGGTACCTTTCGGCACGACAGTTTTCAAGACTGCTTCCTTAAGCCACTCGGACACGCCTCCGCGTTCGGTGAAGCGCAATGCGATCTGCGCATTGCTGCAATGAAGCGAAAAAAGGATACCACATGCACCGCGGCGGCGTGCGCCAAATCTCGTAACGGGACCGCGAGGACGGTGCCGCTCGGCGGCTGCGAGTCTAGCGCTCCACCAGGTCGATGAGCTCTTGCTGGGAGTGCACGTCGAGCTTCACGTAGAGGTGCTTGATGTGGGAACGCACCGTATTGGGGGAGATGACGAGCTGTTCCTGGATGAAGCGCGTGTTGCGTCCCTTTGCCAGCATGAGGAAAATCTCCCGTTCCCGCTCCGTCAGGCCGGCCGCCTCGGAGAGCTGGTCACAGCGATCGGCGAGACTTGCGCCCGCCTCGCTGGAAGGCAGGGGCTGGATCGGCTCGACGTCTCGAATGGTCTCGGTGAAGCTAAACGACCTGAATCCCAGCCAGAGGAAGACGACAAGGATGAAGGTGCCGCCGGTGGCGATGGCTCCGGTGGCGTCCTGCCCCCAAACGGCCATGGAGGCGTGGGCCGCTGCCGCACCGACTTCGGTGCCAAGCGATGTCATGATGTCGGCGAAGGCGAAGGTGGGCACGAGCGCGAAGATGTTACGCGAGCCGATGGAAGACAGCGTAAGCCAGCGCAGGATGCTGAAGCAGACGCCCCCTGCGGCAAGAAGCGAGCTGGCCCACGGGCGCGCATCGGCGATGCCGAGGGGAATCAGTAGAAATCCTCCGATGACGAGGATGACCGAGAGCGAGAAAAGGTCGTCGGCCCGTCGCCCCCGTCGCGAGAAGACAAGCCAGAGAAGCGCACCGCCGGCGGCGACGATGGAGAGATCGACGGGCGCAGTTCCCGCGTACTCGCTGAGCACCGAGCCGTAGCTTCCCGCCATGGTGAACAGGAGAATGCAGATCATCAGGGGATGGAAGAGGGGGATGAACGCATCGGGGGCCTCCGGCTTCAGCTGGCTGGCCGGAGGGCCGCTTGTCACCATGGAAAGCGCCGGGCGAACCAGCCGCCACAAGATCGCCATGGTGCCGACTTTGAGCACAAGCGCGGCAATAAGACCTACGAGCGCGCTGGGCGTTGGGAGAAAAAATGACAGAAGTGCTCCTGCGAGCAGGCCGGTTGCGGCGACGATGCTTCGGAGCCGTGAGGTGGCGAGCGAGGCGAGGGCGAAAAGGGCCATGGCGGCGGGCCAGATGCACCCCATCGAATACAGGAACAGGCCGAGGGTCGCGAACGGCGCGCCCTGCGCTTGGGCGGCCAGCGGCACGATGAGCGTGGCACTGAACAGGCAGCCTGCCGAGACAAGCGCCATCTGCCCCAGATCGAGCAGGCGCGGCCGATAGAAGGCGGCCAGCGCGACGAGCGCAAACGCCACAACGGAGAAGGCCATGTTCAGGTCGCGCGCCAGGGGAAAGTAGGGAATGACGGAGGCGAAGATGCTGCCGTTCGTGAGCCAGCCGTGGAGAGACTGCGCGGCAAGGGCGCATCCCGCGAGGACGGCGTCGCGCCCACCTCCAGCGCCGGGCCTGGATCCATCAGGCGCGCTGTCTTTTCCCGACCAAGGGGCGGCCAGGGCGCTTTTCGGTCGATGTTCGGTATTTTCGCTGGTCATAGTGGCACTCCTGCCCATAGACAACCCCTCTCACCTTAGGTGGGTGAGGACGGCGCGCCCTCTCGAAAGCACCTGCCGCAGGTGAAGACGGCCCTCTGCTCGCTGCGTAGTATACCAGGCAGCGAACGCCTTCTCCGGAAGCGCTCGCGCGGCAGGAGGGGTGCCGCATCTCGGCACCGCATCGACGATTGAGGAGGGCCTCATAATGAGTCAGAACATGGAGAACGGCGTGAACGTTTCGCGGCGCGGATTCCTGGCGGGAGCCATGGGCTTGGGCGCGATGGCGATGGCGGGAATGTCCGGCTGTGCGCCCCAGCCGGCAAGCGCCCACGCGGCGGCCGAGGATGCGCCCGCCGACGCCCGCTCGTGGCTGGGCGAAGCTCCGGAGATCAGTGAGATCGCGGCCACGCAGGAGTGCGACGTGCTCATCGTGGGCGCCGGCTGCACTGGTCTGGCCGCCGCCGCGACGGCGACCCAGCTCGGCGTCGACTTCATCTTGTGCGAGAAAACCGACCACATCGCCGACAATCACTGGGACATCGGCGCCATCAACACCAGCTACACGCCCGAGGGGCATGAGGTGGACAAGGGGCGCCTGCTCAACGAGCTCAACCGCTACGCATCGTTCAAGAACGACGCTTCCGTCTCGAAGGTGTGGATCGACGAGTCGGCCGAGATGATCGATTGGCTGGCCGACCTCATGGCGCCGTGGGATGTCTCCTGCGAGGTGGACGAGGAAAACGGCGGCGATGGGCGTGCGGGCGGCACCATGTACTACATGCCCTATCAAAAGCACGGGTTCGTCTACAACAACCCAGAGTTCGAGGGCTGGCCCTTCATCTCGCAGAACCCCTGCTTCCAGCAGGTCATCGAGGAGGCGGGCAACGAGATTCGCTTCAACTTCGATTTGGTGAAGCTGGTGCGCGACGGGGAGGGGGCCGGCCGGGTGTCGGCGGCCATCTTCGAGACGCCCGACGGGTACGTTCAGGTGAACGCGCGCAAGGGCATTGTCCTGGCCACAGGCGGCTATGCCGGCAATCCTGCGATGGTGCGCGCCCTGAACCCCCTCGTGCCGAAGTGCGTGACGGCGGTGGACTTCAACCAGAACAACACCGGCGCGGGCATCAAGGCGGCCATGTGGGTGGGGGCCGCGAAGGATGTGGATCCCGCGGCGATGATCTTCGACCGCGGTGGAGTCGAGCCGGGAGTGGACGCGGGCTATGTGGACGACAGCGAGGACGCCATCTTCCCCGGCCAGCTGCAGCAGCTGGGCATCGGCTCGATGCCCTTCCTCAAGGTGGACCGCCGCGGCCTGCGCATCACGAACGAGTCGGCGAACTACGATGCCATCTGTCATGCGGCGGCTCAGCGCCCCGGTGGCGTGTGGTGCGAGGTGTTCGACGTGAACGCCCCCGAAGACGTTCAGATCTTCAAGACTCAGGGCTGCTCGAACAACGTGTGGCGCAACACCCTGAACGGCCACAGCATCGATGAAGCCTACGCCAAGGAAATCGAGATGGGGGTCATTCTGAAGGCCGACACCCTCGACGAGCTGGCCGACAAGCTCGGGTTTGCGGGCGAGGACAAGGAGAGGTTCCTGGCCTCCATCGATCGTTACAACTACCTGTACGACCAGGGGGTAGACGAGGACTTCGGCAAGGAGGCGTACCGTCTCTCGGCCATCCGCGAGGCCCCGTTCTACGGCGCCTGGTTCGGTGGAAGCCTGCTGACGACGCTCGATGGCCTGCGCATCAACAGCAACATGCAGGTGCTCGACGAGCAGTGCAACGTCATCGAGGGGCTCTACGCCGCCGGCACCTGCTCGGGCAGCTTCTACAGCGGCAACTACCCCGTCTACCTCGTCGGGAACTGCATGGGCCGCAACATCACCTTCGGGCGCCATGCGGTGCGCCATCTGGCGGGCGACATCGCCTAACCTCGCATCATCATCGCCTCCTCGGGTCTTCAGCCTGACGGAGATTTGGAAGAGCGCGGCCGACCCTCCCCGGCCGTGCTCTTCTCGTTCGCTATAATTCCCGCTATGAACGAACATCGCACACCTGAGGAGCAGCGCGCGCTCGACGAGCAGTACATGGCCCTGGCCTTGGAAGAGGCGCGGGCGGCCGCGGCCGCGGGCGAGGTGCCCATCGGCGCGGTAGTGGTGCACGAGCCCATGGACCGCGGCACGCGGCGTCCCTTGGCTGAGCCCCGCGTCATCGCTCGGGCCCACAACCGGCGCGAGACCGATCGCGACCCGGCGGGGCACGCGGAGTTTCTCGCCATGAAGGAGGCCTCCCGCGTACTCGATGCGTGGCGGCTTTCCGACTGCACGGTGTATGTGACCCTTGAGCCCTGCATCATGTGCGCGGGCCTCATGCACCAGGCGCGCGTGGCCCGCTGCGTGTATGGCGCGGCCGACCAAAAGGCCGGTGCTGTGGGCACGCTCTACGACATCCACGCCGATGAGCGCCTGAACCACCAGTTCGAGGCCGTGCGCGGCGTGCGCGAGGAAGAGTGCGCGGAACTGCTGCGCGATTTCTTCCGCGCCCGGCGCGGGAAGCGCGCGGCGACACGAAAGGAAACCGAATGACCGAGAACACCCAGCGTAATCGCGAGGCGGAAGTGAATCTCCTGGCGGCGGCTCGCGAGGCCCAGTGGTCGGCGGCCGCCTTTATGGGGCCGAATGCGGTGAAGGTGGTCTCGCCCGCGAAGGTGAACCTGCTACTGTCCATCGGCGCGCGCCGCCCGGACGGCTACCACGATGCGGACACCGTCATGCACGCCTTGGCCCTGCACGACACGGTGTACTTGCGCGTGCAGCCGGCTTCGGAAGACGAGGTGGCCCAGCTCGCCGAGCAGGCCGCCGCGGGGCGCGTCGACATTGCGCTCGGCGGTCCGGCTGGCAACTTGGCCGTGGCTATCGACCTGGCCGATCGCACGGGGGCAGGCATGTCGGTGCCCGCGGCGGACAACCTCGCGTTCAAGGCCGCCGATGCTCTGGCCCGGGCGCTCGGCCGCGAGGGGGCCGAGATCGTGCAGTTGCGCATCGAGAAGCACATTCCCGCCGAGGGCGGTTTGGGCGGCGGCTCGTCGAACGCGGCGGCCGTGCTCGTGGGACTGGCCTCGCAGTGGGGCGTGAGCCCCGACGATGCGCGCGTGGTCGCCACGGCCCAAGCGCTCGGCGCCGATGTGGCCTTCTTCCTGCAGGGCGGCTGCGCCCAGCTCGACGGCGCGGGTGAGGTTCTACAGCGCATCCTCGAGCCTTCCCGCAAGGCCGTCGTGCTCGTGAAACCGGCGG
This sequence comes from Adlercreutzia muris, assembly GCF_041223505.1. Classification (NCBI taxonomy): domain Bacteria; kingdom Bacillati; phylum Actinomycetota; class Coriobacteriia; order Eggerthellales; family Eggerthellaceae; genus Adlercreutzia; species Adlercreutzia muris. The sequence goes on from NZ_JBCLQK010000014.1 coordinate 5,245, forward strand.
GCGGTGTCTCCACGGCTGCGGCCTATCGCGCCTTCGACGAGACACCCGTACCGGTCTCGGCCGCCCTGCTGCAGGCGGCTGCCGCCGCGGCAAGTGCCGATGGGGTGCCCCTGGCGAACAACCTGGCTTTCGCAGCCGAGTCGCTGCTTCCCGAGCTGGCCGGGGTGCGCGCGTGGCTCGCCGACCAGGTGGGTAGCGAAAACGTGCTGCTCTGCGGCAGCGGGTCGGCCACCTTTGCCGTGGCAGAGTCCTTCGCCGAGGCGAGCCGCATCGCCACGGCGGCCCTCAGCTGCGGCTGGTGGGCGCGCCCGACGAGCTTCAGCGGCTTGCGGGCCGCCGTGGTTCCCGGAAGGTAGCGGCCATGGGACTTCTCGCTCGCCTTTCCCGCGTGGTGCCCCTGGTGCTGGTGCTGGCCCTGGTGGCCGGCGTCATCTACCTGGTCGTCACCTACCGCCATTCTCCAGCCCGGGCCAAAGAGGTGCTCATTCGCCTGTTCACCTGGCTGTGCGGTGCCCTCAGCGTATGCTTCGCCCTGGCTTCGGTGTACGCCTTTTTCGACAACGCGCCGGCGGTGCTCGACCTCACGCTCAGCTTTCTCGCCGTCTCTCTGGTCGGGCTCGGCATCACCCGCCTCGCCAACCACCGCTTCCTGAAGCGCAACCCCGCCTACCGCAAGAAGCGCCTCGCCGCCACCACCCGCCGCCGCTGGCCCTGGGAGCGCTGAGCTCGCTTCGCAATTCTGCTGCAGGCTTCATCTACCTTGCCAATTCCCCAGGTCATTGCCACTTGCCGTCGATTGCGCGTTTGCGGTTCCGCACCAGAAGAACTATTATGATCCGACAGAGAGAAACGCTGGGGAGAGCCCTGCGCAGGCGGGGCCGGAAAAGAGAGGGAATGCGATGACGGCATCGAAGATGATGCGCGCCGCCATGGCGGCGTTTGCGGCCGTGCTGCTGTGTGCCTGCGTGGCTGCGATGACGGTCGAGGTGCAGCCGGCTTTCGCCGACGCGCCCGCGAAGGGCTGGCAGACGGTGAACGGCAAGAAGCTCTACTACAAGAACGGCACGCCGCTCATCGGCAAGCAGAAGATCGGCAAGAACTACTACTTCTTCAGCAAAAAGGGCGTCATGAAAACGGGCACGGTGAAGGACGGCGCCACTACCTACTACTTGAACTCCAAGGGCCGCATGGAGGCCTACAAGGTAAAGAGCACCTTCTACAAGCCGACGGGCAAGAAGATGAAGGATTACGAGGCCAAGGAATACCGCACGCTTCTGACGGCGCGGGACAAGGTGGCCGAGATTACCAAGAAAAGCGACAGCAAGGCCACCAAGCTGCTGAAATGCTTCAAGTGGGTGCAGAAGGGCTATTACCATCAGTACCGCAAGTTCCGCAACTACGAGGGCTGGGCAGCCGATTTCGCCAACGATCACTTCAAGAAGAAGTGGAAGGGCAACCGCAGCGGCTGCTGTATGTCCGACGGCGCGGCCTTCGCATATTTGGCGCTGGCCATCGGCTACGACAAGGTGTACGTGGGCGTCGACAAGGCTTCCGGTATCGGCGGTCACGGCTGCGCGAAGATCGGCAACAAGTACTATGACCCGCTGTTCGCCGAGGCGAAAAGCTTCTCGAAGTACTACGGCGGGAAGAACGCGGGCATCTTCAACCGCTCGGTGCAGCTGCTCGTGCCGTCGGCCTCCAACGGGTACGCCACCTCGAAGTACATCGGCGAGAAGCCCAAGAGCTCCGAGGCCGAGGTGAACGCCGCTGCCAGCAATGGTTTGGTGAAGGTGAGCGGCTCCTACGTCTACTACCAGAAGGGCAAGAAGCTGAAGGGCACCTGGAAGACCGTGAAGGGTGCCAAGTACTACTTCCAGAAGAACGCCAAGGCGGCCACGGGTCCGGCGACCGTGAAGGGCAAGCGCTACGTATTCTCGGCCAAGGGCAAGCTGCTCACGGGCAAGAAGACCCGCACGGTGAAGGTGTCCGGCGACATGTATCGGGTGACGAAGACGGGTCGTGCGAAGGCCGGCTGGACCTCCAACAAGCAGGGGCTGTACCTGGAGAACGGCCGCCGCGCCACGGGCCTGTCCTGCTACAAGGGCAAGCTGTACTGGTTTAGCGGCAAGGGCGTCTACGACGCCGAGAAGACCAGGGCTATTCAGGCGGCCGCCAAGAAGGAGGGGAACGCCGCCGAGCTGCTGAAGCTTATCGGCACGCCGACGAAGAAGAGCTCGGTGACGGGATGCAACCCGGTGTTTCTGCCCGACGGCACCGATGTGTGGGGCAAGGATGTGACCTACACCTTCAAGAACGCCAAGCTGGCACTGCTGAAGGGCGAGGACGGCGTAACCTATTTCCGCTCGGCCTACCTGGATTAGTTTCTCCCCGGGCCCCGCTCCTCGTTGCCGAGGGACGGGGCCCTTTTCGTCTTCCGGCCGAAGGGCTCTAAGGGGCGCACGAGGGAGGCGTCCGGCGGCAAGGATATCCCCGACCACTTATCGACCACTCGGGAAGAGCTCGTGAAAAGAAAACGCTCCCTGATCAGGGAGCGTTGGCATTCAAGTGGCGGAGGAGTAGGGATTCGAACCCTAGATGCCCTTGTGGGGCATACTCACTTAGCAGGCGAGCACCTTCGGCCTCTCGGTCACTCCTCCGCGTAAGTTCGTATCTTACCCGAGCGGCGCGTTTTCTGCAACGGCATATTCGCCACTTTCGCAAAGACTGCCCTTTGCGGCGGCCCTACGGCTGCGGAAAGGGGCGATTGGGCGGGAAAGCCCCGCTGGCGGCCGCAGTTTTTGGTACCCTACGCACAGAGCATTGAAGCGGGCCGCGCGGGCGGTCGCGCAGGCGCGAGGAAAGGAAACGCACGTGATTGGTCGCTACACCCGTCCGGAAATGGGCCGCATCTGGGAACTCGAGAACAAGTTCGCCATCTGGAAGGAAATCGAGGTTTTGGCCTGCGAGGCCCAGGCCGAGCTGGGCCAGGCGGGCATCACGCGGGAAGAGGCTCAGTGGATCCGCGATCACGCCGACTTCACCGTGGAGGAGATCGACGAGATCGAGAAGGTAACGAACCACGACGTCATCGCCTTCACCACGTGCATGGCCAACTACATCGACGCCGACATCCCCGAGGGCGGTGACAAGCCGAGCCGTTGGGTGCACTACGGCATGACCTCCTCCGACCTGGGCGACACGGCCTTGTCCTACCAGGTCACCCAGGCCTGCGACATCATCATCGAGGACATCAAGCGCTTGGGCGAGACCTGCAAGCGCCGCGCCTTCGAGTTCCAGAACACCCTCTGTGTGGGCCGCACCCACGGCATCCACGCCGAGCCCATGACCTTCGGCATGAAGTTCGGCAGCTGGGCCTGGGCCTTGAAGCGCGCCCTCACCCGCATGGAGGAGGCCCGCGCCGTGGCCGCCACCGGTGCCATCTCCGGTGCGGTGGGCACCTACTCCTCCATCGATCCTTATGTGGAGCAGTACGTGTGCGAGAAGCTGGGCCTTACCCCCGACCCGCTGTCCACCCAGGTGCTGGCCCGCGACCGCCACGCCCAGGTGATGGCCGCCCTGGCCGTGACCGCCTCTACGCTGGAATCCATCGCCATGCAGGTGCGCCTGCTGCAGCAGTCCGACGTCATCGAGGCCGAGGAGCCGTTCACCAAGGGCCAGAAGGGTTCTTCCGCCATGCCCCACAAGCGCAACCCCATCACGGCCGAGCGCGTGTGCGGCCTCGCCCGCGTGGTGAAGGCGAACGCCCAGGTGGCCTTCGATAACGTGGCCCTGTGGTTCGAGCGCGACATCTCCCATTCCGGTGCCGAGCGCGTGGTTTTGGCCGACAGCTTCACGGCGCTGGACTACATGTTCGCGAAGATGCAGTGGATGCTCGACGGCCTGCAGACCTACCCGGCCAAGATGGAGCACAACCTGTGGCGCACGAAGGGCCTCATCTTCTCCAGCAAGGTGCTGCTGGCCCTGGTGGATGCCGGCATCACCCGCGAGGATGCCTACGTCATCGTGCAGCGCAACGCCATGAAGGTGTGGGAGGACATTCAGAACGCTGTGGACGGCCCCACCTATCGCGAGCGCCTGGAGGCCGACGACGAGGCCGCCGCGCTGCTCACGGCCGAGAAGCTCGACGAGATCTTCGACCCCTGGGATTTCCTCACCCGCAAGGACGTCGTGTTCGATCGCCTGCAGGAGTTGGAGTTCTAGGAGCTCGCGCCGAGCGCCCCCTCTGCCCCCAACGCAAAACGCCGACCCCTCGCGGGTCGGCGTTTTTTGCAGAATGGGGGGATCAGCCTCCCTATGGGGCAAATTTGCTCAATAGCTGAGCAAAATCGGCTCAGTTCCGCCGAATTCACTCTGCCCACGTTCTCTTTCCCGCGGCCAGCATGAGCGAAAGAGGGTGGGACAACAGGGTGGCTCGAGCCCGCTACTGGGCGGTTGCGGTGGCGTCGGTCAGCATGCGAAGGCCCTCGGCCAGCACGGCGTCGTCCATAGCGCCCATATAGCCGCCGATGATGTTGCCCTCGGCATTGATGAGATAGGTCTGGGGGATGGAGCTCACGCCGAAAGCTGCGGCGGCGCTGTTGGCCTTGTCGAAGTAGCAGGGGAAATCGTAGCCGTTGTCGGTCAGGAAGGCGCGGGCGGCTTCCTCGGATTCACCGTCCATGCCGGTCATGTTCACGATGACGAAGGCCACCTCGTCTCCCGACTGCTTCCACGCCTCCTGAATGGCGGGCATCTCGCTCTTGCAGGGGCCGCACCAGCTGGCCCAGAAGTTCAGCAGTACGGGGCGCCCCTTGAAGTCGGAGAGCCGCACCGTGGCTCCCTCGGCATCGGTCATGGAGAAGTCCGGGGCCGGGGTCGTGACCCCGTTGGCCCCGTTTCCCTCGCCGGTGTCGGCGGCGCCCTCCGCGGGCCCCTCGGTGCTGTGGACGACATCGGTGCCGCCGATCTCTACGGCCTGATCGGCTTTCGGTGCCAGGACGTTGTAGGCGATGCCGGCGCCCACGAGCAGTACGGCGAAGGCCACGGCCGCGATGATGACGCCCCGGTGGGTCTTCCGGTCGCGGGCCTGGCCAGCGGGGGTGGCCGCCTCGGCGGCTTCGCGCTGGGCGGCGGCGTCGAGGGCTGCTCCGATCTGCACGCCGCGCTCCTCGGGAGTCATAGCCTCGTTCTCGTTCTCGTGATCGCTCATAGGGGAGCCTTTCTCTCGCTGGCGGTTAGCTCAACAGGCGCAGGAAGCCGCCCAGAAGCCCCGTGGCCATCAGCACGCCCACGGCGACGAGGAACCAGCCGCACACTTTGTTGATAATATCGTAGTGGCTCTTGATGGCAGAAAACGCGCCCTTCAGCTTGTCGATGAGCACGGCGGCGGCTACGAACGGAATGCCGAGGCCCGCGGAATAGCACAGCAGCAGCATGACGCCCTGGGCCACCGATGCCTGCTGGGAGGCCAGCATGAGCGCCGACCCGAGGAAGGCCCCCACGCACGGCGTCCAGCCGATGGAGAAGATGATGCCGAACAGCACCGACGAGAAGAATCCGAGTTGGCGCCCGGCCAGGGGGTTCTTGCCCCCGCGGAACAGGTTCACCTTGATGAACCCGAGGAAGTACAGGCCGAAGGCGATGACCACTAGGCCGCACACTACGTTCACGGCACTCTGGTACTCAGCGAAGAAGGCTCCCACCGTGGACGCCAGGGCCCCCAGGGCGATGAACACCGCGGTGAAGCCGAGCACGAAGCCCAGCGCGTTGCGCAGCACCACGGCGGTGCGCGCTTCCTCGCCGGCGGCGAAGTAGGTGACGTAGATGGGAATCATGGGCAAAAGGCACGGCGACACGAAGGTGATGATGCCCTCGAGGAACGTGATGAGATAGGTCACCGCATGCATCCTTTCCCGTTTCGCGCTGATGACGTCTGCCGGGCAGCTGCTCAGCCGCCTTGCCCGTGCTCGCTATTATTCCCGAAAATGGCGAAACGCGCGACGTCCTTCACAGAAAGTCGCGCGTTCGTTACAGGAGTTCACATGCAAGCGGAGGTGGGGGCGTTTCGCTACCCCTCGTAGACAATACGGCCGTCGGAGATGGTGTAGACCACCTTTGCCGAGGATATCTCCTTGGGGTCCACCTCCAAGATGTTCGCATCAAGCACGACAAGGTCGGCGAACTTGCCTACCTCTACTGTACCTACGGCATCCTCCATGAAGTTCTGATAGGCGACGTTCTTGGTATACGCTTCGAGCATCTGATAGGCCGTGAGCCCTTGCTCGGGCCAGCGGGTCATATCGGTGTTCTCTTCCTCGGGGAACGGCGAGTTGCGGGTAACGCCGACCTCGATCTCGTCCAGCACCACGAAAGGGGTCACCGGCGCGTCGGAGGCGCCGCTAATGGTGACGCCGGCTTCGTGCATCTCCTTTACCGGATACATGGCGAGCGCGCGCTCATCGCCGATATAGGCGCGCTCCAGGTCGCATAGCGCGTCGCCGTACATCCACAGGAACTGGAGCGCGCCCACAACTTCGAGATCGGCCATGCGTTGTATGTCCTCGTCGGTGATGGCGCATACGTGGGTCATTGTGTGGCGTGCGTCGCGCTCCCCATTGGCCGCCCGAGCCTCCTCGTAGGCGTCGAGCGTGCCGTGAACAGCGCCGTCGCCGATGGCGTGCACGTGGACCTGCACCCCTTCGGCATCGAAATCGCGTACAAGGCGCGTGAAATCCTCCTGGGACCAAACGGGCGTGCCACACCAATGCGCACCGAGCCCTGCCGATTCCAGGTAAGGCTGCAGCATGACGGCGGTACCGCTTTCGGTCACCCCGTCGTAGAAAATCTTCACGGTATTCGAGGTAATCATGTCCGTAGCAGAGGCATTGTAGCCCTTGATGGCGGAAAGGACTTCCTCATAGGTGCGCGAGGCGTTCATGGTAGGAACGACGCGCATGCGCAGGGTCAGATTGCCCCCATCTTCCAGCTTATGATACATGTCGATAACATCAAGGCCTCCCTCGGTGATATTCGTAAGGCCGGTCACGCCGTAGGAATTGGCCTCCTCCATGAACTGGTACATAGCTTCTTCCAGCTTATCGTTGGTCATGGTGTTGGGCATGATGGCGGCTATCATTTCCTTAGCGGCGTCGCTGACGCATCCGGAGGGCTCCCCTTTCTCATTGCGATAAAACAGGCCGCCATCTGGATCAGGGGTATCGGCTGTCACACCGGCAAGTTCGAGGGCTTTGGAATTGACCCAAGCCGAATGATAGGACACATCGGAAATGAGCATCGGCTTGTCGGGGCAGATGGCATCCAGGTCTTCCTTCAGGGGGCCGGGATTCGAGCCGTCGGGAAGCTGGTAAGCGTTGAGCATGAAGGGTGTTCCGGTGTAAGCTTCCTCGTCGGGATGGGCTTCTACGAAAGCGCGGATTGCCTCAAGGTACTCCTCGTTAGTGGTGAGTCCTGTCAGATCGATTTCGTAGAGGCTGGTGTACCAACTGCCGGGAGCGTGAATGTGGCCGTCCATGAATCCGGGGGAGACGAATTTGCCACCGAGGTCAATGGTCCGGGTGCTGTCTCCTACGAAAGCGTCGATACCCGAGCCGTCGCCCACGTAGACGATTTTGTTGCCCATGATGGCCACGGCTGAGGCAACATCGCCTTCCGACACCATGGTCTGCACGTGGCCGTTGTAGAGCACGATATCGGCGACGTTCTGCTCGGGGGAGATGGCTGCGCCGGTTGATCCGAGCGACTCCCTGGATGTGCATCCCCAAAGTCCGCCCGACAGCGCGGCTGCTGCAAGGGCGCTCGAGCCAATGACGAAATGGCGGCGGCTGAAAAGCTGATCAAGATGGGATGTGCTCATAAAACCCTCCTTAGTTCGGTCGCAGCGCTGTCTCCTATGGGTGCTGCGACGGTTCAACCTTAAAAATCGGGGGGCTTTTTGTTAAGGGAAGGGGAGAAGGCTTTCAGATTACAACGGGGATGATTTTTTATCATACCATCTTTGATCTGGTAAAACGGGAAACTCAAATGAGATGTCGTCAGGGGTTGACCGTCTTAGCTGCCAAACCGTCTATAATGTCTGATGCCCGACGAAGGAGGAGCCGTGTCCCTCGCTTTTCTCTACAATGTGGTGTGCTGCATTGCCTATGCGTTGGCTGCCGCCGCCTATGGGAACCTGTATCATGCTGAGCGGAAACGAGGCTACGCCCTCGTCGCCCTGATCTTTTCTGTGTACACCATAGATATCGTCTTGTTGTTCATGTACGAGTTTGTCCCGGAGTTCGCGCTGCTGTTCGAAAATGTGCATGGCGCCTATCCTATGCTCTATACCACGCTCAACATGGTCTTAATCCTTCTGTACCGGCTCGTCATCGGCAGTTTGTTTTCACGCGGTTTTTCTCCCATCGAAGGAGCCTTTTGGGCGATTTGCGTGATGGTCGCCTGGGCGAGTGGGGTTTCGCCGATCGAATCAGTTGCACTGTGGCGGGAGTTTCTCTTTACCGGGCTGTTGGCATTATGGGTGACAGGATATGGTGTCTACTGCCTGGTAACGGGATTTCGGCGCGTGAGCCGTTGGCGGTGGGCTTTCTCATTTTTGCTTGTAGTTGCATACGCCCTGGGGGAAGTGGCAACGCATTGGGGCCTTATGCAGGAGATCGACGGGGGATCGGCTTCCCCGCGGAAGATTTCCGTTGAAGTTCTAGGGCTCTGCTTCACGATAGCCGCCTATGCCTTCTTGGTGCATCACCGGCGTATGCGCAATGCGCAGCTGACAGACTCTCTTGTGCCCTGGGTGGCCCGTGAGTATGGGCTGACGAAGCGCGAGGAGGTGCTGTTGTCGCTGCTTGAGCAGGGTATATCGAACAAGGAGATCGCCAAGCGGGAGTATATTTCTGTCAGCACGGTGAAGACTCATGTGTCGAACGTCTATGCCAAGCTTGGCGTAAGTAGCCGAGATGAGCTCGCGCAAAAACTCAGGGGGGAGTTGGAGCGCCGCAAGAGGGTTGGTTTCTGAGAGGCTGCGGGGTGGGGCGGCTAAAGCCGCCCCCTACGGAGGGCTTCGGCGGGACAGTCGCCCCTACGGCTGTTTCTTATCCTTTCCAGAACAGTTGGGTGAGTTCTTGGCGGGTGGTGGTGCCGGTTTTCTTCAGGATGTTGTGTACGTGGGCCTTCACGGTGCCCAGGGCCAGCTGCAGCGAGCTGGCGATGTTCTGGTTGTCCTTGCCCTGGAGCACCTCTTCCAAGATGACGCGCTCGCGCGCGGTCAGGCGGTAGCGCTCGCAGAAGGCGGGAAGCAGCTCGTCCACGTATTCCTGGGTGTCGGGCGCGTCGGCGCTCGGCGGCTCCTTGAAGCGCAGGCGCAGGGTGTCGGCAGCGGCGCGCAGGGTGAAAAAGGACAGGGCCAGAAGCAGGATGTTCTCAGAGAAGTTCCGCTCGCTGATATACAGGGGCAGCAGATCGGCGTTCGCGAAGAAACTGGCGTCGAAGACGAGGATCATGGCGATATCCTCGACGAGGATGCATAGGCACAGGGCCGAGGTGACGAAGAACAGCGGCTCCTGGCGGCGCAAGCGGGCTTTCTCCACCTCATTGTGGGCGGTGCAGTAGCGATAGGCTCCGAAAGCCAGGCACCACAGCAGAAAAGCCTGGCGCAGCGTGTAGAAGAGCCACTGGCGAAACTCGTCTACAGGCAGGCACAGCACGACGATCTCGCTGGCTGCGATGAAGACCAGGGCCGGGGCGAGACGCCAGATGCGTCGACGCTCGTTCACGAAGTCGCACAGGATGAGCCACATGGGCTCGAGGGTGCCCAGTGCGAGCAGCATCTTCAGCTGCGGATGGTCGATGGTATAGAACTGGTTGATGGAATACTCAACGTTCTGGCCCAGGTACTCGTATTGGAAAATGAGCGCAAGGTCGAGGAAGTAGAACAGCAGCATGGCCGCAGCGAAGAGGAACGAGCGGCGGCGGGAAACAAAGTAGGCCGAAAGCGACACGGAGCCCGATGCCACGCAGACGAGCATCACGACGATAGTGTAGAGGTAGAACGCTGTTTCCAAGGCGGGCCTCCTCGATGCTGCGCGGACTTCGACGATGAGCCGTGAGGGTCTAGGGCAGATTAGACCGTGCCTTCCTCTGGAAGGTCGGCGAAAGACGCGGCGGCCTATTCATACCACAGACGCCAGGTCAATATGCCTAAACAACGGGATTATTTAGGATTAGAGCAGGTGCGGTTCCCCTTCAACGCAAAATAATCCCGGTTATTTCTTCCCAAAACCTTCGCTGCGCCCCATGCTGTGCGCCAAGAGGAGCGCCTCGCCGATCCCGGGGCGCTCGGGACGCGGTCCTGCAAGGGGCAGGCCGGTTCCAGAGAACCTTTAGGAGGTTTCCATGGTCAAGGATTACATCGACACCAACGACTTCACCAAAGAGGAGCTGCTCGGCATGGTGGATCTGGCCATCGCCATGAAGGGGCTCATCAAGGAGGGCGGCGAGTACCCGCTGCTGCTGAAGAACAAGACCCTCGGCATGATCTTCCAGCAGGTGTCCACCCGCACCCGCATCTCCTTCGAGACGGCCATGACCGACCTCGGCGGCCACGCGCAGTTCTTCGGCCCCGGCTCCATCCAGCTGGGCGGCCATGAGTCCATCGAGGACTCCGGGCGCGTCATGGGAAGCCTCGTCGACATCCTCATGGCCCGCGTCGATCGCCACAAGGACGTGGTCGACCTGGCGAAGTACTCCGCCGCTCCCGTCATCAACGGCATGAGCGAGTTCAACCACCCCACCCAGGAGCTCGGCGACCTCATGACCATGATCGAGAACCTGCCCGCCGGCAAGAAGATCGAGGACTGCAAGCTCGCCTTCATCGGCGACGCCACCCAGGTGTGCGTGTCGCTCATGTTCATCGCCTCGAAGATGGGCATGGACTTCGTGCAGTTCGGGCCGAAGGGCCATCAGATCAGCGACGGCGCCCTGCACGTGGGCACCGATGAGGAGCGCGCCGCCTTCGGCAAGCAGCTCATGGCCATCGGCGAGGAGAACTGCAAGATCTCCGGCGGCACCATCACCATCTCCGACGACATCTCCTGCATCGAGGACGCCGACTTCGTCTACACCGACGTGTGGTACGGCCTCTACGACGAGGAGGTCTCCGGCGAGAACTACATGGACGTGTTCTACCCGAAGTACCAGGTGACCTGGGACTTGATGAACGTTGCCGGTCCGAACAGCAAGTTCATGCACTGCCTGCCCGCCACCCGCGGCGAGGAAGTGGTGGACGAGGTGATGGACGATCCCGCGCGCAGCCTGTGCTGGGATGAGGCCGAGAACCGCAAGCACTCCATCCGCGCCATCCTGGCGACCCTCTGCCCCCAGAGCGAGCCCGACGAGCAGAAGGCCACGGCCTACCGCGCCACCATCGACGGGTGCATGGCAAAGCTGGGCAAGCACGGTCTGTAAGACGTACCGGGTTGGGGGAGCTGCGGCTCCCCCGCCTTTATCTTCCAAGTAAGGAGCCACACTATGAGTGGTAAGAAGAAGTTCTCCTTCATGTCCGTTATCCTCTCGGTGATCTGCGTGGTGTTCGTGTGCGAGGCCGCGGCGCCCGCCGCCGCCATCGGCAACCAGCAGTTCTTCTGGTGGATATTCCTCATCATCACCTTCCTTCTGCCCTACGGCATGGTGGTAGCCGAGCTCGGCACCACCTACGATTCGGAGGGCGGCATCTACGACTGGGTGCGCGATGCCTTGGGCGACAAGTGGGGTGCCCGCATCAGCTGGTACTACTGGATCAACTTCCCCCTGTGGATCGCCAGCCTGGCCACCCTGTTCCCGCCGATCCTCGGCATGGTGTTCGGGGCCGACATCGAGTCGAATCTGGTGCTCACGCTGGCCATCGAGATCGCCTTTGTGTGGATCGTCGTGTTCATGAGCTTCTCGAAGGTGTCCGACTCCGAGTGGATTCTGAACGGCGGCGCCATCCTGAAGGTGCTCGTGGCCGTATCGGTGGGCGTGCTCGGCATCTGGTTCGCCTGCACCAACGGGTTCGCCGGGTCTATGGCCCCCGAGACGTTCCTGCCCGACGTGACCAACACCGCCGCGCTCGGCTACCTGTCCATCATCATCTTCAACTTCATGGGCTTTGAAGTGGTCTGCACCTTCGCCAAGGATATGCAGAACCCGGCCCGCGACATCCCGAAGGCCATCATCCTGGGCGGCCTGGCCATCGGCGCCATCTACCTGTTCTGCGGCTTCGGCATCGGCGCCGCCATCCCGGCCGACCAGATCGACCCTGACTTCGGCATGATCGTGGCCGTGATGACCATCGTGGGCGAGGCGTCTCCCATCTTCATCATCATCGCCGTGGTGTTCCTCATCACCCTGTTCGCGAACATGGCCTCGTGGTCGTTCGGCGTGAACGCCGTGGCCCAGTACGCCGCGAAGAACCAGAACATGCCGAAGGTCTTCGCCCACGAGAACCCGAAGACCGGCATGCCCACCGGCGCCGCCGTCGTGAACGGCATCGTGGCCACGGCCGTGCTGCTCATCCAGCTCATCCCCAACGAGGCCATCTCTAACGGGTTGTTCTGGACCCTGTTCGCCACGTCGGTCGTGTTCCTGCTGCTCACCTACATCCCCATGTTCCCGGCGTTCATCAAGCTGCGCAAGGTGGATGCGAACCGCCCGCGCGTGTACCGCTTCCCCTTTACCGGCACGGCCATGAAGGTGGTGCTCGCCATCCCCGTCATCGAGCTGGTGCTGGCCTGCGTGGCCACCGTGGTGCCGCTGTCGGTCGAGGAAGTGGCCGACAAGATTCCCATGATCGCCATCTTCGTCATCTTCCTGGTGATGGGCGAGGTGGTGCGCGTGGTGAGCGCCCGCGGCCGCAAAGAGGAGTTCACGGGCCTCACCGAGGCCACGGCTGCCGAGCGCTTGGCCGCCGAGGCCGCTGGCGAGACCGACTCGCTGGAGCCTGCCGACCCCGCCCAGATCGAGGCCATCTTGGCCGCCGACGGCGGCAAACCCGAGAAGGTCCTGTAGCCTTAACCATCAGGGCCTCCGTGGAACCGAGGCGGGTCTGTGCCGGCCGCCTCTGACCAAGTGGTGCCGGGGCGCGCCAAGTCCTCCGACGCGTCCCTGCTCCGAAGCCATTTCACTCCGAAAGGATTTCCCCATGAAGACTATTTACGAGTCTGACTCTACCCCCGCCGCCGACGGTTTCTTCATGCCCGCCGAATTCGCCCCGCAGGATCGCGTGTGGATAGGCTGGCCGCACCGCACCGACACCTGGGCCCATGGCGCCAAGCCGGCCCAGAAGCAGTACGCTGCCATCGCTCGGGCCATCGCCGAGTTCACGCCGGTCGTCATGTGTGCCAACGAGGACGATTACGCCAACTGCAAGGCCGTTTTCGAGGACGATGAGAATGTGACCGTCATCGAGATGACCACCGACGACGCCTGGTTCCGCGACACCGGGGCCACCTACGTCATCAACGGTAAGGGCGACAAGCGTGCCTGTGACTGGCACTTCAATGCCTACGGCGGCTTCGTCGATGGTCTGTACTTCCCGTGGAAGGCCGACGACCAAATTGCCTGCAAGATGGCCGAGCTGTCGCACTGCCGCCGCTACCGTCCCGATGACATGATCCTCGAGGGCGGCTCCATCACCGTGGACGGCGAGGGCACCCTCGTGGTGACCGACCAGTGCCTGCTCTCTCCGGGCCGCACCGCCTCTGCCGTGTTGGCCGACGAGGCCGACGAGGACACCATCTGGCCCGTCTACGCCAAGAAGTTCCAGCCCTGGAGCGAGGAGTTGCGCGCTTATATGGACGAGCACCTGAAGGCCTATCTGGGCGTTGAGAAGGTCATCTGGGTGAAGGAGGGCATCGACCCCGAGGAGACCAACGGCCACATCGACGACGTGGCCACCTTCATCGCCCCCGGCGTCATGACCTGCATCTGGACCGATGATCCGGACTACCCCTTCTACCGCCAGTGTCATGAGGCCTATGAAACCCTGAGCAACGCTACCGACGCGAAGGGTCGCGCCATCAAGGTGTACAAGCTGCCCATGCCGGCGAAGCCGTTGTACATGGATCAGGCCTCCTGCGACTCCATCGACATCGACGAGAACGCCGAGCCGCGCGTGGCCGACGAGCCGCTGATCGCCTCCTACATGAACTATCTCGTGACCAACGGCGGCGTCATCGTGCCGCAGTACGGCGACGAGAACGACCAGCTTGCCGTGGACACGCTGCAGCAGATCTACGACGAGGTGTGGGGCGAGGGCGTCTATAAGTGTGTGGGCGTCCAGTCCGATCAGGTCGTCTACGGCGGCGGCAACATCCACTGCATCACCCAGCAGGAGCCCAAGGCGTAACGGAGCTCATAAGGCAGTTTTAAGCAGCGGGCCCCTCTTGTAAGAGGGGCCCGTGTTGACTTGAGGGATAAAACGCTAGGAAAAGCGCCCCGTCGGGTTCATACGCTGATGCTCTATGTAGAACACGCTCACCTCGTCCGCATCGTAATCGATGACGTAGTAAATGGTGAATGGGGTGTCGGGAATGGCGACTTATCGACAAGGGACCGCCGGACGGGCCGCTTATTAAACGGGATCGTACTCACGACCCATCTCCGGAAAGAGGGCGAGCATGTCCCGATAGGTGCGTATCTCCTGCTCGTAGATTTCGTTGCAGAAGTCCATGGCGGCGCCGAAGGCGGCCGAGTCCATCACTACGACGCAGGCGGACCCCTTGCTCCATTTTGTTGGTTGAAAAAGCGGTGCGCCTGACCTATGCTGATCGGGCGCACTTACTTTATCTGCCGCGCTATGAGAGGGGTTCCCATGGGCATCTCGACCGATTCCGTAACCCGTCGTCGATTTGTCTGGCTGGGGGCCGTGGGCGCGGCTGCGGCGGTGATTGGCGGCTGCGGGATTGCGCCGACAGTCTCCCCGTCTGCCGCTTCCGGCAGCCCGGCCGCTGCGGCTGCCGCCAGCGATGGTGGCGACGGGTCGCCGGACAGCGTTGCCGCCGTCGATGAGGCCGCAGCGGCGCGCCTGAGCGCCATGACCCTGGAACAGAAGGTGGCCCAGTTGTTCATTGTGGCCCCGGAGGCTCTGGTGGAGGATGTCTCCCAGGTGACCCAGGCTGGAGACGCCACCCACGCCGGCCTGACGGCGTGGCCGGTGGGCGGCATCGTGTACTTCGCCCAGAACCTTATCGACCCCGACCAGGCCACGGCCATGCTCGCGAACATGAAGGGCTTCTACAGCGAGGACGGCAGCGTGCCGCCGTTTCTGGGGGTGGACGAGGAGGGCGGTACCGTGGTGCGCGTGGCCGGCAACGAGGTCTTCGCTGCGCCGAATGTGGGGGATGCGAGCGCCCTGGGGGCGGCAGCCGATGAGGCGGCGGCCAAGGAGGCGGCCGAGCAGATTGCCGACTACTTGGCGCCCCTCGGGTTCAACCTCGACTTCGCCCCGGTGTGCGACGTGGTTGACCCGTTGCGCAGCGACACCATGGGTCTGCGGTCGTTCTCGTCGGACGCCAACGTGTGCGCCGCCATGGTGAAGGCCGAGGTGCAGGGCTTTCTCGGGGCGGGCATGCTGTGCTGCGCGAAACACTTCCCCGGCATCGGATCGGCACCCGGCGACTCCCATACCGGCGCCATTGCGGTGGAGAAGACCGCCGAGGAATTGGCCGCCGTGGACTTCGTGCCCTTCAAGGCCGCCATCGAGGCCGGGGTGCCGATGATCATGGTGGGTCACGTGGACTTGCCCAACATCGTGGAAGGGGCGGTGCCCGCGTCGCTGTCGAGTGCGGTGGCCCAGGGGATGCTGCGCGACACTTTGGGATTCACGGGCATTATCGTCACCGATTCGCTGGCCATGGGAGCGATTACCGACCGCTACAGCGCTGCCGAGGCCGCGGTGGCGGCGCTTGCGGCCGGCTGCGACATCCCGCTCATGCCCGAGAGCTTCCCCGAGGCCTACCAGGGCGTGCTGGACGCTGTGGCTGCCGGCGCCCTCACCGAGAAGCGCATCGACGAATCGGTCCTGCGCATCCTGAAGGCTAAGCAGCAGTATATAGGCGGGCTGTAGGACACATTATCCGTGGGACGAGGGCCGTGCCCTCGCTGCGGCAAGGCTGTGCCTTTGCCCTACGGGCGTTATCGCAGCATCGATGCCAGGGGTTGATCCTCTCGCTCGGACAGGCGGAATTACGAGGCCGGCTCCCAGATTCTCACGAGGCAGTGTTTCTGCGGCTCGCCATTGATGGGGGTGTAGTCCACGTTGCAGTAGGTGACCGCGCGCTGGCCGATATGGGTGGAAGCGAGGAAGTCGTTGTAGTCCCCCGATCCCTCTTCCAAGGGAAGCTTCGCATAGCGGCGCCCGGTCAGGTCCACGGCGCACACGGCGCTGCCACCGCGCACGAGCACCCAGTTCCCGCACCAACACGGGGCCGACAGCGGGTTGGCCACATAGTGGAACCACTGGTCGGCGCTGTAGGCCGGCGTGGCGATGTTGGCCAGGGTCACGGGCAGGTGCGGGTCGTCGGTGCCCGGGCCCTCGGCCCCCTCGGTGCCAGCGAGGCGCGGGCTCTCCAGGGGCTCTAAGGGCATGTAGGTGCCCAGGTTGGAGATGCCGTCGCCGTAATTGTAGATGCCGTCGAAGGCGAAGTTGAACCCGGTGCGGCCCCATCCCGCCTCCAGGGGCTTCATGGACGAGGGCAGCACGCAGGCGTCGGTCACGGCGCCCGTGGCCCCGTCGATGCGGGTGAGTTGGTAATAGGTGCCGCTCGTGCGGGCCCGGGGGGTGGCCACCAGGGCATCGCCGCAGGAGATGGGGGCGCAGGCCATGCGGCCCTCGGAGGCATAGACCACCTCGGCCGTACTCGAGCCGAAGGGAGCACGCTTGAGCAGGGAGTCTTCCACGCGGGCATTGCCGTCCAGCTGGGGTAGGCGCTGCCAGTAGCCGTAGCCGCCGGCCACGGCCAGGGAGGGCATCTCCCAATCGACGTCGCCCTCGTCGAGCAGCTGGGCCTCGCCGAGGGCCCCATCGCTGGCCGCAGCTCCATAGACGCGCCAGAGGCCGTCCATGATATCGGCTTCAGTCCAGATGGCGCCGTGGCCGTTGGCCCGCACGTCGTAGATCTCGAAGCCCTCGTCCTCGCCCACGGCGTGCTCGATTGCCGTGGTGCACTCTCCGCTGGTTAAATCCAGCAGACCCACCTGGGCCAGGGGTTTGGCGGTCTCGGTGGGCAGCAGGCAGGCGGCCACGTTGTCATCACTGCACCAGAGCAAGGTGCCGAAGGGCATCTTTACCGAGGTGGCCAGGGTGAGGGCGTCCTCGGCGTTCTCGATCTGCTCTAAGGAGCTGTCGAGCACGACGTTGGCCTCGGGCACGGTGAGGGTTTCCAGGCTCTTCTTGTCGTCAGTGTGGGCCGCCGCAAAGGCCGCGCCGCCGCCAAGGGCCGCCAGGGCCGCGGCCCCGGCGGCACCGTAGAGGAAGGTGCGGCGGGTGAGCAGGAGTTCGTGGCCGCCGGGCAGGGCGATGGCGCGGGGCTCGGTGCCATCCTCGGCCGTCCGGCGCACCGGGGCGCTCGGGGGCGTGCGGCGCACCTTCACCGTGGTGGGCCGAGAAGAGCCGGCGGAGGCCGCACGGGAAGAACCCGGACGCTTGCGGGCCGAGACGGGGGCGGGGGAATGAGAAGCGCTGCGGGTCCGCGGGGGACGGCCCGCATGGGAGCCGCCGTGAGAAGCGCCGGACCGGGGGCGCGAAGTTCTGTTCTGTGGCATGGGTGTATTGTGTCATTTCGCATACGCCTCGGCGACCGTTCAGGGGTAAACGCTACAATAAACGCAAACACGACCGCCCGGCTGATATATGTTCCGGCAGCGAGAAAATCGCAGGTCAGACACCGTGTCGGCTGGGGTGAACGAAAGCGCACGTCACGATCACGAGGAGAGCATCCATGAGCAACGAGACACGACGCATTCTGCTCGTCGAAGACGAGAAGGCCATTCGCGATGCGGTGACCGCCTATCTGGAGCGCGAGAACTACTGGGTAACCGCCGTGGGCGACGGCCAGGACGCGCTGGAAGAATTCCAGAAGCACCACTTCGATCTGGTCATTTTGGACCTCATGCTGCCCCGCGTGCCCGGCGAGCGCGTTTGCCGCGTCATCCGCGACACCTCCGATGTGCCCATCATCATGCTCACCGCCAAGGGCGAGGTGGAGGATCGCATCATCGGCCTGGAGCTCGGTGCCGACGACTACCTGGTGAAGCCCTTCAGCCCCCGCGAGCTGGTGGCCCGCGCCCGTGCTCTGCTGCGCCGCGTGCATGCCGATTCCGAGCCCCAGCGCGAGGTGCTGGAGTTCGGCGAGCTGACCATCGACGTGTCCGGTCACAAGGTGCTCGTTTCCGGCGAGGAGATCGATCTCACGGCCAGCGAGTTCAAGCTGCTCACCACGCTGTCCCGCTATCCGGGCCGCGTGTACTCCCGTATGGAGCTCGTGGAGAAGGTGCTCGGCTACGACTTCGAGGGCTACGAGCGCACTATCGACTCCCACGTGAAGAACCTCCGCGCCAAGATCGGCGACAATCCTCGCAGCCCGAAGTGGCTCCACACCGTTCACGGCGTGGGCTATCGCTTCGAGGATCCCACTAAGCAGTAAAGCCGTCCGTTCCGGCCGTGCGCCTCGCCTTCGGGTTGGCCCGCGGCCCCGTCGCGCGGGAGCGCCCGCGCTTGAAGGAGCCCCATGACTGAAGCGGAAGAAACGCCGCGCATTCTGGAAACTGTCGAAGAGGTCGCCCAGCCGGCGGCCTCTTCGCCGTCTCCGGCGCGCAAGACGAGGAAGCGCCGCCGCTTGCGGTGGTCCGACTTCTCCTACACCACCCGCGTGACCCTGGCCTTCGCCCTCATCGCCGCCATGACCGCGCTTGTGGCCATTGGGGTAGTGTCCTTCGTGTGGGAGCAGCACTTCCGTACTTACACGGCCGACAACATGCAGACCCTCTGCCAGACCACAGCCAACCGCATCGCCGCCATCTACAAGGAGACCGACGATCTGTGGAATCCCGAGACCACCAAGCCGGCGCTCCAGGCCATGGAGCTCACGAGCGGCGTGGGGGTGCGCGTCATCAACGACGAGGGTCGCACCGTCTTCGATTCCTCCATCGTTTACGACGAGGAGCAGGGCGGTCTCGCGAAGTCCATCGAGCCGACCAATGGCTCCCAGGTGGCTCAGGCCCCCATCATGGTGGACGGCAAGAAGGTGGGCACCGTGCGTCTGTGGGTGTACGGGTCGGAGGCCCTTATGCGCCAGCCCGACCAGGAGTTCCGCGATAATTCCTACCAGGCCATGTTCATTGCCGCAGCCGTGGCCATCGTGCTGGCCTCCTGCATCGGCTTCCTCTTTGCGCGCAATCTCGTGGCCCCCATCAACCGCATCATGGGGGCGGCTCGGGCTATCGGCGACGGCGACCTGTCGGCTCGTACAGATCTGCGGGGCGAGGACGAGGTGGCCCGTCTCGGCGAGACCTTCGACGCCATGGCCGAGTCGGTGGAGAAGGACCGCGACCTGGAGCGGCGCCTCACCACCGACGTGGCCCACGAGCTGCGCACGCCGCTCATGGCCATCCAGGCCACAGTGGAGGCCATGGTCGATGGCGTCTATGAGGCCGACGAGGAGCGCCTCGTCACGGTGAACTCCGAGATCCAGCGCTTGTCGCGCTTGGTGAACGCGCTCTTGAAGCTGTCTCGCCTGGAGAACCGCGCCGATCCCATGAAGGAGGAAGTGGTGAATGTGGGTGAGCTCATCGCCGGCATCATCGCCACCCACGAGATGTTCGTGTCCGATTCCGGCCTCACGCTCACCTATGACGCCCAGCCCGACGTCATGGTGGTGGGCGACGCCGACATGATCCGCCAGGCCACGGCCAACCTCATTTCCAACGCCGTGCGCTACACCCCCGAGGGCGGCCATATCACCGTCGCGGTGAAGAAGGGCGATATCATGGCATCCATTGCCGTGAAGGACACGGGTATCGGCCTGACCAAGGAAGAGGCCCGCATGGTGTTCTCCCGCTTCTGGAGGGCCGACGCCGGCCGCAACCGCGAGAGCGGCGGTTTGGGCGTGGGCCTGGCCGTGGTGAAGGAGATTGTCGATCGCCATGGCGGCTGGGTGCAGGTGGAAGGCGAGAAGGGCAGAGGTGCCTGCTTCACCATCCACATCCCGCTTTACGACGAGGGCGCCGAGAAGCACCGCGCCTTCGGCTCCGGCAAGAAGCGCACTCCCCATAAGAAGCAGCGCTAGGCCCGCAACGAGGAGGCGGCTCCGGCCATCCTATCCCTCCCATCCCTCCCATCCATCCCTCCCATCCATCCCTCCTATCCTATCCTATCCCATTCCGCCCCATCCCATCCTATTCGTCCCAACTGTCCCAACTGTCTCGTCCCAACTGCCCCGACTGTCCCGCAAGTGCCTGCATCCCTAGAATTTGCGGGGCAGCAAGGACGGCATCCAATGGTCCCCGCCACAGATGCCCGGCTCGGTACGCGGAGCGAGAGGTGCATGTCGCAGATGCCCGGCTCGGCACTGGTGACGAGAGGCGTATGTCGCAGATGCCCGGCTCGGCACCGGTGGCAAGAGGTGTATGTCGCAAGCGCCGGTTTGACACCTCGGCAGCACCAAACAGCCCCTTTGCGACATCGTCTTCGAAAAATCTGTCCGAGAAGGGCTCTTTGGTGCCTTTTTTCGCGTCGGGGTCGGCCTCTTTGGTATGGGATTTGAAGAAAACGCAGGTCAGAAAGTTTCACTGGTGAATTATTCTGCTGTCTGAAGCACCAAACTCCCCCTCTGAGACGGAAAAACAAAGGCGAATGTCGGAGAGGGCCTGTTTGGTGCTTCTGCCGGCGCTCGCGTCCCGCCGTCGGCGGGGAAGCCGTCGGCAATATGGCTTCATGGCGTTCCTTTGATTGGTGGGTTGGCGCAGGCGGGAGACTCAGTGGTCAAGGACGCCCTTGTTTGTGCCATAATGGCGGAAGCGGAAAAATGGCGCTTGGGCGGGGCCCGGCGTGAGAGTCAAGGAGAAAGGGCATCCATGGCGGGAATCGACATCACTCCCGACGCGCAGGGCAAGGTGCGCGATCTGTACGATTTGGGCGACAGGCTGCTGCTCGTGGCCACCGACCGCATCTCGGCCTTCGACTACATCTTGGAAGACGAGATCCCCCACAAGGGCCAGGTGCTCACCCAGCTGTCGAAGTTCTGGTTCAACCTGCTCGACGGCGTGGTGGAAAACCACCTCATCTCCACCGACGTGGCCGACCTGCCCGAGCAGTTCCAGCCCTACGCCGACTACCTGCGCGGCCGCTTCATGCTGGTGCGCAAGGCCGACATGTTCCCCGCCGAGTGCATCGTGCGCGGCTATCTGGCCGGCAGCGGCCTGAAGGAGTACAACCGCGAGGGCACCGTGTGCGGCATCGCCTTGCCCGAGGGCCTCGTGAATTCCTCGAAGCTGCCCGAGCCCATCTTCACCCCCTCCACCAAGGCCGAGATCGGCGACCATGACGAGAACATCTCCTTCGAGCGTTTGGTGGAAATCCTCGGCGAGGAAGATGCCACGGCCCTGCGCGATCTGGCTTTGAAGGTGTACACCACGGCCGCCGACCACGCAGCCGCCCGGGGCGTCATCATCGCCGACACCAAGTTCGAGTTCGGCCGCCTGGGCGACACCATCATCCTGGCCGACGAGGTGCTCACCCCCGACTCGTCCCGCTTCTGGCCGGGCGACACCTACGAGGAGGGCGCCGACCAGCCCAGCTTCGACAAGCAGTTCGTGCGCGACTGGCTGACCGCGAACTGGGACAAGACCGGCAACCCGCCGCGCCTGCCCCAGGACATCATCGACGCCACGTCCGCCAAGTACATCCAGGCTTTCGAGACCATCACCGGCCAGAAGTTCGACCCTGCGACGTTCTAGCGTCGCGCACCGCCCTTGTGCGGGCTCGGCCCGCCCAGCTCACCGAAGGAGAAACGAAGCAGCATGTCCCAGCGTAACCCCATGAACGAGCGCTACACCTCCGAGGAGCGCACCGGTGTGACCCGTAAATCGGCCGCATCGGCCAAGCCCAAGAGCAAGGCCGCCGCGTCGGTCACCGTGAAGTCGGCGAAGAAGACTCCCGAGCAGCGAAAGGCCGCCGAGAAGGCCGCCCGCAAGGAGGCCGCCGCCAAGCAGCGCGAGGTGGAGCGCAAGTACTACAAGCCCGACACGCCCCGCTACAAGCGCCTGCGCGCCATCTGGTGGGTGATGCTCATCGCGGCCATCGGCTGCACCACCTTGAGTTTCGTGGGCCAGGGCGCTCTGCCGCAGTGGCTCAGCGTGACTACGCTCATCGCGGCCTACGTGTTCATCATCGGCGCTTTCGTGCTCGATTTCTGGAAGATCAAGAAGGAGCGTGTGGCCTACCAGGAGCGCATGCTGGCCTTGGAGGAGAAGAACGCCAAGGCCGAGAAGCAGGCGCGCCGCGTGCAGCAGGCCAAGCAGGCGAAAGCGAAGGGCTCCGGCAAGAATCAGAACCGCCACGCGGCCCAGAAAGCGGGCGTGGCGGCCGGCGAAGAGGCGGCCGACGGCGGCGAGTCCGACGAGGCTCCCGTGAAGCCCCAGCGTCGAGGTCTGTTCGGCAGCGGCTTCCGCCTTTCCAACCGCGAGAAGATGCAGGCCGAGAAGAAGGCCGCCAAGGAAGCCAAGGCCGCCGCGAAGGGCGGCGCCGGCGCGTCCGACCAGCAGTAGCTTGCAAGGGGTGCCCACAGGCGCCCCTTTGCGCGTCCCGCCGGGCAGGGTGCGGGGCGCGCCTTGTCCGTCCCCGCTCGTTCACTGAAGAGAGAAGAGAGAGGCACATCCATGGTATCTCGCGTCTATGTTGAGAAGAAGCCCGGGTTCAACGGCGAGGCCCGCGCGCTGGCCGCCGAGCTGCGCGACATCGTGGGCATTCAGGGGCTCACGGCCGTGCGCCTGGTAAACCGCTACGACGTGGAGGGCATCGGCGAGGAGCTGTTCGCCGCCTGCGTGCCCACGGTGTTCTCCGAGCCGCAGTCCGACATTGCCACCTTCGAGCTGCCCGAAGCCAACGGGGCCGCGGTGTTCGCCGTGGAATTTCTGCCCGGCCAGTTCGACCAGCGCGCCGATTCCGCGAGTGAGTGCATCCAGCTCATCAGCCAGGGGGAGCGCCCGCTGGTGCGCTCGGCGGTGGTGTACTACCTGGAGGGCGATCTGGACGAGGCCGCCGTGGAAGCCGTGAAGCGCTATGTCATCAACCCGGTGGAGGCCCGCGAGGCCTCGCTGGATACCCGCGACACCCTGGCCATGGCCTTCGAGCGCCCGGCCGACGTGGAGGTCATCGACGGCTTCACCGAGTTTTCCGACGACGAGCTGGCCGCCTTCATCGCCGAGCGCGGTCTGGCCATGGACTTGGCCGACATCCAGTTCTGCCGCGCGTACTTCGCTAAGGAGGGGCGCGACCCGTCCATCACCGAGATCAAGATGATCGACACCTACTGGTCGGACCACTGCCGTCACACCACCTTCGGCACCGTGCTCGACGACGTGGCCATCGCGGATGCCAACGTGCAGGTCGCCTTCGACCGCTATCTGGAGCTGCGCCACGAGCTCGGCCGCGATGAGAAGCCCGTGTGCCTCATGGACATGGGCACCATCGGCGCGAAGTGGCTGAAGAAGCAGGGCATTCTCACCGGCCTCGACGAGTCCGAGGAGATCAACGCCTGCACCATCAAGTGCAAGGTGGATGTGGACGGCGTGGAAGAGGACTGGCTGTACCTGTTCAAGAACGAGACCCACAATCATCCCACCGAGATCGAGCCCTTCGGCGGTGCGGCCACCTGCGTGGGCGGGGCCATCCGCGACCCCTTGTCCGGCCGCTCCTACGTGTACCAGGCCATGCGCGTGACCGGTGCGGCTGATCCCACGGTGCCCGTGGCCGATACCATTCCCGGGAAGCTGCCCCAGCGCAAGCTCGTGACCACGGCGGCGGCCGGCTATTCCTCCTACGGCAATCAGATCGGCCTGGCCACCGGGCACGTGCACGAGCTGTACCATCCCGGCTACGCCGCCAAGCGCATGGAGATCGGCGCCGTGGTAGGTGCTACGCCGGCCGACCACGTGCGCCGCGAGACCCCGGCGCCCGGTGATGTGGTGGTGCTCTTGGGCGGTCGCACGGGCCGCGATGGCATCGGCGGTGCTACGGGCTCTTCCAAGGCCCATTCCGTGGAATCGCTGGAAAGTTGCGGGGCCGAGGTGCAGAAGGGCAACGCGCCGGTGGAGCGCAAGATCCAGCGCCTGTTCCGCCGCGGCGATGCCTGCCGCATGATCAAGCGCTGCAACGACTTCGGCGCCGGCGGCGTGTCGGTGGCCATTGGGGAGCTGGCCGACGGCCTGGACATCAACCTGGATGCCGTGCCCAAGAAGTATGACGGCCTCGATGGCACCGAGCTGGCTATTTCCGAGTCCCAGGAGCGCATGGCCGTGGCCCTGGCCCCCGAGGATGTGGACGCCTTCATCGCCCTTGCCCACGAGGAGAACCTGGAGGCCACGCCGGTGGCCGTGGTGACCGAGGAGCCGCGCGTGCGCATGCACTGGCGCGGCACCACCATCGTGGACGTGAGCCGCGACTTTCTGGCCAGCAACGGCGCCCCGAAGCACGCGGCGGTGAGCGTGCCCGCTCCGGCCGACGAGAGCTGTGCCGCCACCCCCTGCGACCGTGCCTTCGAAGCGGCGGCCAGCCTGACCGATCCGGTTGTGGAGGCTGCCGCTGCGGCCGATTCCCTGGAGGCGGGCTTGGCGGCGCTCATGGGCGACATCAACCACGCCTGCAACAAGGGCCTCGTGGAGCGCTTCGACTCCACCATCGGCGCCGCCACGGTGCTCATGCCCTTCGGCGGTTCCCGTCAGCTGACCCCAGCTCTGGCCATGGTGGCGAAGCTGCCGGTGCTGGGCGGGGCCACCACCACGGTGTCGGGCCTGTCCTGGGGCTTCAACCCCTACCTGTCGGCCTGGGACCCCTACGCGGGCGCCTACATGGCCGTGCTCGATTCGGTGGCGAAGCTCGTGGCCACCGGTTTCGAGCGGGCGAATATGTACCTCACCTTCCAGGAGTACTTCGAGAAGCTGCGTCAGGATCCGGAGCGCTGGGGCAAGCCCATGGCGGCCGTGCTCGGCGCCCTTATGGCCCAGGTCGATTTCGGCGTGGGCGCCATCGGCGGCAAGGACTCCATGTCCGGTTCCTTCGAGGATTTGGATGTGCCGCCGACGCTCGTGTCCTTCGCCACGGCCATCGGCAACATCGACCGGGTGACCTCGCCGGAGCTGAAGGCCGCCGGCGATAACCTGGTATGGATCTCCTGCCAGGACACCCTGGCCTCCAGCCTGTGCGCCACCTTTGATGCCATGGAGCACCTCATCGGCGCCGGCGTGGTGCGGGCCTGCGCGAGCAGCGGCGCGGCCGGTCTGGCCGAGACCCTCGTGAAGATGGCCGTGGGCAACGGTTTGGGCGTGGCGGTGGACGCGGCCGTGGGCACCGGCCAGCTCTTCGATCCGGCTTATGGCACCTTCGTGGTGGAGCTGACCGCCGGCGAGACGGCTCAGTCGGTGGTGACGCGCCTGGAGGACGCGGGCCTTGCCGCCAATGTGGACGTGGTGGCCCTGGGCGCGGTGACCGAGGCCTACGAGCTTTCCTGCGACGGCGCCGTGGCCGACCTGGCCCGGGTGCAGGAGGCCTGGGAAGGCGGCATCGAGGGCGTGTTCCCCTACCGCACCCCGGCCGACGAGGCAGCCGCTGCCGAGGAGGTGCCCGCCATCAGCTTCACGGCCAGCGCGCCGGCGGTGTTCCCCGGTCCGGCCGTGGCGCGCCCGCGCGTGGTCATCCCGGTGTTTCCCGGCAACAACTGCGAGTACGACTCCGCCGCCGCCTTCGAGCGCGCCGGCGCGGTGCCTACGGTATACGTGGTGAACAACCTGACGCCCGAGGCCGTGGCTGAGTCCACCGCCGAGCTGGCGCGCCTCATCGGCGAGTCGCAGATCGTCATGATCCCCGGCGGCTTTTCCGGTGGCGACGAGCCCGACGGCTCGGCGAAGTTCATCACGGCGTTCTTCCGCGCGCCTCAGGTAACCGAGGCCGTGCGCGATCTGCTGCAGCGCCGCGATGGGCTCATGCTCGGCATCTGCAACGGCTTCCAGGCCCTGGTGAAGCTGGGGCTCGTGCCCTTCGGCGACATCCGCCCCATGGACGAGGATTGTGCCACGCTCACCTTCAACGACATCGGGCGCCACCAGAGCATGCTCGTGCGCACCCGCGTGGCCAGCACGCTGTCGCCGTGGATGAGCCGCATGAACGTGGGAGACGTGCACACGGTGGCCATCAGCCACGGCGAGGGCCGCTTCGTGGCGCCCCAGCCGCTGCTGGATCAGATGATTGCCGGCGGCCAGGTGGCCACCCAGTACGTGGACGGGGCCGGCGTGCCCTCCATGGACCTGTCGGCTAACCCCAACGGGTCCGTGCTCGCTATCGAGGGCATCACGAGCCCCGACGGCCGCGTGCTCGGCAAGATGGGCCACACGGAGCGCTCGGGCGCGGGCCTGTACAAGAACGCCTTCGGCAACACCTATCAGCCGCTGTTCGAAGGCGGCGTGGACTATTTCCGCGGGTAGCGACGGCTAGAGCGCGGCCAGAACACGGCCAGAGCGACGGCTGGAACGAGCGTCATCAGCGCTATCAACCGAGAAGGGGCCACAAGGCCCCTTCTTCGTGTCCCGCCTCTTTTTCACGATCTGCCCGGGCGCATCGCACGTTTAAGGCAGAAATAAAAAGTACCTCTGAACAGGGAATATGCAAAGAGCTCCCTGTTCAGGGCCATGGCCCCAAATGCACGATGTGCACGGATCTCTGCTACAAATGCGCGATCTGCCCGGGCGCATCGTGCATTTGGGGCAGAAGGGCGGCAACTCTCGGTGCTGCTGAGTTGAGGCTCGCCCATGGGCGGGTCGGCGGGCTCGGACCTCTGCCCCTTCTGAAGCCGCCGTGCACGTGTGGGGACGGGTTCGGGCCTCTGCTCTCCCCTGAAGCTGCTGTGCTTTCCGTGGGCTCGTTCGGCTTGCTCCCTACTCCCACAGCCTCACTTCGGGCTCTAGCTGCACGCCGCTCGCCTCGCGCACGCGGCGCTGCACCTCGGCGATGAGGGCGAGCACGTCGGCGGCGGTGGCACTCCCGGTGTTCACGACGAAGCCGGCGTGCTTCTCGGACACCTGGGCGCCCCCGACGGCGAGGCCCTGGCAGCCGGCCTCTTGGATGAGGGCGCCGGCGAAGTAACCCTCGGGGCGCTTGAAGGTGCTGCCGGCCGAGGGCATCTCCAAGGGCTGGCGGCTCTCTCGGCGCTCGCGCAGGTCGTCCATGCGCGCGCGAATGGCGGCGCCGTCGTCAGCGTGCAGCTGCAAGGTGGCACCGAGCACCACCCAGCCCTCCTCCATCATGCGGCTTCTGCGGTAGCCCCATGCGGCTTCGACGGCAGGCACGTCGGCGACAGACCAGCCCCCATCCCCGTCGGGCACCAGGCAGCGCACCTGCACGGCGACGTCGGAGAACTGCCCCTCGTAGGCACCAGCGTTCATGATAGCGGCCCCTCCCACGGTGCCCGGAATGCCGCTGGCGAACTCGTAGCCGGCAAGGCTCGCCGCCAGCGCCGTCTCGGCCACCTCGGCATTCGTCGCTCCGGCCTGGGCCTGCACGAGGCCGCCCGGCAGCACTTCCACGGCGGCGAAGTTCTCGGCCAGCTTCAGCGTGACCCCGGCAAGACCCTCGTCGGGAGCCAGCACGTTGGACCCGAGCCCCAGCACGCGCCAAGGCGTAGCGGCAGCGCAGCAAGCCGCCACCACGGCGGCCACCTCGTCTTCGGAAGAGGGCAGCACGAGCCACTGGGCCGCGCCGCCGATGCGGAAGGTGGTGTGCTCGGCGAGGGGCTCGTCGGCGCGCACCTGCGCTTCTCCGACGATTTCGCGCAGTGCGGCGTCGAGGTCGGTGTAGTCCATGAGGCGTTCCTTCCATTCGTCGTGCCCGATGGGTAACTGTTGGTGACCCGTTTGGCCCATTGTACTAGAATACGCCCATGACTATTTCGCCCACATATCGTGCGGAAGCGGGGTGCTAGGCCCGTGGCCCGCAAGCATCCCGTCATCAAGCCCGCCTCGCCGGTGGCGGCCATCACGTTGGTGCTGCTGTCCATCATCAGCTTCATCATCGGGCTGTGGACGCTCATGGCGCTGACGCGAATCGTGCTGGGATAGCGCCATGTGGCAGCGATTCACCTTGTACGACCTGCGGGTCATCGGCCATTACCTGGGTACGCTCACCCTGTTCTTCGCCGTGCTCATGATAGCTCCCTTAGGCACCGCGCTTATCTTCCAGGAATGGGAGCCGGCCTCGCGCTACCTGGTGGCCATCGGCATCGCCATGGTGGGCGGCTGCTCCCTGCGCTTTCTCCGCATCGAGCCGGGGCGCCTCTCGCGGCGCCAGGCGCTGGCCGTCACCGGGTTCGCCTGGGTGGTGCTCGCGCTGTTCGCCTCCATCCCCCTGTACTTCTCGGGGCACTACGCCACCTACCTGGACGCCGTGTTCGACGGCGTGTCGGGGCTGACCACCACCGGCGCCTCGGTCATCGTCGATCTGGACCACCTCTCCTACGCCGACAACATGTTCCGCTTCGCCATCCACGCGCTCGGCGGCCTCGGCCTCATCGTGGTGGCGCTGTCCTTCGGGCTGTTCGGCCGCGGCGGGGGCGCGTCGCTGTTCTCCTCGGAGGGCCGCAGCGAGCACGTGGTGCCCAACGTGGTGCAGACCGCCCAGTTCATCGCCCGCATCACCCTGCTCATCGTCACCGTGGCCACCCTCATCATCACGGCGCTGTGCCTGGGCCTCGGCATGGAGCCGGCCCGCGCGTTCCTCAACGCCCTGTGGGTGTCCATCTCCGGCTTCATGACCGGCGGCTTCGCGCCCATGCAGCTGTCCATCATGTACTACCACTCCTTCCCCTTGGAGTGCATCCTCATGGTGCTCATGATCCTGGGCTCCATCAGCTTCGTGCTGTACGCCGAGGTGTGGAAGGGGCGCGCCGGGGCCTTCTTCAAGGATCTGGAGACGAAGACCATGGTGCTGTGGATTGCCGTCATGGCCTTCGTGTTCACGGCGACGCTGTCGTCCTGGGCGCTGTTCGACGACATGCTGACGCTGCTGCGCCGCGGCCTGTTCATGATCATCTCGGTGTTCACCACCACGGGCTTCCAGGTGGTCACCACCAACCAGATCACCACGGTGTTCTCCAACGGCGCCTTCCTCACCCTGGCCTTCGTCATGGCCGTGGGCGGCAGCTCCGGGTCTACCTCGGGCGGCATCAAGTTCTCACGCATGGGCATCATCTTCAAGTCCATCGTGGCGAACGTGAAGGAGGCCCTGGCCCCCGATTCGGCCCGCGTGGTGGTGTCCTACAGCCATCTGGGGCGGCGCACGCTCACGCCGAACATCGTGAAAGAGGCCATGACGGTGTTCATCCTCTACGTCATCACCTATGTCGTCGGTGCCCTTGTGGGCATCGCCCACGGCGGCGAGGCCATTCCCGCCATCTTTGAGTCGGTGGCCATGACCTCCAACGGCGGCATTACCACGTCTCTGGCCCAACCGGGCATGCCGGCCACGCTGGAGCTGTTCTACATCTTGCAGATGTGGGCGGGCCGTCTCGAGTTCGTCACGCTGCTGGCGCTCATCGTGGAAGTGGGCGCCTCGCTCGTGCCCCGGGTGAAGCCGAGGTTGAACCCATGAGGGGGCCGCAGCGCCCAATGGCCGCCCTCGCGGCCGCCCTCGCCCTGCTGGTGGCCGTGGGCGGCATCGGCGTGGCTTGGGCCGACGATCCCATCAACCAGCTCGAGGACGTGACCACGAATCAGGACGTGCCCACCGACGAGACCGGTGTGGTAGATCCTTCGGCCAAGGACGACGGCTCCGATCCGAGCGGGACGGCCCCCACCGACGGCGTCGGCCCGGAAAGCCAGGGCAGCGCCGGTGCCGCTGACGGGCCTGCGGGCGTCGCGCCCCCGAAGGGCGAGGGGGAAGATCCGGCCCAGAATGCCGATGGAGAGGCGTCTTCGGAAGGTACGCAAGGGGAGGAGGCGCCCATGCCGCCCCCGCTGCCCGACCCGGTCTTCGGAGGGGGCGTGAGCGAGAACAACCTGATGAACCCCCAGCAGAAGCCCGACAGCTCCTTCATTTACGACACCTCCATCGGGGCCCTGCAGGAGGCCGACTCCTACCTGAACAACCAGATCGTGCAGGTGACCGGCGAAGTGGTGGGGGATCGCATCAACGCCGAGTTCAATCCCGGTTTCTGCTGGATCGTGCTCCAGGGCAACGATAAGGGCCGCTCCGAGGTACCGGTGTTCATTGCCAAGGATGCCACCGACGGCATCGATACCTACGGCGCCTACGGGCGGCGGGGCACCATGCTGCAGATTCGCGGCATCTTCTACCTGTCCTGCCCCGAGCACCAGGGACTGACCGATCTGCACGCAGACACCGTGAGCGTGGTGGAGAAGGGCTCGGTCACCGAGCAGGTCTTCGATATCGGCGCCTTTTTGCCGGGGCTGGGCCTGGTGGTGCTGGGGACCATCATGATCCTCGTGTTCCACCGGATGAGAGAGGGGCAGCGCTAGTGGCCGAGGATTTGCGCAGCGAAGGCGGCGCCGAGGAGGGTGCCCTGCGTACCGGCGAGGTGGTGAAGCTCGATCGTGGCTACCCCCTCGTGCGCTTTCCCGACGGCGAGCGTTTGCGCTGCGAGCACGCCACGGCCCTCGTGAAGAGCCACGACCAGCGGGCCGTCATCGGGGACGTGGTCGCGGTGTCGGTGCCTGCGGCCCATGACAAGGGGGTCATCGAGGCCATCGCCCCCCGCACGCGGGAATTCGTGCGGAAGGACCCCACGGAGCGGGCCCTGCCCCAGGTGCTGGCCGCCAACTTCGAGCGGGTCATCGTGGCCCAGCCCGTGGGCGAGGTGAACCTGCGCCGGCTGGAGCGGGAGCTCGTGCTGGCCTTCGAGACTGGGGCCGCCGTCACCGTCGTGCTCACCAAGGGCGACCTGGCCGACGAGGCCGCAACGGCGGCGGTTCGCGAGGCCGTGGAGTCCCTGGCCGGGCCTGCGACCGAGGTGCTCGTGGTGTCCGAGGCCGACCCCGCCTCGGTGGAGGCCGTGCGGCGCCTGCTGGCTCCGGGCACCACCACGGTGCTCATCGGCCGGTCCGGCGTGGGGAAGTCGAGCCTGGTGAACATGCTCGTGGGCACCGAAGTACTGGAAGTGGGGGCCGTGCGCGAGGGCGACGGCAAGGGGCGCCACACCACGGTGAGCCGCGAGATCGTGGCCGTGCCCGGGGCCGGCCGCATCGTGGACATGCCCGGGGTGCGCGGTCTGGGCCTGTGGGATGCCGAGGCCGGCATCGAGGCGGCTTTCCCCGACGTGGAGTCCCTGGCTGAGGAGTGCCGCTTCCGCGACTGCACCCACCAGGGCGAACCCGGCTGCGCGGTGTGCGCGGCCGTGGCCGCCGGCGCGCTGCCCCGCACCCGCTACGATTCCTACCAGGCCCTGTGTCGGGAGGCTGCCGACGTGCGCGACCGTCGCGAGCAGGCCCGGCGCCTGAACAAGGACAAGGCGGCCTACTCGAAGCACTACCGCAAGAAGGGGGCCGGTCCCTCCCGCGGCGGTCGCCGTCGGTAAGATGTGCGTTGACGGACGGTTTTTTGCTCCAGGGCCGTAAGGGGTTACAATAGTGACGTTCGATGTAATCGAACCGAAGATATGCGAGAGGAATCCTATGAACCCCGTCGTCATCATCCCCACCTTCATCTACCCGCGCCGTCATCGCGGCGGCACCGACGTGGTGGCCACCTACGACCACCCCACGGCGCCCAACCAGCCCGGCGAGCTCGGCCGCTGCCTCGCATCCCTGGAGAAGGTGGAGGGCCTGGGGCTCGTCGTCATCCTCGTATCGGCCGATGTGTCCATCGAGGCCCAGGCCGCCGAGAAGGTCCAGGCCATCTGCAACGAGCACCCCGGCGTCACCACCCTGGTCATCGGAGCGGCGGAGATGGCCCTCATCGAGCAGCGCATGGCCCAACTCAACATCGAGCGCCTCTCCAAGGAGATCGGCCTGTCCGGCTACGGCGCCATCCGCAACCTCGGCCTGCTCGTGGCCAACGTGCTCGGCTTCGACGCCGTGGTCTTCCTTGACGACGACGAGGTGGTGGACGACCCTGAGTTCCTCACCAAGGCCATGTACGGCCTGGGGAAACTCACACGCCAGGGCGTGCCCATCGTGGCGAAGACCGGCTACTACCTCAACGACGAGGGCTCCTACCTCTCGAAGTGGGAGGACAAGTGGTACAACCGCTTCTGGCAGCAGGGGCGTTACTTCAACCAGTGGATCACCGCGGCCATGAAGGGCCCGCGCCTGTCCCGCTCCAACCACGTGTGCGGCGGCTGTCTGGCCGTGCACAAGGAGGCGTTCCGCCGCCTGGCTTTCGACCCCTGGATCACCCGCGGCGAGGATCTGGACTACATGCTGAACCTGCGCATGTACGGATCCGATATCTGGTTCGACAACCAGTGGGTGCTGCGCCATCTGCCGCCGGCCTCCAACAGCGAGGGCACTCGTTTCCGCCAGGATATCTTCCGCTGGCTCTACGAGTACCGCAAGCTGGAGTACAGCCGCGCCCTCATCGACCTGCAGCAGGTAAAGCCCGCCTCCCTGGAGCCCTACCCGGGGCCGTTCTTGGAATCGGGCCTGCGCAACCGCATCCGGCTCACGGCCTGGCTGCGCAGCTTCGCCTGCTCCGACAAGAAGGCCTATCGCCTGGCCGCCAAGGCTGCGACCGGAGCCGCCTCGGCCTACGCCGAGGCCCACTGCGCGAAGTACTTCGAGTTCCAGTACGTGTGGCCCGAGGCCATGGGCCGTATGGAATCCGATCAGATCCTGTCCAGCGCTCTCGTGCGCTCCAGCATGCTGCGGGTGGAAGCGGCCGCGGCCGATGCCGCCGAGCGGGCCGCCGTCCGTGCCGCTGCGAATGCTCCCGCCGGCGCGGCCCCTGCGGGCGCAGTTCCGGCCCCTGCGGCCGCCCCGGGCGCACCCGGGGCGCAGGCCGCGGCCGGAATGCCCGGTATCGGCGGTGTCCCCGCTGCTCCGGTCGTGCCCCGTCCCTCCATCGATGCGGGCATGACCACCCAGATTCGCCTCGATATGGAGGAATAGGCGGTGGAGGCAGTCGCAGTCATGGCCGCCGCCTCCCTGGCGGTGGGCTTCGTCGTGGGCGTGCTGTCGGGCCTGCTCGGTGTGGGCGGCGGCATGTTCCTCGTGCCCATCTTCAAGCTCGGCTACCTCATGGACTCCCTCATGTGCACGGCTACCTCGCTGTTCACGATCATTCCCACGTCCATCTCCGGGGCTGTGTCCCGCATCCGCAACCGCACCTGCGTGCCGAAGCTCGGCATTGCCGCCGGCCTCGGCGGGGCCGTCACCTCGCCTCTGGGCGTGTGGCTTGCCACCCAGTCGCCGGATTGGGCCATCATGGGCACGGCGGCCCTTGTCATCGCCTATTCGGCCACCACCATGTTCCGCAAGGCCCTGGCCGTGCCCAAGGGGCCCGCTTTCCAGAAGGGCGGCGCGGGGGAGGGGAGCTCGGCCGACGGCCCCATCGACGTGGGTCGCCGCCAGCTGCTGCTCTTCGCTGGCATCGGCCTGGTAGCGGGCTTGGCCTCGGGCTACGTGGGGGTGGGCGGCGGCTTCATCATGGTGCCCATGATGATCTCCCTGGCCCACCTGTCCATGCGCTACACCTCGGGTACCTCGCTCATCGCCGTCATGATCCTGGCCGTGCCCGGTGTGGTGACCCAGGCCGTGCTGGGTAACATCAACTGGATCGCCGGCATCGCCGTGGCCTGCGGCTCGGTGCCCGGCGCCATGCTCGGCGCCCGCCTCGTGCCGAAGGTGCCCGAGCGCCAGCTGCGCTTTTTGTTCGCCGGCTTCCTCCTCGTGGCCGCCGTCATGCTCGTCGTGAACCAATTCGCCGCCGTGGCCTAGGGCCCCTGCCTTTGTTATACTGGCGTCAATTTCGGTGACACTCAGGAGGAGCCATGGCGAAGCGGGAAGCGGAATCGGCATCGGCGTTCAGCCGCGGCATCGGCGTGTCGAAGTTCAATCTGGAGATGCTCGGGGCCACTATCGCCGCCATCGCCGCCATCACGCTGGTGTGGACCTTCTCCCAGCCCGATTTCCCCGTGCCGGTGCTCGTGGTATCCGGGGCCGTGTTCACCGTGTCGGTCGTGGTGGTCATTCGCCTCATGATGGACCCGGATTCAGTGCGCGCCCTGCAATCCGACGCCATGCTTCAGCTGGCCAGCTCCATGATCGATGCCATGGGGGAGGGGCTGACGGCCCGCGCCGCTCAGGAGGTCTGCGAGCTGCTGCTGCCCAACACCTCGGCCATTGCCGTGGCCCTCACCAACCGCGAGTCGGTGCTTGGCTATGCCGGCTACCAGGAGGCCCACAACCCGGCGGGCATCGCCATCCGCACGAGCGCCACCCACGAGGCCATCCGCCAAGGGGAGACGCTTGTCCTGCTCACTCTCGAGGAGATCGGCCTGCCCAAGCCGGCCGACGAGAGCCGTATCAAGGCCGCCATCGTGGAGCCGCTGTGGGTGGGCAACCGCGTGGAGGGCACGCTGAAGTTCTACTACCGCAACGGTAACAAGATCACCGAGACCCAGCGCTCCATCGCCCACGGCTTCGCCCAGCTGCTTGCCACTCAGATGGCCGCTGTGGAGATGGAGACCCAGCGCAAGCTGGCCACCGCCATGGAGCTGAAGATGCTTCAGACCCAGATCAACCCCCACTTCCTGTTCAACACCATCAACACCATCGCCTCGTTCATCCGCACCGACCCCATGAAGGCCCGCACCCTGCTGCGGGAGTTCGCCGTGTTCTACCGCCGTACCCTGGAAGATTCCACCGAGCGTATCTCCCTGGCTCGGGAGCTCGACCAGGTCCAGCGTTACTTCAATTTCGAGCTGGCTCGCTTCGGCGAGGCGCGCCTGGCCCTGGAGGTGCGGGCGAGCCCGGCACTCCAGTCCATGATGGTGCCCCCCTTCCTTGTGCAGCCGCTGGTGGAGAATGCCATCAAGCACGCCATGCCCTCCGAGGGGCGGCTCACCATCAGCATCCAGGCCGAGGCCGACGGCGATGACGTGGTCATCGTGGTGGGAGACGACGGCGTGGGCATGAGCGAGGAGACCTGCGCCAACATCACCCAGGTGGAATCATCCACGGGTCTGGGCATCGCCGTGAAGAACGTCCACGACCGCATGGTGGGCTTCTTCGGGCCCGATGCCCAGATGGTGTACACGAGCGAATTGGGGGCCGGCACTCAGGTGACCCTGCGTTGCCCGGGGTGCGCCAAGGCGCCCGCCGCCGCTGTGGCGGCCCTCGGCGAGACGGCGGCTCGCGAGGCCGATGAGGCGGCACCCGAGGCGGCCCAGGAGGCGGCCCGCAACGAGGCTACCGTAGCCGAGCTGGCCGAGCTCGTGGCCCAGGTGTCCGAGGGGTAATTCCAGGGTCTCCCAGGGGCGCAATGGTCCTCAAATCGGCTAGTGCAGATGCACAAAAACGGGTTAAGGCTCAAAAAGTGTGCTCTTAGCATTATTCACTGTCTGTACCGGGTTGGCATGTGGAACTCGTTCCAGT
>NZ_JBCLQK010000015.1:0-39134 GCF_041223505.1 Adlercreutzia muris
TCGGCGCACACCGACCGATAGCGGACAAGCGCACCGATGGCTCGCGGAATCACGGACTGAAAACGCCGCAATAATCAATGTGCGCGACAAAAGGGCGCGGTTCGTATCATCCTTGATCTCCTGAAAACTGCGAGATGCCTTTTCGCGAGCGAACTCGTAAAAAACAGCGAGCACGAGTACGAGGGCAGACCCCACGATGAACGCAATTGCGTTGCCTTGGCCGATATTGATCCATACTGCTACGATGATTGCGCCCGCTAATGCGAGTTTAGCAAGCGCCACGCAGAGCGAAATTCGAACAGAAAGCTCGAGGCTTCCATTGATCCGAGGCATCCTCTTCTTGCTTTTCGCCTGAGGGTTCTGGGGATCCTCTTCCGCTCCTCTTATGTCGTTGATTTGGTATCTTGCCTGATATACCAAAACGTCGATCACGAGCAATGTGATGATCGTCAGGACAACTTTATCTTGTATATCTACATTTAAGTAGGCACCAGCCGCTATAGCGAAGAGACTTCCCTCCAGGACGAATAATGCTTTCAGGGCGTCGCCGGGGCGTGGATAGAGATAATAGAGCAGCGCCTCTCCCCACTTCGTCTTTTCCGAGCTGAGCCTCTTTGATTCTGCGCAACCTTCATGCCTCATGACGACTTCCTCCTTTATGTTGTCATAGATTCTTTTGCTGTTCGTGGTGCCGAACAGAAAGCCTCCCACGAACAGGAGGAGAAAGGCGGCCGCGATGCAAATGAAGGCCGTTCCGCCAGGCGTTTCCCGTATGCCACCTAGGAAAGCGATACCGAAGGCTGCGCATACGATGAAGATGCAGAGAAGGCTTGTGCCAAAGGAGAATAGGTACAGCCGAGATCCTAATGTATTCGAATGGGCGAGATTGAGGGTAACGAGAGGGGAGGATGTAGCGTTCCATCCGCAGGGAAGGTCGGCTGAAGCGCCGGACTCAATCAGAAGTTCACGGATTTTGTCTTCCAAATCGCGCATGTAGTGATAGCGAAATCCTCGCTCAAGTCCGATACTTGAGAAATAGAACAAGACGCCGAATATAAGGCAGACAATCACTGTTGCGTAGAACAGGGGATTTGCCACGACCTGGGCTATGTACTGATCGAAGCCCTGTTCTTCGTAACGCACGTCAAGATTGGCGGCGAGGCTTATCTGGGAAGCGGGGTCTCCGGTTATGACACCCGTAATACTTTGAATGGGCTCGGAGGTCAGCAAAGACGCGAGGGCGAAGACGATGGCCAGAACTGCGACGCCTGAGGTAGTTATCTGACTGATGTGGTCGAGCGAGGATCTGTGATCTTCGCGCGCTTGCTCGAGCTCGAACATAAGGTAGTTAAGCGTAGGCTCTTCTTCCAGGGCAACGAGCTTTTCGCGTATTTTCGTGCGGTGATATGGCTGCGTATATATCAAAAAGGATCACCTCTTCGAGTATTGATAAATACTTCTTGTTCTATTGTATAGGATGAATGAGCTATATGGTAATGAATCAATGCAATTGAATCAGGGATCGATCTGAGCGCTCTGAATTGGCGATATTGCAGGATGGCTGCGACAGGCTGTGTCGTAGACCAAGCACTGGTCGGATGGGCAAGGCAAATACCGCAGGCCAACGCAATGCCCTCGAAGATGAAACAGACAGCCGCTTGCTTCACCGAGACATGGGACGCAAATGAGCGATTCCTCTCATAGAAGAGAATCTGCGTCTCCGATATGCTGCTTCTTTTGTTAGTGCGGCATCTTGAGGTCGCTGATCGAGGTTGGCTATGCCAGGTATCCTCTTGCGCGTTTGCGTAGCTCCACGGGATTTGGCAGGTAGTTTTCTAAATTTTCTGGAACGATGATTGTTGGATTTGCGCTTCGGGCCAGATTGCGGCTATTTTCGTTAAATAGGTGACCGTAGGTCCAAAGGGCTTGATCGATTCTCTCGTCATTC
The DNA here is from genome assembly GCF_041223505.1 of Adlercreutzia muris. Taxonomy (NCBI): domain Bacteria; kingdom Bacillati; phylum Actinomycetota; class Coriobacteriia; order Eggerthellales; family Eggerthellaceae; genus Adlercreutzia; species Adlercreutzia muris. Next base: position 1,949 of record NZ_JBCLQK010000015.1, read on the forward strand.
TGACACTGGCGCAAGCCGAAACAGTGGTCGAGCATATAGCAGTAAGCTCGATAATCGTCCATCCAGTCTTTTGTGCTGCGCCAGAATTTGCGATAGCACCTGTCGCTAATTATGGCGCCAACGGGAATGGCGCTATGGCAGGCCAGCAAACCCAAATGAGCGAATTTGTCGTATATAGGGTATCTTCCGCTGCTGGCAAAATGCAGAAGAGTAATTGCGTAGACAAGGCCAACGCCAGGAAGGTTGACGTACTGCTCTATCGTTGGTTCAACCTCGGACGATTGAATGGCTCTCTTGTTGCCGCACGCAATCTTTGCTGCTGCATTGAGGTCGATTATGGTATTGCTGCGAGGAATAGCTAAGGTTCTGTGGTCTGTAGATTTCGAGCCGGCTTTCCATTCGAAAACTGCTCTAATATCGCTGTATCGAAGATTGGGCCGGAGACGGATCTTGCTAATGAGTTCCTCGAGTTGGTTATCCTGTGATGCGAATCGATACATTTCACTGTAAAACCAGATAAATTTGTCAGGATCGAAAGGATTGCCGAAGTTTGCTCCATCCGGTAGAAATGCCTTCAATTTTTGCTCTCCGTGCTCTCAAGATTTTCTGCGCATTGGTGGTCTCGGTTCTGATTGTGTCAGCTTGCGATGCTGTGCTAATGTGCTTTGACCAATTTTCGTCATTGGGGATTTGCTGCCCTTCTTCCGATGAAGCCTGCTCATCTTTTATGTAAGTTGGTCTATGGATGCAATCGTGCAGAGTTCTGTTTCCGGAGCCTAACCATTTTGCGTTGGCGAACCGTCGAAAACTCAAGCTCGGGGAAGTAGGGGCCGCTTTTCTCTACTCTGCGATGAATTACGGCTTTGCTTGCCGCTCGCTCTCATGATCCATATATCCTGGTTGTTCTGCTTGTCTCTCCACCATGCGCTAAGATGGCCACACTCTTTGAGCCGCTCTGCGACTTCTACATTCTCGTTAACGTAGTTGTTCGATCTAACTTTTCTTTTTTGCGAGCGTCCGCCTATCACTGCCGCAAAATCGGTCATTCCTAGCAAGGAAAAACAGGATTGGATCTGCTCGACGGGCATCTTGGGCATGTTGTCAATTAGCAGTTGAAGCTTGTATTCGACTGCTACCGAGTCAGCAGAAACGATAGAATTAATGATCTCTCTTGGAACAGAGTCGCCCAAGTCGGTTCCGCTGCTGGCTAGATCAAGGTATTTCGCTTCAATCGAGCGTCGGAGCCTTTCGGAGCCTTGTTCCCAAAGTGAGCTTAACGACTCTATCTCATCTTCGGTCAAATCGTACTCTAAAATAACGCTATTAGCCGCATCGCTGTACTCTCTCGAAAGTCGCGGCGGCGTAGAGGCGTGATTGAATAGGAACCCGCATTGTTCAGGATCGAGGCTGGTGTTTCTGTACATTGCATCCACGGTTCTCTCGTCTGCAATCAACTCTCCAGCTGCGATATGTTGGCAAAAAAGCTCGAAATGATTGAGCGCGAAAAGCAAGCTCAATTCGAAGCTGACCTGGTTTACCCCATCGTAGTTTCCCGGCGTGAAAGCAAGCAACTTTTTGTGAACTGCGACCTTGATTTTGGACGGGTCGGCCTCCTCAAAATCAATTGCATCATAGCTGCACTTGGCGCAGCATGTAAACGTATCAAAGCTCACGGAATCAACGTAGGGGGACTCGATCAGTTTTTGCAAGAACTCTTCCGACTCTTCGGCTGTCAGTACGGCCGTCAACGACACGGGGGTGTCGCCTGGCTTCAGCAGTGCGAAAAGGTACCCCAGCTTTCCTCCGATCTCTCCTGTTGCAGCATATGCGTGCAAAATGTTAGACGGAGAAGGCGCCAGGACGTCTTCGTCCAGCAGGATCGAGGCAAGCTCTTTTGGATAGTTGTCTGCGAATTGGACGCCAAGAAGGGGCAGATGCTCCACAAAACGTGCTGCTGAGTCGATGGAGAGCCTGCTGTTCCCTAGAATCCATGCTATAACCTCGTCATCTTCTAGAATCCATCTATCAGCTCCATCCATTAATTCAGAAAGCATCGAATCGACCTCTTGCTCTGCAACTACCTTAACCGGCTCGGTCTCCTGCTTGCAGACGGCCTGCAGCAACGCAATCGGATCCTCTCTCGCAACAACACCGTGTTGAGTTTTTAGCATTCCTTTTAAAATGCCTGCGGTTGCATGGAAGTATTTTGCTTGATAGACAAAAGACAGCGCCTCGGGGTTTGCCTCATCGAAATCGATTGCTGAAAAGATAAGCGGACGGATTCCTACTTCATTCGTCTCTCTGATGGCGTTCATAACGTCAGCTATGCCTGTTTGATCCAGCCAGTCGAAAGAAAAGGACAGAAACGAACCGTCAGTTGCTGCAATGCCATTCGTTTTCTCCCAAACAGCATCGGAGTACGGATCGCCGCACTCCCTAGATGCCAAATACTGGCGCGTCACAAAAGCCATCAGGCCCTCACGCCGGACAGAGCTTTTGTTCATGAAAACAAGATTTGGCAAAAGCGTCTCATCGGGAGGGAGCAGCATCAAATTCTGGAAACGGTCGGAATTTGCCAAATCGCAAACGAAACGAGCATCCGCCTTGCCGCTCAATGACCTAAGAAACACCTCTTGCTTTTCGCTGCGTGCTGGATCTTCCAGCGAAAATAGAGCCTCAATAAGCTGAAACACGCGACTTCCAGGCCGCGCGAAAAGCGAACGGTCCATTGAAGAAACAAGTAGCATTGGGTCGTCCATCTCCCGGCTTGGATCGACTCTATTTCCCGCAGAGACCATCATCAGATATTCATGGTCACGCGACGTAAGGCTGCCCTCCCTGAAAAGGCTCATGTAGTTTCTGAAAGAGCTGTCAATATATCCATTAATCAGCATCATCCGCACAAGGCGAACGCCTTTCTCCCCGTTTTTCTCCATATCCTTCTTTTGTTGGCTATCCTTTGGCTCGAAAAAACAGTCCAGGTCATAGCTGATTTCTTCATTCTGGCTTAACGCAAGTAGAGCGCCCAATCCGGCCTGAGAAATATCCTGCAAAAGGTTCTCGCACCTTTTCTTTCGCACGAGTTGATCGGGGCACTTGGCTGCTAACTGTTCGTTGATTCTCTCCTCGGTAGATTGCGAATTCCAATATGACTCTTTCCTTTGCTGCATGACGCGATGTAATTTCTCACTTACATTTGGAGCCCACTCGATAAGGCTAGATAAAGAATCAGCTTCGGTCAAACCATTCGCCACCCCATAGCTCCTCGCGCATTCGTGTAGTTCCGCATCCTGCTGAAGCGCTTTGAGCACCTCGTTTTCCCTTATATCGTTTCTGCAGGTATCAATTTGTTTCAATATTTGCGCTCGTGTCTTCTCTGCTGCATGCTTCATCTCGCATCGCAGTTCTTTTCGACTCGCTATCAAGTCGAAAAGATACCCCTCGTCGAACTGAAGTCTGGCAAAATCCGAGGGAAAGAGATTTTTATAGGTGATCAGGGAAAACAACTTTGAATAATTTGCTCTGGTCAATTTGGCTGAGTTAAGAGACAATCGCTCAGAGTAAATCAAAAACTCATTCACGATGTTATGCAGCAAACGCGCATCGTCGAGATAGAGCGAAATGTCCCTCTGGCATTCCTCCTCGGGGCTTTGCTCCAAGTTCGGAAACGAATCGCGGAGTACGCTGTACGAGTTCGAGTAGTCTAAGTAGGGAATCACCGGAATGATGAAATCAAAGAACTTTGTCCTGTCCCTTGATGCGAGCAAATCGTCTCTCACGAGATAAAAGAAGCGTAGTGGCTGACTGTTCACAGCCCCTTCAAAGGGATGGCCTTCGAAACGAGCTTTGAGGCAACAGCACAACTTAAAGAATGAACTCCTTTGCGGTCGCCGCCTGGCCGCATTGGCCAATTCGTTGATTTCTCGAAGTCTAACAAATATCTCAGCATTTTCGAACCGATCGATGTCTTCGAAAATGACAACATCATACCTACTTTCATTTAGCATGTAGACGATATCATCCATATAGCGATCGAAAAACGAATCCCCGTCCGCGTCGAAGAATTCTACCTCACTACCCTGAAACCCTACCCGTTTAACGAACTTCCTTATTGCACCTTTATGGATCAGGAAGGTTGCAATGCCGATCGAATAAGCGGCCCACGCTATTGTGAAAAAGCTTCTTGTGTCGGCCATAAATGTCGACAACGAAGGGGTCAGGACATTTCCTAGGGAGAGGAAGTACAGGACGGTAAAAACAAGATACACAGAAACCAGAACGACCGGCGCGACGGAAGGGCGATGTGTTTTCCGAAAGCGCGTCCTTGAAAGCACTTTAGGGCTCACGCGATGAATGATTTGGTTGATGATCTTGCCTTCCAAAGTTACAGTGGGTCCATGGGTCTTGCGCCCAGAGTCCGCTTTGGCACCAACCTCGTCAAGAGGTGAGCGATCGTCTCGCGTAGGCTCTTCGGTGCGCTCTGCGCGGTTTCCTTCTGCGTCTCCACCGTCAGAAGGGCGATTTCCGCTCGTCTCCGAATCGAAACGAGTAAGGGAGATAGTCAAAAATCTATGTCCTTTTAAGGCCCCGCTGTCAATGCAGCAAGACGTTCCGCGCACGGTCTTCTTGGCGTGTTCGGCGCAAGTTGAAGGGACGTCATCTTCGGGCGAATGGTCGTCGACTTGCAAGTCGCTAGTCTTTTGCCGGTCACATGCTTCGCTGTAATGCAGTTGCACCGCAGCCATCAAGCTGCTTTTACCGGAACCGTATCCTCCCGTTATTGCGATATTCCGAATATCGTCGTTGCTAAACACGAAGTCGAAAGCATCCTCGTATGGTTGCTCCAGTTTTGCGACTGAGGCAGTGAGCTTGGTAAAGCCACGTTGCGCCTGCGCGCTATCTTTCTTGCTTTTGCTGCTTGTATCCTGGTGGCTCATTCCGACCCCCTGAGAATTCTGCCCGTATGTTATGTTGTTGATACTATCATTATCGAGCCATGACCGTAAGATCATCTCTTACGTTTTGAGATAAGGCCAACTGTTGGTGCCATTCATCTGCCATTGATTCCATTCGCGGCCCATTGCCAGCGATGTGCTTCGCATCGGAGGGGCGGCGGTCATCGCCTCGACGGCCTCTCTCACGGCCGTCGGATCGGAGTTGCCGGCGTCCTCGACCGCTGCCTGTGCCTCCCCCTATCCCCTCACGTACTTGTCCGCCGTCTTGCTGTTGAGCCCGATGTCCTTGGCTATCTGCCTGTTGGTGTCGCCCGCCAAGTGGCGCTGGACGATCTACAGCTTCTTCCTCTTCTCCAAATCGACCATCTCCTTAAGATTGCCTCCTGCGACAGTCTAGCCGCCGGAGACCGAAATGGCCCGTTTTTAAAGCGAAACGTGGTCCGGATTTAAGTTGACGAAAACACTCACCGCCAAGCGCAAGCACAGTTCTTACTGAGGCGAGAGCGGCGAGGCGCCCGAAAACCTGGTAAGTTACGATTCCGCGCCGATTCTCCCAACCAGCTCGGGCTAACCGACATCACCGAGTCCTCCATCCCCGCCGACAAGGTCTGCCTGAGTTCGGTCATCGACTGCTTCGACGGGATGTGCGTCGCCTGGGCGCAGTCGACCTCACCCAATGCCGAGCTCGCGAGCGCGATGCTGGGCGTCGCGGCATCCAAGCCGCACGAAAGCGAGCGTCCCGTCGGCCACGGCGATCGGGGATGCCGTTACCGCCGGTCCGGCTAGATCGAGAGGCGTGAGCGTTACGGGATCACGCGCTCTGTGTCGAGGGGGCTGCTCTCCCGACAGCTCCGCGATGGAGAGATATCCAACGCCCTTGGAGTGGCTGCCTGCAACGCGTTCTGCACCGTGCGCTACACCAGGCTGCCGGAGCTGCTGGACGAGCTCGCCGTCTTCAAAGACGAGGAATGGCTCAAGCAGCGCAAGAAGTACATCAAGTGCGATCTGCTGATCGTCGACGATTGGCTGCTGGAGCAGGTCAAGCCAAATGAGGCCAGGGAGATTATGGAGGTAATCGAGGCGAGGGACAGGACCGGATCGCTCATCCTGTGCTCGCAGTTCCCGCCGTCGGCATGGCACGCGAACCTGGGCAACGGGGCCATTGCCGACGCCGTCATCGACCGCGTGGTGTACAAGTCCTACACCATCCACATTGCAGGCGAGGAATCTATGCGCAAGCGGATGAGAGGAATGGAATAGGAGCAAACCGACGAAGAGCGGGAGGGGTCGAAACGGCCCCTCCCGATTATCGGCGCTGCATGGAACAGGCATCGGCGCTGTGGACATACATCATCGGCGTAGCGTGGAACAGTCACCGCTCAGGCGTACCGTACGCAAGAGCGAAAGAGTTCTTATTGAGGATTTGATAACCAACGATCCGCGTTCTTTCGAAGAAGGACTGAAGGGTATAACTCCTTGGGCGTATATTTCGGAAGAACATAACGAAGTTGCTAGAAAGCGCTATATCGAAAGCTTCAAAACCGTAAGATATATTCAGGATAGACTGGAAGATATTAGGGGAGTTTCCTATTCCTGCAAACTGAGGATAAAAGAAGATGCACCGGGCGGTGGAGAAGGCAGGTGCTAGCTTCCGAATTAGGTTGGTTAGAGCCTTCTGCCGGGGGGGGTATGAGAGTGAAGGCGGTTTGGGTGCGACGGGCTGTTTGAGTCAGGCTTAAACAGCCACACCGAGGTCAGGGGTAAATCGCCAATCCCAGTCAAAAGAACTTCGCCAATACGCCAGCGATCGCAATCGTCTTCTGCCTCTGTGCTTCTAGATTCAGCTATTGGTCTTGATCGCCGTGGGCGACGATTCGATGAGACCGAGAATATCTCGAGCTCCGCCCCGCGGAAGCTCGCGCCCCTCATCATGAACACCGACGCGCGGTCGAACAGCCGGTCGAGCGTGCACAGCAGCGTGTCGTCGCCGGTGAAGAACTCGTCCCAGTTGTTCGTGGGGGTGTTGCTCGTCAGGATCATCGTGTTGGGGCACTCCTTCTCGTAGCGGCGGTCGACGACGTCGAAGAACGGATCCGTGCACGCCTTGTGGAACGTGTGGCCGAAGCGGCACCACATCGCCCACCAGCTGGCCGAGGGATACGGCCGGTTCGCGTGAGGCAGATGATGCCCCTCGTGTCGTTCGCGGCCGGTCTGGACTCGGGTATCGCCTTCTAGGGCGCGAAAGCCTCCGCCCCCCCATGAACTTTGCGCCGTCAACAGATTTGTGCTAGTTGATGTCTGTACATCAATGGATTACCCTAGTCTATTGGCAAAGCGACCGATGTGTGCTAAGGGTTCGACTGGCTGGAGAGATTGAGCCGCTTCGACGACAGAAAGGGATACGGCTGTGCAATCTGGTCGAGGAGGTCTTTGATAGAAGCATGTATCGTAAACCTCCTCGAGCACATATTGGCAACCGAAGCCAATCAACAGGATACGTTTCCCAGCTATGGGCTACAGCTCTCCATCAGTACAATTCCCGGGCGATCTGTGCGATTTGCAGTGGACAGAGTATCGGGAATGCGATTTGCCCAAGAACGCGCAGCGGAAGGAGTGCATCATGGCGGAGTTGTGTACGGGAATCAAGGGATCGAAGGCTTACTTGTTGGACAAGCAGACGCAGATGCCAATCCCTCAAATATCAGTTGTATCTTTCGTAGATATTTTGGGGTACAGCGCAAAGGTGCGAGAGGCCGCCAGGCAAGGGCAAACCAATGTGTTTCTGCATGACATCCAGCAGGCGCTCTTTGCCTCATCTGCTTACCTAGAGAAGGAGGCACCCTGCTACGCATTTAATTTTACGGATTCCGTCGTCATTGGATGGCCTATCGCCAAGAATGGTGACTCTGAGGTGCCGCTGTGCATCTCTTGCTGGAACTTAGCGATATTCCAACTAACCATGAGTCAATTCAATCTGTTTGTACGCGGCGGAGTGGCTGTTGGTGAGGCGTATTTCGACGAGTACTTGCAGTCCGGTGAGGCCTTTTTGAGCGCCTATGAGGTCGAAGAACATCAGGCTATCTATCCTCGCATCGTCCTCTCTGAGGAGGCGATAGCTGAGGCACAATCGAGCTGCGGTTACTATACGAGCCAGGATTGCCCCCTCAACTATTTGTTCGCGGTCGATGCGGATGGAGCCATTTTCGTCAACTACCTGTCGAGCTTGTTCGAGATCTTCGATGTTGAGACAGATAGGCAGGACATCGAGGAGTGCGTAATCGGGCATCGAGACATAATCGAGCGCAACCTCAAAGCTGCGGCAGGCAATCCTCACATATATCGAAAGTACCAATGGGCCGCCAAATATCATGATTTTTTCTGCGAAAGTATTCACCAATGGCTTGGGGCCGGCTTTGGTATCACGGTAGACTACGGCGCGGAGCGCTTCAGTTCTCCACGCCACCTTCTGGACGTGTTTCCTGGCTGGCTTGCTTGACCGATTCGCTTGTTGCCGGAATCCCGTGAATGGATGTGCGAGCTGAATTGCAAAGTTAGCGAGACGCTCTATGAAGTATGGGAGATTCCGGCCGGGCGGTCGGCTCTGCGGCGCCGGGTTAGGGCTCTTTCGGATTCAGCGGGATAGACCTGGGTGTGTTGGCTGTTCGGTTGTCGGACGGAATAGGAAACATGAGAGGGGGGCTGGAGCTTCTCTCCACAAAGCAAAGGGCCCTCGGGGGACATCGCGGGTTGGGATGCAACTACAAGGCTAACTTAAACAGCAGCTACCGTAGCGTCCGCGCCGCACTCATGAGGAGGCCCAGGCATGGAGTATCGCGCCAACATAGGCTTGGACGTGCACGTCGGAACCGTAGCCACGGCGGCGTTTGTCCCGGAGACCGTCGAGATTGCGGAGCGGGCGGCGTCCCTGCCACAGCCCGTACGCGAGCTGCGAGTCCGGGAGCCGACCGGTTTTGCGCTCCAGTGCTTCCTCGACGCACTGGAGTATTTTGATGAGGTAAAAACGAACCCCTCTTCCGCGGAGGTATAACCATATGCTGCATCTTGACGTCCGCCACTTTTCCTGCCTGTGCGTGAGGAATTGATAAGTAACTATTTCGAAAAGCCTCCTTTGAACGGCTTATGCGGAGAGGAGGGCATAACTCTCATCCTGCAGATAGCAACCTTTAGGGGCGGCTTGGCAATGGGCTCCATCATCTCCGATGTTAGCAAACTGTGAGATGTTCGATACGGATAGGGAAATCGAAGGACTGGTTCGAGCGCTAAGTTCGCCTGCGATCTATGCGCGATATTTTGACGACATTGCGATTCTGGGCCGAAAAGGGGTACGGGCGGTTTGCGGGCGCCGTGATCGACAAGATTGCGCGCAGGTCGGATGTGATCCACATCGAGGGCGACGAATCGATGCGCAAGCGCATCGGCTAGAAAGGCCAGTGAATATAGGGGCGCCGGATGCCCCGGTGCCCCTATTGGCACGTAACAGTTTTGGGCGGCACGGTGTGGCAGTTAGGTGCGGAACACCGTGGCAATCGACGCGCAATAATCATTCAGCTGAGCCTTTGGGAAAGGGGAGGGTATGCGGATCAGCTCTCCTCTTCTCCTTTAACCGACCGATTGAGCCATCAATCAAGTATTGTAATTGATTAATGGCTCATAATGATTAAATTAACGAAGGAAGTAATTGAAAGGAGACCAGCTATGCCTATTGTTAACGCCAGTACTGGTGGCTACCCTGCTGCCCTATCTTTGTCTGAATCGGATTATTCGAAGCTGCTGGGTCTCGATGACGGCGGTGTGACGTATTTGGAGGATACGAGCTACCTTCGTGCATCCCGATCGGGCGACTTGGTTGTGATTTACGAATCTAATGGAAGAACTTACGATGTGCTAGTTGGGAACCTCTAACCGCGTACGCAAATTTGGCGTGATGCTCAAGGTCTGCCCCGCTTGTCCGTCCTATTGCCGCAGCCTGTCCGTTCGGTGATGCTGGGTGCGAGAAAGGTTGGGAACGGGCGGCCAAAGCCATTGTGCTGTTCTGAGCCACAGATGGGAGTCGCTTGTTGGCCTGTCGAGGCCGTGCTGCCATAGCCTTCGCGCGATGAAAGGTAAGGAGAATCGTCCTTCGTCGTGCGGCTCTTGTTGGAATGAGCGACCAGCGGATATGGGACAGCAGACAAGTTGGGATGGGCTTTGCGCCTTTGGGCCGCGTGCGAGGAGGGGCTTGGGCTGGCAAGTAGTTTAATGGCCTGTGACTAGCTTTGCGGCGCGTGCAACGTACTTCCATAGGCTGACGATGCGCGATCGAGTTCTGAGCATTGGTGTAGCGGACGTTTTGCGGGCCGAATCGTCGCGGCATGAGAATCGATCATCGGTGCAATCGTATATTGCGAAGTAGATCGATCCGAGAACGGCGATGACCGCAATGGGTACTTTATCGGCTTCGATCCTGACTGTGTCTGAGGCTCTCGATCCTGTTGAGCCTGCAGCCTGAGTCTGGCCTCGTGTTGCGCACGCTGGTACCCGGATCGCTGAACCCGGTCTGGCGCAGGAGCCGTGTGCAGCCGGGCGTCCCCACTCGGCGTCGATGAACCCTCGCGCCTTAAGGGTAGAGGGACTTCCGGGACAGTTCGAGCTCTGCGTCGCATGTATGTACTGCGAGCATGTATGGTCTCGGCTACCCGGCTGCCGAGATTGCGTAGAAAGAAAGGCGACGCCCTGGAGGTGCCGTTCTAGGAGCAGCGGCGGCCGGTGCGTGCAGACGCCGGCTGCCGCAGCGGTTGCCTCCCGTCGAATTGTTCAAATTGAGCGCATCGAAATGCTCACGCGGGCTTGTCAGAAACGCCCTCACGTACTTGTCCACCGTCTTGCGGTTGAGTCCGATGTCCCTGGCTGCCTGCCTGCTGGTGTCGCCTGCCAGGTGACGCTGGATGATGTCCAACTTCTTCCTCAAATCGACCATCTCCCAAAGATCGCTTCCGGCGACAGTCTAGACGCCGGTGGCCGACTCAAGCTGATCCAGAAAGTTTGGTTTGCCCTGGGACTAAACCCGTACACTGCTAGTGCTATCTTCATGGCATAATTACCTGCGCAGGGAAAAGAGAGAGGAGCTGCTATGGCGAACGTGATTGCTATCGTTTGGGATTTCGACAAGACGCTGGTGGACGGCTATATGCAGGATCCAATCTTCGAGGAGTATGGCGTTGATGCCACAGCTTTTTGGGCTGAAGTGAACGCTTTGCCTGAGAAATACGAACGGGAGCAAGGCGTGAGGGTGAATCCCGACACCGTTTATCTAAACCAATTCATCCGATATGCAAAAGAAGGAAAGTTTCCTGGGTTGAACAATGAGAAGCTGAAGGAGTTCGGCAAGAAACTGAAGTTCTATAAAGGTGTTCCCGAAATATTCGATGCAGTTCGAAAGGCCGTTGAGGACGACCCGATATACCAAGAGTACGATATTCGGGTGGAGCACTATGTGGTAAGCACGGGGATGCTGAAAATTATCGAAGGATCGTCTGTCGCAGATAAGATGGAACATATTTGGGGATGTGAACTGATTGAGGAGGAGATTGATGGAGAGAGAATAATTAGTGAAGTGGGATACACCATCGACAATACCAGCAAGACCCGTGCGCTGTTTGAGATTAACAAAGGCGTCCACCGCCCAGATCGTGGAGATATCAACGTTAACTCCAATGTGCCAGAAGAGTTGCGTCGTGTGCAGTTCATTAACATGGTTTACGTGGCCGACGGGCCTTCTGATATCCCCTCTTTTTCCCTTGTGAATAAACACGGTGGTTCGACTTTTGCAATATATCCACGAGGAGATATGAAGGCGTTGCGCCAGGTGGAGCAGATGAGGGAAGAGGGGAGAATTCAGATGTTCGCAGAAGCGGATTATTCTGAAGGAACAACTGCTCATATGTGGCTTTGCAACAAGGTGCAGGAGTGCGCTCGAAGGATGAGGGACGACGAGAGAAGGCGCTTGAGCGATGGCTCATCCTCCGCCCCCGTGCATCTAAGCTGAAGTTGAAATACCTGGCAAAGCTGACTTAAGGGCATCACGGTGGAGGGCTACATGGAGCTGTCGAATGACGACAAGTAAACTAGACGAGCTCGCGTCTCGTGGTCTAAACAGGCGCGTTTCGTGCCAGAGGAGATCTTCAGATTGAGATATTCCGAATTCAATTCGTTTGACATTGCGTGGGTGAACCGAACTGAGTACCCAGAAAAGATCCGCGAAGTTGTTCGGTGGTTCTGGACTGTGTTGCTTTGCATGCTTTTTGTTGAGGCGACTGCATTCTTCGCTGTAAGCAGATTGGTTCCTGGTGTAGTAATCTCCGAATATCTTGCCTTAAGACTCGGTTTTGCGACGGTGCCGGATTTGATGGGCGGTGTATATGTCATCCTTTTTGCAGCTGCGTTGATTAACACTCTTTTCTCTTTCTTCTTTTCGGCGATGGCGGCTAATATCCTATCCAAGCCTGTGAATCCTATTTACTTTGCTCGGCACGCCGTCATAAATAGAAGGAAAGGGAGGGGAGCTGAAACCAAAGAAATGAAGCAGTTTGGCTTAGAACGCCGTTACTTTATCAGGATGGTGGATGGTGAATACCTGCACGATTTGGATTGCGGTATTGAGATTGCCAGGATGTCTCATCTGAACAAAGGGTATAACATGACGGAGGCCCTGTTCTCGTATCACGAGTATCTATCTCGAGCGAGAGGGGTGCGTTATGTCAGGGTTCCGCTCGACACCGTGAGCGAGTCTGGGGAAGATACGCTCGGCGAGGTTCTGGGCGCAATGTACTCATCTTCTTCGAAAGATGCGGACATCGTGGTCAGATTCCGCATTACTGGATATATGCCAGACGGTACCATCGCTACTAGGATCATCAACTACTCGTCGGATTACTGCCTAGATGGTTATGAGTTCGTTTCTATCAGAGAAAGCACGCTGAATAACCGGTCAATTCCTGCGGGAACAAAGGAACGCATCTATTTCAATCATTTTCAAAAGGTCTACAAGATGGAGGATCCTCCCTGCTTTTGCGGCGGCGAGCAAAATGCGCACGAGCAGTTGATCGAGAGGGGGAAGCGTGCTCCCGATTTGTACGATAGATTGAGAAACGCCATCCGAAGGGTATAGGCGCGTCTTGCGCACATGCTTGGGTGTTGTGGTGGCATGGTCGGATGCCTGGAATTCTCTTGTCCCGTTATAACGAAGAAGCTAGCTTAGTCTGCGTTCTGTCTAGAGGGATTGCCCTGGCTGGTAGGGTATCCCGTGGGGCTTTAGCGTGCAACTTCTAGTCGAGTTGCCAGTTGTTGTCACGCCATTGCGTACGCCGAGGTTGCGTATGTCGACGTTTCTCTGTGTCTATCTGGTGATTCGGGCTATGTTGCAGTATCATTTATTTTTGCAGTGAATGCGAAACTGACAGCACCAAACACGAGCATCGGCAAGGAATCCAGAACGTAATGGCGACAAGGATTGATAGGGCGCGACAGCTGATTCGGGCATTGCCTCTAGTTGTGATCGACGCAATGGCGACCATTGTGGCTTTTCTCATTGCCACATGGGGAACACGAGCCTTTGAGCTTGATGTTGATTCTCTCGGGTTTGTGGCTCATCTTGCGTATCTTGTTCTGATTAATCTCATTGTGTTCGGTGTCTTTCGCATGTATAACAGCATGTGGGAATATGCGAGCATCGATGACGCTGCGCGTATTGTGATGGCAACTTTGGCGGGATCGGTTATTGGCGATGTAACTGGTGCATTGATTTTCGGTGGTCGCATGCCAATGCGCGTATATCTATGCGCATGGGCTATACTCCTGGTTATTTGCGGCATGGCAAGGTTTCTCATTCGTGCAAACTCCAATGGACGCCGCTGGTCGTTTATGGGCGTCAAGTTCACAGGTCTTCCGCGAACTCTTGTGGTGGGCGCAGGCGAGAGCGGCTCACTTGTGGTCTCGCGTATGCTGGCGGGAAGCGATGATATCTCCGGATGTCCGATTGCGTTCGTGGATGACGACCCGGACAAAATCGGAAGGCGAATTCACGGAGTCAGGGTTGTGGGGTCTTGCGAGGAGATCGCAAGGGTTTGTTCCCGTAATGACATTGATCAAATTGTGGTCGCGCTGCCATCTGCCTCGCTTGCCCAGCGTCAACGGGTTTTCAATTTGTGTGTGGAAACGGGCCGCAAAGTTCTCGTTGTGCCCGAAGTGATCAAGGATATTCCTGAAGACCAAATAGGAAAACTTCCTGTTAGAGATGTGGAAGTATCCGATCTTTTGGCTCGGGACGAGATTGACCTGGACAAATCTCTTGTGGGAACGTACTTGAGTGGAGCTGTAGTTTTGGTCACGGGTGGCGGTGGATCCATCGGAAGCGAAATCGTGCGGCAGCTACTGCCTGCCAAGCCGGCTAAAATCGTTCTCTTCGATATATACGAGAACACAGTTTACGAACTGTACCATGAGATAACGCGCGATGCGAAAGCGGCTGGCATCGAAATTGTGACGGAGATCGGCTCGATCACCCATATGCCGGCGCTCCAGGAAGTGTTCGAGCGCCATCATCCCCAAGTGATATTTCACGCAGCCGCCCACAAGCATGTTCCCCTTATGGAATCGAATCCTCGCGAAGCGATAGAGAACAATGTTTTCGGCACCCTTAATGTTGTCCGTATGGCTCACGAGAGCGGCTGCTCGCACTTCATCCTCATTTCGACGGACAAAGCTGTAAATCCTGCGAATGTCATGGGGGCAACGAAACGCGCATGTGAGATGATCGTTCAAAGCTACGCGCGTAAATCAGATACCATTTTTGCCGCCGTCCGTTTTGGCAATGTTCTGGGATCCCACGGCTCGGTCATCCCCCTGTTCAAACGACAGCTGAAAAACGGTGGCCCCATCACTGTGACGCATGAGGATATTACGCGCTACTTCATGACCATCCCCGAAGCGTCGCGACTGGTTATCACCGCCGGCGCCCTTGCCAAGGGGGGAGAAATCTTCGTCCTCGATATGGGTGAGCCTGTGAGGATATACGATTTGGCCACGAACCTCATCCGTCTTTCTGGCTTGAGGGTAGGGGAGGATATCGAAATCGTCGTGACCGGGCTGCGCCCTGGCGAAAAGCTCTACGAGGAGCTCAACCTCGATGACGAGCCCACGGTTCCCACGGCCAACGGGGCGATAACTGTTATTACTGGTGCTCGACCGGAGGTTGACACCGTGGACGATCGTCTGTCGGTTTTGCGGGAAGCGTTAAGTGGGGATGACGCAGCATTGAAGAAGGCTCTTCGAGACGTCGTGCCAACCTATCGGCCGCAGAACGAGAAGTGATGGGAGTTGATATGGGTTCAGATAGCGTCATTCCTTTTTCGCCGCCAGACATCACCGAGGAAGAAATAGCCGAAGTCGCAGATGCGCTGCGCTCTGGCTGGATAACAACGGGTCCCCGGGTTAAGGAGCTGGAACGGCGAATCGCCGACTTTCTGGGCGTTGCGAAGTGTGCCTGCCTCAACTCTCAGACTGCCTGTGCGGAAACCGCTTTGCGGATCGCCGATATTGGTTCCGGAGACGAGGTAATTGTTCCAGCTTACACCTATACCGCGACAGCTTCCGTAGTGTGTCACGTGGGCGCTACGCCTGTTATCATTGATTGCGCACGCGGCTCGTACGAAATGGATTACGATCTCGCTGCGGCGGCGATAACGCAGAGGACCAAGGCCATTATCCCTGTTGATCTCGGGGGTGTTCCCTGCAATTACGACAGGCTCTTTGAGCTAGCCGAATCGTCCCGGAGCATCTTCCGTGCAGGTAGCGAGTACCAGCGCCATTTGGGCCGTATCGCTATCTGCGCCGACTCAGCGCATGCTTTCGGTGCGCAGTGGCGCAACTCTATGCTCGGCTCGCTGGCTGACTTCACCTCCTTCTCCTTTCATGCCGTTAAAAACTTTACGACGGCGGAAGGGGGTTGCCTTACGTGGAAGGCGCCTGATGGCTTCTCTGACGATGAGATTTATCATGAGGCTCAGTTGCTCTCTCTTCACGGTCAATCGAAGGACGCGCTCGCCAAAACGAAGGCAGGTGCTTGGGAGTATGACATTCTCGGCCCTTGGTACAAATGCAACATGACTGATATCCAAGCCGCCATCGGCTTGGTTCAACTGAAGAGGTACCGAGGGCTTTTGGAGCGACGTCATCAGATAGTCGGTCGCTACGACGAGGCGATGAAAAGCCTTGGTGTTGAAGTTTTGCCGCATCTTGCGGAAGACTACGCTTCGTCCTGTCATCTCTACATGTGCCGAATTCCTGGCTTAAGCTACGATCAACGCGGCGACCTCATAGAGCGAATGGCTCAGAAAGGCGTATCCGCGAACGTGCATTACAAGCCTCTGCCCATGCTCACCGCATACAAGAACCTCGGGTTTGATATTTCGGATTATCCGAATGCCTATGAGATGTTCTTGAACGAAGTGTCGCTGCCGCTTCACACGTGCCTAAACGACGATCAGGTTGAGCGTGTGCTCGCGGTGTTTGAGGAAAGCCTCAGGGAGGTTCAGTGCGCTTAATACCCTGGGAAGAGCTGCCCGCAGACATGCGGACGGAAGAAGTGCGCCCCTTCTATGATTTGCTCGCGAAGAAACGTGGACAGTTGCTTGTGAAGCGCCTGGTAGATATTTGCGGATCCGCTGTTTTGTTGGTTCTCCTCAGCCCCGTATTTGCTGTTTTGGCCATTGCGATTAAGGTCGATTCGCCTGGACCGGTATTTTATAGGCAGCTTAGGGTGACGCAGTACGGTAAGCGATTTCGCATATTTAAGTTTCGAACAATGTGCGATAGAGCGGATCAAATTGGGTCAGCGGTGACGGTGGGCAACGACGCCAGGGTGACGCGAGTTGGCAAAGCCATACGCCGCTTGCGACTCGACGAGATCAGCCAACTTGTTGATGTATTCAGAGGAACGATGACTTTTGTTGGCACGCGTCCCGAGGTTCCGCAGTACGTCGATGCCTACACCCCTCTAATGAGGGCAACGCTTCTTTTGCCGGCTGGGGTAACATCAATGGCGAGTATCACGTTCAAAGATGAAGCGGATATTCTCTCATTTGCTGACAATGTTGATGACGCTTATATTCGAAGCGTTTTACCGCGCAAAATGGAGTTTAACCTTCGGGACATCGAATCTTTCTCTGTTTCCAGAGACTTTTCTATTATGCTTAAGACGGTTTCTGCGGTTTTTGGAGAAACCTCATGTTCCGGTGAGGCTGACGAGCAGGTATGATGGAGCATCATGATGGGCTATAGCGTACTTATGACAGTCTATAAGGGGGATTCTCCTGTTTATTTTCGGCGGAGTCTTTCTAGCATGATTGGACAAACTGTGCCCTCCGATGACATAGTAGTGGTTGAAGATGGCCCAATCCCCGAGTCGCTAAGATGTGTAATCCGGGATTTTAAAGAGCAAGGTTATCCTATCAACACGATCGAACTGCCTCAGAATGTCGGCCTGGGTCTCGCTCTTAATAGGGGTCTCGCTCAGTGCAAGCATGATCTCGTGGCGCGAATGGATGCGGATGATGTCTCGCTTCCTCAGCGGTGCGAGCGATTACTCGCGGTTTTTCACACGGATCCGACGCTTGACGTTGTTGGAAGTCCTGTTTTGGAGTTCCAGGGGAGTGAGACGAGCATTACGGGGGTTCGTGATGTTCCGAAAACCAATGAAGATATACATCGTTTTGCGAGACGTAGGGATCCCTTTAACCATCCTGCGGTAATGTACAAAAAGGAAAGCGTCTTAAGGTGCGGGCCTTATGGTGATTATCGCAAGAACCAGGATACAGATCTTTGGATAAAAATGTTATCTCAGGGCTGCAGGGGAGCGAACACGGAAGAGCCTCTGCTGCTCTTTCGCTTTGATGAGTCGACGTTGGGTAAACGAAAGAACTGGCAAAATACGAAATCGCTCATAGGCATACGTCATGCGGCCTACAAAATGGGGTTCTCATCGTTTACCGATTGGCTAGTGGTTGCCGCAGTTCAGCTGGGCATGTATGCGCTCCCTGCGGGTTTCCAGAAAGCAGTTTATTCGATGCTGCGCAAACGGGAGGTTTAACTGCTTTGATTGCGAGGGGCTAGTTTAAGCCTCTCGCCAACACCATCTACTTCAACAAAGCTGTTTCGATTGCTACAAATTCTTGGCGTACCTTTGCAATCGTTACGCCTGTTTCTTTTATGTAGGTCACGAAAAACATGAGACCACAGATAGTGTACGAGAAGACGGTCGACAAAGCCGCGCCGAATGCTCCATATGCGGGGACTAACGCCGCAGCTGCAACGAGGTTCATGAAGACGGACACCATCAGCAGCGCCACAACTCTCCCCGATTTTCCTTCATTGACATATATTGGATGGATCAATTTGAACGCCACCATCGGAATAATGCCGATAAACACCACGAGAGTGGTTGGGTAAGCGGCTCGGTACGCATCCCCGAACACCAGACCAAGAAACCACTCTCCCAAGAAAGCAAATGCGATGCATATTGTCGCGCATATTGCCATATTAATAAGCACTAAGCAAATAGTCCGAGCATCCATCCGATTTCTGGCACTATCGTGATAAATCAGTTCTTTAAAGGCATCGGGGATAAACCATAGCATATTGGAAAGTGAATATGCCGTTCCGAAAAGTCCGATCTCGTAATCACCGGAGTTGAAGAAATTCAATACAATCACATCTACATTGTAGTTGCATTGAATCAGTAGCGCTAAAACAGCAGTTGGCAAGCCAAGGCGAAGCGTCTCTTTGATGAAAGCCCAGTCAAGAAGTGGTGGAGACACCACAAAGAGATGTTCCTGAATCCCGCAAGCAACAATTTCGAATATTGCCTTTCCGATCAAGCAGGCCACAATGGCAAACAGACTTTTCGGAAAGAGAAGAAAGACGAAGAAGTTTGCGATTGCATACAAAACTGAAGACAGCAACAAAATGAGGTTTCTCTTGCGGATGTTCTCAATCAAAGCAATGAAAACAATCTGATTCGCTAGAATCTGTGCAATAGCCAAGATGCAGATGGAAGCAACTTCACCTCGCTCGGGCAAGAGGATTAGAATGAGAGGTAAGCATGCGCAATAAAAAGCAAACTGACCCCAAATTAAGGTTAGAACTCCAGATCGGGCTCTTTGTTCGCCGAATATTTTAATCAACGGAACATACGCGAACGTGATTCCCAGATTTGCTATCGATTGAATCAAGCTAGCATAAACAGTAATTGTCGTATAGCCGCCCCTGAGGTCGACGCCTAGAGACCGGTTGATTAAAACCGAGCTTGCGAATCCAACTATGATAGACAATAAACGAATTGCCACAGGCGACGAAACCAGGCGCCAAATTCGTTTCGGGCCCATCTAATCTAGTTCCTCTCTATCAACCAGCTCAAATCCAGTGCCGGCAAACACTTTGCCATATACCATACCTTCTTCAACGAGTTTCTCATACCTTTCGGAGCTCCTCTTCTTCACCACCTCGGCTTTTTTTCCTAATACTACTGAATGTGGAGGTATATAACCGGCAACAGTACAGCCCATTCCCACAATTGAACCTTCCCCGATATGGGCCCCAGGAGCAAGAGAGACATTGCCCGCCACCCATACGTTGTCTTCAATAACTATGGGTAAATCGATCTGTCGCCTATCGTAGGGAACTGCCATAAGGTCGCTCGAATCGTAATTATGGCTTCCCGACACCGCGAATACTCTCGGGCCGATCATGCACCCGTTCCCAATTGCAATTCGGGATATCGCGTCGAAGTAGCAACCCGATCCGATAAACACATAATCGCCAATATAAATATTATTGGAGTTGTTGAAGACGATGTCTCTGCCGCCTAGCCTAAGATTTCGTCCGAGTGACCCCAGCACAAAACTTTTCAACCCGAGACGTATCCGTCTCTTCGAAGGGGAAATGCCAACAAGAAGTCGCTTTTTTATTTCAGCAAGCATAGTAAATACTTTCATGTCGTCGAATATTGCTAAAGGCACGCCTCGACTTTATCGGTGCGTGTAACCCCTGTCGATTCACTTGTTCTATTTGGCCGGTAAAGTCGGACAAAAACGAATGCAACCAACACGGGAAAATATGTCATCACAATACTAGAGTATGTAACAGTAGTCCAATCGGCAACGAAAAATGCAGCAAGTGAAGCAACTATCACTTTTGCAAAAACATTTCCATTGAAACTGTCTCGCAGGGCAACGAAAAAAAGATACAGGCAGGGAGCATAAAATATAGTCAGGCCCACTATGCCGTAGTTGCACAACAGCTCAACGTAATTGCAGTGACTGTATGCGTAACCGTAAGAGGAGATTGACGCAAAGTATCTTTCGCCACCCCCAAAAAGTGGATAGTCTAGGAAGGCGGTCAACCCTTCTTTTATCATCCCGCTCCTGGAATCAGTTGAACGTGAATAGTGCCCTGGACCTATCCCAAAAATCTGGTAAAAAGCATCCTCCAAACGTTCCCCTAGCACGTTATAGAGCTGTGGGGTTCCGAAAACAAGGAGGCATGCAAGCGCAATCATCCCAATAAGGGCTAAATTGGCTAGAGCTTTGCTTTTCGCCATACGTTGGATTAAGATGAGGTCAGCCGCAATAAATACAAGGGCTCCCTTCGATCCGGTTAACAAGATGGCAACGCATACAGCAGAGAATAAAGTGACGGATCCTATGGATCCTTTTCTCATCACCCAAAAGGCCAGAAAGACCGAAAGCCCCCCCAAGCTTCTTCCTGCGGTATTTACGTTTCCGCTCAGGGAATCGCCCAGTCTAGTGCTACTCCCAAAAAAGCTGTACTCCCGAGCAGCAATTACAATCAGAACCGAAAGGGCGACAAATGAGAGCGTCGTAAAAAGGCCTTCTAACCCTTTGGATGATCGCGCAATTCCGCACAAGGAAAAGTATACTGCTATACCTGAAGCGCAATTAAAAATCATCGCGTCCCAATTGTAGTCTCCATACCGGGGAAACAAGACGCCATATGTTGTAAACATCAGATAGATTAACGCCAACCAGCAAACGCATGGCTCGAAAACAACTCTCCTGCTTCGAAGGATTTCCTCCAAAACGCTTAGCATTTCGGCGATTATCCCCACACATGATAGTGCCAAAAAAACTAGCTTTGTAGACTCAGTGTAAAAGCAGATACTTGCTATCAATAGCAAAGCCAGGTTAACCTGGTGAAATGCCGGAGAAGACAGAAAGCTGCTATTGTTGGTTTCTGTTAGCAAATTGATTCTCACCCACCAGATGCATAACTCTTTCGTTTGAGTGCTGCCGAGCGCAAGCATTCCAAGCAATCGCACCACGCATTTAGAATGCCCTATCTTTGACGAATGCGTAAATCTTGATGGGCGATGACTACTGAGTTAGGGGGAATGGATTTCGATAGAACCGCACCTGCCCCAATCACGCTTCCTGCTCCTATCCGAACGCCAGCCAATACAACTACATTTGCGCCAAGCCAACAATTGTCTTCAATAATGATTGTCCCCAGCTTTAACCCCTGTTCTGAAATCGGCTGATCTTTCTTCTCGAAAATGTGATTATGATCGTACAGCCGAACACTCTCACCAAACATAACATCGTCGCCAATTACTATTCTATCGTTACAGTTAATCGAACAATAGTTATTCATGAAGACATTTCGCCCGATTTCAAGAGCAACTGGTCTGTGGCTATGGATGTTGATGACGACGTTGCGCCTCATTTGAACATGACCCTTCCAGGCAATTTTCTTTCCGTAGACGAGCTTGAACTTTGCAATGCGCAAGAAAGAGCACACCTTTTCGAGGTAGTCAAACACCATCATAGATTTCCTTTCGTTGGATCGGCGTCAAACGCATACTCTTTCAAAAAGGATTCCCACATAAATAGAATACGTTCGGTGGAATGCCTGCCCCTTATCTTGCGAGCCTGCTCGCTCAGGCTATTCGCAAGCTCGTCTTCGGCGAGCAACCTAATCATTGCCGAAGCCAGTTCGTCGGGCGAATCGTTGGCAACTACAAGTCCGTCTACATTGTTGTTGACCAACGCTGCTACTGATCCCAGCGGCCTGTAATCTGTAGTAATGCAAGGACAGCCAACCGCCATTGCCTCTAGCAGCACATTGGGCATTCCTTCGTAACTCGATGACAGGACAAACATCGAAGAAGAGGTCATGAGGCGAAGGACAGACCCTCCTGGAGGCGATATCGCAACCGACCCTTCCAGGCCGTAATCCTTAACTGCATTCTTTAATTCGCATTCAAGGGAGCCCGAGCCTATGATGCTTAAAAAAGCAGAATCAATCTTTTTCTTTACCAGAGAAAAAGCCTTGATGAGCATGAGCTGATTCTTTTGCGGTTCTAACCGACCCACATTCAAAATGACGGGACGGCAATTCTGGGGTTTTGTCCAAACCTCAGAATCGGGAACAAACAGAAAATTAGGGATTATGGCTGACCGGTTTTGCACTCTGGGCGGAAAAAAGGATTGGGCTTCTCTCGTCTGAAAAACAAATGCAGCCGTGCGTCCAAAGGCAAGCTTTCGAACTAGGCTAAGTACTCCCTGGTACTCCTTATCTGCCGGATCACCGCGCTCTGAATAGACGATAGACCCGCGTATTCTCTTAGGTAAAACAGCACAAAAGAAAGCCGACTGGAGCCAGTAATTTATGACTACATCAGGACGAATATTGAACAAGACTTTGCTTAATCCTGCGAATCTGGCCAAGATGGATCTGCGATTTTGTTCTCTCCCGGAAACATCGTGAATGGTCACTCGAGAATCAATTGGATAGAAAGAGTTGTTTGAGGCTAGGATAACAAGGTGAACATCGTATCCGATAGAAGCCAGCGCGTTTGCAACTGCAACTATCTGTCGTTCGGCCCCTCCGGCCCCATGAAGATACGCCACGCAGGCAATAGTCTTTCGCTGTCGCCCTCCGTTCATTTTACACTCTCACCTTTCGAAAAACGGAAACCATAGCCTCTGCAAAAGGATAGTTCAAAACAAATAACGTCATTAGCACTTTTCGCAAACACGACATCGGGGACGATAGCAGGAGAAAATAGTTTTGTCTCAGCTCTCGCCTGAATCTTTCAACTACCTCCTTCTTTTGGATAGAGGGATCGTCTATACCGTAGTAAGCGACCTTGCTCAAGAGGGAAAAGGCCGTCCGTGCCTCTTTCTGCATTCCCAATCTCGCAATTTCATGCCCCTCAGTGCTAGAAAGATCACGCAAAATTCGAGCTGCTTCGTACAAATCGAAGTCTTCTTTGACCAAACCGCCCCGTGTGGTGCTGCTGCCTATTTGCCAGTAGAAATAGTCCTGAGCCTCAATTACTGCATACAGGTGGGCGTGTCTCAGTGCCTCGTATTTAAAGTCAATGTCCTCGTTCCTTTTGCCCTCTCGAAAAGTCAAGCCTTCTAAGACGGCTCGTTTAAACAGACAGGTGCATACCGAATAGCTCCCTCCCGTCATACCGTCGTGCAAATATCGCTCAAGGATGCTTTTATCCCGATAGAGCGAAACTGGTCCGATATCGCTTAGATGTGCCTCTCTCTCGCTTGTGAGCCTTAGGCACCCTGTCTGAACAACATCAGCTCCGGTCTCCTCGATCGCCTTTGCAAATCTTCTATACATTTCGGGCGAGACCCAGTCATCGCTATCGACAAAACCGATATAATCACCGTGAATAGAGGATAAGCCTTCGTTTCTGGCGGATCCTTGGCCGCCGTTTTCCTTATGGATGCATTTGACGTTGGGATAGCTCTTTGCATATTCGTCGCAGATCGCACCAGAGGTGTCTGTGGAGCCATCGTCTACCAGCATAATTTCAATGGCAGGGTAAGTCTGGGACAAAAGGCTGTCAATGCATCTTTTCAAGTACTGTGAAGTGTTATAAACGGGAATGATTACACTGATTAGTCCTATACTGCTTCCATTTTCCATCGGGCTATTCAGAGAAAAGCGCACTACGTCGTTCATAAGCAACAGACCTTCCATTCCAGTGCTTAGACTAACCACCAGGTTTCAATTCAGTGGTTCGCAATCGTATGCGGCATTCGGTGCGCATTCCGATTCTCCGTATGGCTGGCGAACCAAACCGCCAATAGCGATATGCTGTGTTTAAAATACTACCACACATGCTCCGAGTACCATTCTTAAAGCGACAGTGTGCGAATAGCTTTAGTCGAAGGGTGGCTGCGGGGTCAGAGCGATCGGGATCAGTGCGTTTTACGAGTCTCGACAAGCAGCGTGCAAGCGTTTCTGATCGCGCTGATACTGCAGGCATCGCTGTCGCTTCGGTGCTTATTCCAGAATATGGCGTGATGAGGGCTGCGCTGACAGCTGTTTTCTCCTATACTGTCCAAGGAATGACGTTTTCTTCATGCAAATCAAGGAAACCGGCGTGACTGCGATTGAGGTTCGCAATGGGTCTAGCGCCACGAAGGCACGTGTGTTGAAGTAGGTGTGATCGATTTGAAAGAGATTCTTGTAACAGGGGCTGCGGGGTTCATCGGCGGCTTTCTTTGTAAAAAGCTGGTAGAGGATACCGACTGCCATATTGTCGGCGTTGATAACATGAACGATTACTACGATCCGTCAATTAAACAGGATCGCTTGAGCATGATAAGAGACTCGGATCGCTCTGGTCAGTTCGATTTTATTGTAGGTGACATTTCGGATATGTCTTCAATGCAGCGTATATTCGAGTCGCATACTTTTGATGTGGTTGTAAATCTAGCTGCCCAGGCTGGGGTGAGGTACTCCATACAGAACCCATCGGCGTATATTGAATCTAATCTGGTGGGTTTTTTCAATGTGCTGGAAATGTGCCGAAATTATCCAGTGGAGCATCTGGTATTTGCAAGCTCTAGTTCGGTCTATGGCTCAAACGAGAAGGTCCCCTATTCGGTGTCTGACAGGACGGATTCCCCGGTATCTCTATATGCGGCGACGAAGAAGTCTAATGAGCTTATGGCCCATGCGTATTCCAAGTTGTATGATATTCCATGTACAGGGTTGAGGTTTTTCACGGTGTATGGGCCTATGGGGCGACCGGATATGGCCTACTTTAAGTTCGCGGACAAAATCGCCAACGGTGAGCCAATTCAGATTTACAATATGGGCAATCTCCAGCGAGACTTTACCTATATTGATGACGTGGTAGAGGGTATCATCGACGTTATGAATCAGCCTCCTATACGCAATATGGACGGTGTGCCATTCAAGGTCTACAACATTGGCAATAGTAATCCTGAGCCTCTTATGCGCTTTGTGGATGTTCTTGAGGAAGTTCTGATTGACGAAGGTGTTGCAGAAAAGGCGACTGCTCATGAGCTTCTCCCCATGCAGCCGGGAGACGTGTACAAAACCTTTGCCGATGTGAGCGAGCTTGAAAAAGACTTTGGCTTTCGTCCGGCGACTCGTCTTGAAGAGGGTTTGCGTGCTTTTGCGCAGTGGTACGTATCATACCTCGGGCAGAAAAATGCTGAGTAAGGAAAGATGCTATGACGCTACGAGATGTTCTTAAGATCCTAAAGCATTATTCTGTTAATGCCGTTGCAGTTATCTGCGTGTGTGTTTTTGCTGCCGTGGGGTATTACCTTACCTCTGCTGATTTCTGGAATCCATACAGCGCCAAGACCAGTATTGTGACATCCGAGCCAACAGGCGTGCTGTCCTCATCGGGCGTGCAGAGTCTTCTTGAGTCTGTTGCTCGAGATACGGTGGCCGATGTGGACTACGATCCAGACTTGATTTCGCTGACGAGCGATGCGAATAGCCAAGAGATTGTTTTTTCCGTTCGAGGGCCGGGTGCTGCTGAGGCGCTGGAGATCGCGAACGGTCTCGTAGATACGACTACAGAGTCGGCGAGGGCGACTTTGCGGGGTATTGCTGATAGCTATCAAGCGGGGGTTGCGGAAAGCGAGTCGCTAATTGGTGGTGATCCCACGGAATTTGCCCCTGGCGTTTCAACAGCCGATCGCATTGCTGCGCTCAATTCAGTTTATATCTCAGTGACTAATGCGTTCATGGCGGAAGACACTCGAATCAAAGGGTTTTTCAAATTTTGTTTAGTAGGTGTTTTGGGTGGAGCAGTTGCAGCAATATGTGTCGTTGTGCTCTTGGACTCTCTTAAGCGACCGATAAGGGACGCGCAGGAAGCTCGTGAAGTCGCAAAAGTTCCCATATTGAGCACGAACGATCGCGCCAATTTCGCTGAGCGAATGCTCATGGATATTCAGTTTTTGATGCCTGATGGGCTCGAGAGTGTGTGCCTCCTGTCTCTAGGCTCCAAGCAGGATGTCTTGGATGCATTGCATCATTCTCTTTCGGCGGGTATCTCATGCTCTGTTGCGGACTCTGATGAAGGAGCGCAAGATGGAATTCAAAGATTGTCATGGGGGGGAGTGGTGGTGAATATTTGTCCCTCGATTTCATGTTGTACGGAGAGCGCAAGAATTGCCAATAGCTGTGATGCGACGGTGATCGCGGTGCGCTTGTGGTCTGACAGCGTGGACAGCCTTAAAAAGGAGCTTCAGGAGCTCGATGTGGCGCGGGCCAATTTGGTTGGACTAATAATTCTAGGTTCGGAGTAGTGTGGGTCGTTTATCGAGCGCAGGCTACGAGATCTGCGTGTGATATAGAGAGACGAGAGAGTTGGTGGCGAAGAAATGAGGGCAGCGATTGGGATTTTGCTCTCAGCGGCAGTTGCGATGGGGGGTATTTCGTTTCATTGAATGTTGCCCAGGGGGGACGAAGTTGTTAATTCGTCGGCGGAAACGAAATCTCGGGGGCGTTGGTACAACAGCGTCGACCTCCAGAATTGTGATTTTGCTAAAGAGCTGGTAGGGGAGACGGTGGTATGCGTGGGAGATTCGTGGGCTGCTGGCACCGTTACGGATGGCGTCTTGTCGAGCACCTCTGATGAGACGTCGTAGTGGTGGTATTTGGGGCGCGATCTTTCTCTTGAAAATGTAATTCACAAGGGTGTTGGTGGAGCGGGGTGGGCACACCATGGTGGCATAGCTCCTGGGCAGAACTTCAATGACGAGCTGACTATGTTGGCTGAAGACATGACGCCAGAAGAGCGGAGCGATGTTGGTCTGATAATAATTGCGGGAGGAATTAACGATGTAGCTTCAAATCAGACAGCGGAAGGTGTGCTGCGGGGAGTTGGAGACTGTCTCGACACTCGCGATCGTTTTTTCCCTGACGCTGAAGTCCATTTGTTTCCGATGCCTTGGCCTGCTGGTGTGCCTTATACGGATCAGGCAGCTGTTTTGGAGAGCTCTATCATCGGTTTTGCTGGCCTGTGGGGCGGGTCTGTGACCGCGCATGAGGGAGGCCGTCAATGGCTTGGCGGGAATCTGATGTGGGGAGGAGACGCAATGCATCCCAATTCTGCGGGCATGCGCGCATTTGCTCGCTCGATGGCGTGTGAGCTAATGGCTGGACGGGAGGTTGATCGAAAGTAGTTTTTAAATGCTCAGGATTACCAGTGCGGCATGGCGGGAGCTTTAGGTCGCGCCCAAGAAGGATCGTAGCTTTTGTAGCGCGTGTGTTGTCGGGGCGATTCCTTTCTCGGCACACCCGATAAGTCCATGCTCTGTGTTTTACAATAGACGAGACTGTCATTAGCTAATGCGATTTGTATATAAGGGGTGCTGGATGCTTGCGCGCGTGAAAAGAGTGACCCGGGATCGGATTTCTGAGAAAAACTTGTACAAGATTAAACGAATAAAGGATTTGGTTGGATACAAGGTGTCGGCAAATTCCTACAACCCTGTTTCCTCCTACGCAATTGTAGCGCCTGTGTACAACGTGTCTCCGTACCTAGAAGACTTTTTAAAAAGCGTTATTGGCCAGTCGATCAAGAGAGATCGACTCCAGCTAATTATGGTTGACGATGGCTCTACCGATGAGTCACCGTCCATCATTAGAGCATGGCAGCAGCGATACCCTGAATTGATCCAATATGTAAGAAAGGAAAATGGAGGGCTGCCGTCGGCTCGAAATGCGGGTATGCCGTTCGTCGAGGCAGATTGGGTGACCTTTGCTGATCCGGATGATTTTTTGCCTGCCGATTACTTCGAAAAGATAGACAAAGTGATTGCTGCACGCCCAGAGCTGATGCTACTGGGCATCAAGGAGGTGTTCTATAACGAGAGAACGCGCACCGTGGTCGACAATCATCCCCTTAAAAACAGGTTTGAAAAGGGCAATCGTTTTTACCGATTCGACGATGAGGAGCATTTGCCAATTATAGAATCGGCTAATAGGAGTCTATACCGAATGGAGGAAATCCGTCGGCAGAATTTGACGGCCGACGAAAGAATAAAGCCTTCGTTTGAAGATGGCCATTTCACGAATAAATATATTTTAGGACTTGAGCACGGAAGCATTGGATTTCTAAGAAACCCGATTTACTACTACAGAAAGAGAGAAGCGGCGAACTCCCTGTTGGACACCTCGTGGTCGAAGCCAGAGAAAGTTCTCAATCAGACCAAGCTGGGCTATTTGGACTTGCTGAGGTTTGCCAAAGAGGCAAAAGGTTACGTTCCAGAGAACATACAAATTACTGTTATGTATGACCTGGCATGGTACCTGCGATATTACGTTGATCATCCTGAGCGTTC
Source organism: Adlercreutzia muris (assembly GCF_041223505.1). NCBI lineage: Bacteria > Bacillati > Actinomycetota > Coriobacteriia > Eggerthellales > Eggerthellaceae > Adlercreutzia > Adlercreutzia muris. The sequence continues at coordinate 30,618 of NZ_JBCLQK010000015.1, forward strand.
CGCTTTTCTTTCTTCGGACGAAGTTGATGAAGCTTACGGGATCATGAGTGATGTGTTTTCGTACATTGATCAAGGCGTGATTTTCAGTAGGCACAATAATCGTATGGGGTTTGAGCATAAGAACGCATGGGTGCAAGGTTTCAAGCATGAGCGTCCCCTCAAACAACGTGTCTATTTAAGAAGAGTCGATCAGCGGAGCCGGCTTCTGCACTTTATTGCGTTTTCCGATGACGTTACGTACTCTCTTTCGGGTGTCCGCTATGCGCCCAATGAGATTAAGGCCACCTCGCACTCCTACCTTGGTCGAGAACTGTATCGGTCGTACGAAGTGTACTTGGCCTACAACAATCTCGATGAGGAATTGGAGCTGTTGTTCGGAAATGCCGCGCAAGTGGAAATAGACGTCCGAGGCAAGGTGTTCGAGAATGGCGCTAAGCTGAAGGATATAGTGGATCATTATGCGGAGAAATGGCCCCTATACATGCCTCAAGAAGACATCTGGATTGTCATGGATCGAGATACCCAAGCGGATGACAACGGGGAGCACTTCTATAGGTACTTGAAGAAGCATCATCCCGAGCAAAAGGCTCTTTTCGCTCTTCGAAAAACAAGTAAGGATTGGCAGAGGCTGAAAAAAGAAGGTTTCGAGCTGCTTGACTTTGGTTCGAAGGGGCATGAAGAGATTCTGAAGAGATGCTCCACAATTATTAGCAGTCATCTTGATAATTATGTAACTTCTTATTATAATGACCAGTTCTGTTTGACCAAAGATATCATCTGCCTTCAACACGGCATTCTTCGAAGCGACCTGTCTAGCTGGTTTAATACCAAAAGGGAGGTCAACCTGTTTATCACTTCGACTGAATTTGAGTATGATTCCATTGTTGCGGACGGGAGCAGCTACATTCAAAGCTCCCGAGAAGTGGCTCTGACGGGTCTTCCGCGGCACGATGCGCTTTTGAAAAAGGCGGAAACGAAAGAACCCGGGGAGCATATGGTGCTCATTATGCCCACCTGGCGCAAAGGATTGATGGGTGACGCGAAGGATCATAGCAACGAGCGCGCCGTCAATCCAGAGTTTTCTCGTTCCCCCTATTGCAAGCACTGGGAGGATGTGTTGCGCAGCGATGTTGTCGGCGATTTGATAAAAGCAGGAGTGCGTGTTGTCTTCTTCCCCCACGCGAACATAGCTGAGTATGTTGATGCTGGATTGTTTTCAGTTCCCGATGGCATCGAGTATGGACATAATGGCGATGGCGCGTCTATCCAGGACTATTTAGCAAACGCCTCTCTTTTCATTACCGACTACTCTTCCGCCTCGTTCGATGCAGCCTATGTTGGCTGCCCCTGCATTTACTACCAATTCGATCAGGAGGAGTATTTCTCTACAGGCCATCATTCTGTACGTGGCTATTTCGACGACGAGCGAGACGGTTTCGGCCCTGTCGTAACCAATGGCGAGGATCTCGACAGAGAGGTTCGCGACGTTTGGGCTCGCAATTTCATCCTGGAACCTTTATATGCGCAAAGAGGCGAATCAACATTCAAATTCAGAGATGGTCGTTGCTGCGAGAGGGTCTATAGGGCGATTACCTCACTGCACGACCCAGTGCCCCTCGTTCAATTGTCTTCTGCGCTGAAGGGTGATACGGCATTGGAGGCAAATTGACGGGAATGGCGCAATGGGCATAAGTTTTGCAACGAGTCGTGTTGGTGAGCGAAAAATTAACCTTCGTGTTGTTTTTGCAATTGCTGCTTTGCTGGCTCCTGCTTTTCGCCCACGTTTTGTGTATCAAGTTGGTGGCGAAGAGGCGCTTGTGGCATCGCAGATATATCTGTGCATTGCCACCGTGCTAGCATGCGCATATTTTGTTGCCAGTTCACGCAAGCTGCCTTTTTCGATCTGGGCTCTTGTGGCTCTGGTCGCCATTGTTTTTCTCTCAACGGCCGCGAATGGAGGGGATTTGCGCTTTTGGCTTGATGCGTGGCTGCCTTGCATTTTGGTTGTGATGGTTGCGCTTGGTTTCCGTAGGGCTGAGTTACTCTATTCGGTCTTCTTCGTAACAGTGCTGCTGTGCATGGTCAATCTCGCGTCTATGATCATCTGGCCTCAAGGCATGCTGGCGCCGTCTATCTTTTTTTACGGAAACAGAAATGCTGTATACCAGATTGTTTTCCCGTGCACGCTGTGTGCCTTTTGCATTGATGTGCTGGTCGGGCGGAGATTTCCAATCTGGGGTATTTTTGCCACGAGTCTTTCTTTGGGGCAATTGGTGCTCGGTGGTTCAAAAACAAGCACAGTGGCATATGTGTTCCTCCTTATTTTCTGCATTGTTGCAGCCAGGCGAAAGATCGGAGCTGCCGTTTCGCTCTTGTTGCCTGTGGGAGCGTCGTTCTTGGGGACTCTGCTGGTGGTTATAATGAGGGTTCAAGAGCACTTTGGTTTTTTGCTGCAGGCTGTGTTTGGGAAGCGGGTTGACTTATCGGGAAGAGCTCCTCTTTGGGATGTCGTTTTCTCGCTGCTTGACTCCGACCATATCATGTACGGTCGAGGCGTGTCTGGACACGATCTTTTGATTGTTGACGGGTTTCATCTCTATTACACCCATAATATGTACCTTGAGTTAATTTTCGTGTCCGGAGTACTCGGCTTGGCTGCCTTTCTTCTCGCTGTTGCGTTGCTTACAAGGCGGATGAAGCGTTCCAGGAAGAGCCTTGAGCTGTCGTTGAGCGCTGCGACGGTAGGGGCATATTTCATAATAGGGATAACAGAATCTATGTTTTCTTCCTCGTTCTTTCTGGCGTTTGCGATAGCCGTTGTATTTTGCACAAGTGACTGGAACGTGCGTATGGCGCGATTTGTGCGAGGTCGTTTAGTTTTGGCGGCGGAAGGAGTTCCTAAAGATGCGAAAAGAGGGGTACGAATTGGGGACATGTCCTTTGTGGAGAATCGGCATGAGTTTGTGGGTGCATGTGGCGAAAGGCTAAACTTAGACGCAATGACAATAGCGTTTTTTACGGATTGTAAGGAATAAGAAAATGCAAAACGAATCGTCGGTTGGCGACAGCTTGGGCAGCCCGCTGGTGTCTGTCATCGTTCCCGTTAGAAATGCGGGTCTTTACCTTGACGAATGTATAGACAGCATCGAGAAGCAGACTATGAGCGACTGGGAACTCGTCGCAATCAACGATTCTTCGACGGATAATTCATTGGAGATTCTCGAACGACGCGCTGTCCTCGATTCTCGTATTAGCATATATCAGCATTGCGGTAATGCGGGAACGGCCCGAAACGAGGGAATGGATCATGCGGCGGGGAAGTACTTCATTTTCTTAGATGCCGATGATTTCTTTGAGCCCGAAATGCTCCAGGAGGCTGTAAGCAGAGCTGAGGAGCATGTAACCGATATCGTTATGTTCGGTGGTCGAAGGTACGACAATCAGACGGGCGAGCTGTTCGAGAACTTTGACTTTCTCCGCATGCATCTGGCTCCTTCTGGGGTGTTCTCTCGAAGCGACGTGCCAGAGACGCTGTTTCGCATTACTTATCCAGGACCGTGTACGAAACTTTTCAGGGCCGATTTCATTCGCCAGCATGGCCTAAGATTTCAATCGCTGACAAATGCTGAAGATTTGAGCTTCACTTTGTCCGCAGTTGCCCTTGCGGAAAGGCTTCTAGCGTTCGGAGGCGATTATTTGCGTTATCGTGTTAATACGGGTAAGAGTACGGAAGACACAAAGAAGAAAGATCCCCTCTGCTTTCTTGAAGCGCTTTTTCAGTTGCAGGAAACACTGGAAGAGAAAGATTTGTGGCCAGAACTGAAGAAGGCTTTCGGCGAGCAGTTCTTGAGCACGGTGCGCTATAACTTGGATACTGTAGGCGATTATGGTGCCCTGGTCGAGATTATCAACGTTCTGGCCTCTGACCGCTGTGCGGGACTCGAGTTGTACGGGCATGAGCAGGATTGGTATGTCACCAAATACGGGTATGAGTGTTCGCGATATATAGAATCTGCAATTGCTCAGCTGAAAACGCAATCAATGGAGCACGAGCGACCGCTTGGGCTAGATGCCTCCTTCCGTTGCGTGAAGCCAGCGCAGTTGGATGGGTCTCCCTTCGCTTCAATTGTTGTCCCAGTTTTCGATACTGAAGATTATCTGGGCGAGGCCCTGGATTCTCTTTCGGGGCAGACTTTCAATGCGATAGAGATTATCTGCGTAGATGATGGCTCTCGCGACAACTCGTTGCTGGTCGCCTTGGAGCGAGCTGAAAATGATCCAAGAATTTCTGTATATTCGCAGCGTAATCTTGGATTGAGCCGAGCTCGAAATGCCGGAATCGAAGTTGCCGCTGGCGAGTATGTCGTGTTTTTGGATAGCGATGACTTGCTGGAAGACCGAGCTTGCGAGCTTCTCCACGCTGCAGCTCGAGGAAATGCTCCGGACATGATTATGTTCAATGCGCAAGCTTTTTACGAGAATGACGCTCTTTCCGAGCGCTACCCAGGCTACAAGGATTATTATCTACGATCGGGCGAGTATGGCGGTGTTTACAAGGGTTCCGATCTGCTATGCGAAATGGTTGAAAACGACGATTACCGCCCTGCGGCTTGGCTGTCTGCTGCGAGAAGAGACTTTCTGAGGTCGAATGAGATCGGATTCCACCCGGGCATCCTGCATGAGGATAACGCCTTTTCCTATCAGGCGCTCGTTGCTGCTCGAGCTGTCGTATTCATCGACGAGATCCTTTACAAGCGTCGTATCCGCCAGGACTCTATCGTGACGCGAGACAAGACATTCGCTCATGTGTATGGCTACTACGCTTGTTGCCTGGACATGACTGAAGTCTTTTTTGCAGCCCGGAAAGAGCTGGAGGGAACTTTTGCCTCGACGCCGCCTTTTCTTGTTCTCCATTGTGCTCGAAAAGATTTTGGCTCGTTGCCCGAGTACGAAAAGGGTGGATTGCTCGTAATGAGGCCAGCCGACTCCAAAGCTTTCCTGAAGGCGATGGATGTTGAGCAGAGCTTCGATAGGCAGAAGAAGGCAGCGGAAAGTGCGAGACGCCGTGCCAATGACTTGGAGAGAAAGCTCAAGAAGGCAGAAGCGGCCAATAAAAGACTTAAGAATAGCCGATCTTATAAAATCGGGCGTTTCGCTACAGCGCCGCTGCGGTTGGTGAAGAGAAAGCTTGCTAAGTAATGGTTGCGAAATCCATGGGCTTTGCGAGAGGTGTGGTTTTCGCATCGATAATATGCCTTTTCCTGTGCGGTCCTGTTTCTTTGATGCTCTGCGAAAGAGTAGATGTGCCATTGCCGAAATGGCTTACTACAGAAGATTCAAGATATCTTTCGGGCGGGGTTGAAAAAGTCGACCTCGCGGGATCTCTTTCTGTTGAAGGCTTCCTCGATGGGCGCCTGCAGAGGGCGATTGAGACAACGGTAGGCAATTTCATCCCGGCAAAAGCTGAAGCCTTGCTTGGCAATGCGAGGCTTCAGCGATCGGCGATCTGTCTATCTGAAAGAATGTTTGGTTGGGGTGTTTACCCCTCGTATTATGGATCAAGTTTTTTGATGGTGCCCGACTCCCAGCGCTTGCTTTCGATGCCAGAAAAAAGCAACGGGGAAGTTTTCGAGTTGTGCGATCGCATTGCAACCGGGATAGACGATCTTGCGAATATGCATCCGGAGCAACGTTTCTTTGTGTATTTTGCAATGGATTCCCCCTATCTCAACGACTCTCCTGCAACGCGGCTTGTCTCTGACCCGCTTACGTATGATCAAATAGAGGAAGTGTTCAAACGCGATGCTCGGCGCTATACGTGGGTGAGCGGCGATTTGCCGTACGACGAATATAACGCAGGTTGGTACAAGACGGACCACCATTGGACCGTGGAAGGGGCGTACGAGGCATACTGCCACATTTCCGAAGCTATGGGATTTGCGCCAGTGCCTATCGAAGCGAAAGACTTTCAGCCATATGATGGCCTGCTGTTTTATGGCACGTTAGCAAGAAGAGGGCTGGTGGACGAATGGCCCGACGCAGTTATGGACACGGGAGCTGCGGATAAATACGTTAAATCGGTCTTTATTGATGGCGAGAAGGCCGATCTGCCATCTCTTCACGATCGTGCGACCTATTTGTCTGGCGAATGGAACCAGAATCGTTTTGCTAACCACTACAGCGAGCTGTTCCATACCGATTATGCCCTCATCGAAATAGAGGGCAACGAGCCGGAGACCAATGAAAGCCTATTGATCGTGTCGGACTCCTACACTAATTGCATGGAGGCGCTCTTTGCCGCTCGTTATAAGCATGTGTATATCATTGATTCGCGTTTTTGCGAGGAAAGCGTCTCTTCTTTCATTGATGAGCATACGGATGTTGCGGATGTGCTTTTCCTTATGAGGGAGGCGGAGTTTCTTTCGGAAGAGACCGAAAAGGCACTTGAGCTGTCCCGATGACTCTTGGTTAGTTGCCTCCCCGCTCCAATGTCGTTTTTGCTTTCTTGTGGGTTGAGTACCTGGTGAGCCATCTGCTTCCATGTTAGAATCCTGTCGCAATTGGAGGTTGACAGGTAGTTAATTTCTGAATTATTGGTTACCGTAACGAGGTGTAAACGCAGCAAAGGTAGGCAAGTATGGTGAAATCGCAAAGATTCGCTCTCTCCGAAAAGCTGTTGGCGTGTTCGCTGGCTGCTCTTCTCTGCTTTTCAACGGTGCCGTCGTTAGCTTTTGCTGATGATGGGGCAGATGCGGAAGAGCACGGTGCTGCTGTTTCGGGGTCTGTGGTCGAAGCCGAGTTGCCAGAGGTGGATAAAATTCTATCCAGTGATTCGGATAGCGGCACGACCTCTTCTGCGGAGCCCGATTCCTTAGGCGCGGACGATGAGTTGCCGATCGAAACAGTTGGAAGTGAGGCGGCGTCGATCGAGGGTGGTGTAGCTTTCGTTGACGAAGAAGTCCGCGCCGATTTGGAGGTACCCGAGGATGAGTCGGAAGGTGCGGATACTGGCTTCCATCCACAACCGCTTGTCGGCTTTGTTTATATCGACGAGGCGATGCAGATTGTTGGCGAGGTGCAGAACGTGGTGTTTGCGCTCTCCGACGATGATGTTGCGCTCGAGAGCGCGACGCTCAGGTATCTCACGCTAAGTGGCGAGAGGAGCGTAGAGGCCTGCGAATACGACGGTGGGGCAGCTCTATTCGAGATAACGAATCTTGAAGAAGGCAAATATCAGCTTCTGGCCGCGGAATACAAAATAGCTGGATGTGATGAGTTGTTCACTGAGAGGCTGGAAGGCGACACTTACGCTTTCGAGGTGCAAAGCTCATCGGATGCGAGGGGGATTGAAATTTCGGCACTTGCCTTAGACGGCCAAGGGGGTTTGGTGGAGGATGCCTCTACAAAAGAGGTGATAGAGGAGGCGGTCGACGGCTCGCTTGCCTCTCGGGCTGCGGCTCCGGTGGCTTTGCCTACATCCGCTTCCGCTTCAAGAGCGGCTTCTTATCCGGGCGTTGTGGTGGCTCTAGATGCTGGTCACGGGGGAAGCGACAGCGGCGCCACGGGCAATGGTCTTCTTGAGAAAAACCTTACGCTCTCTATTGCGAAGTACTGCCAGGCAGCTCTTCAGCGCAATGGCATTAGCGTGTTCATGACGCGTTCGACAGATGTATATGTTGGTCTTTCGGAACGAGTACAGAAAGCTGCTGCTGCTGGGGCCTCCGTGTTCGTGAGCTTGCATATCAATTCTGCCACTCCGGCAGCCTATGGGTGCGAAGTGTGGGTGCCGAACAGTAGCAGCTACAAGCACGACACCTATGTTGCAGGCAAAACGCTGGGCGAGAAGGTGATTGCGAAACTGGCGGCTCTGGGGCTCCATAATCGAGGGGTTAAACATCGCGACTCCGAAAACGGATCAAAGTATCCCGATGGTAGCGTTGCGGACTACTATTCGGTCATTAACGGCGCTCGCCAGCGAGGCATCCCTGGCATTATTGTTGAGCATGCGTTTATCTCGAACTCAGGCGACGCTCTCAAGATGCAGAGTGATACTTTTCTGAAAAGGCTTGGAGAAGCTGACGCTCAAGGCATTATCGAAGCCATCAATAGCGGAGTTATCAAAGGTGGGGGACAGCTTTACAACGACGGCCGCGGCTATCGATACAGGACGAGCAGTGGCGCTGATCTTAAAAATGACTGGGTGTCGGTAAATGGCTATCGATACTACATGGGGTCTGATGGTTACGCGCTGCGCTGGGAGCAGAGGATCGACGGGAAGGCCTACTACTTCGACGGCCAGTCCCGCATGACCAAGGGGTGGGTGACGTGGAAGGCCGACGGGTCCCGGACGTACTTCGGCTCCGACGGCGCGGCCCTCTCGGGGTGGCAGACCATCTCGGGGCAGCGCTACTACTTCAACCCCTCGACCTTCCGGAGCGCCCGCTGGGAGCAGAGGATCGACGGGAAGGCCTACTACTTCGACGGCCAGTCCCGCATGACCAAGGGGTGGGTGACGTG
>NZ_JBCLQK010000015.1:39234-40035 GCF_041223505.1 Adlercreutzia muris
TACTACTTCAACCCCTCGACCTTCCGGAGCGCCCGCTGGGAGCAGAGGATCGACGGGAAGGCCTACTACTTCGACGGGCGAGGCGTGCAGCACCAAGGGTGGCTGACCTGGAACGCGGACGGTTCTAAGTCGTATTTCGATCCGGCCAACGGGGGCGCTATGGTTACCGGGCAGGCGACTATCGATGGCACGTTGTACGACTTTGGGGCTGACGGCAAAATCCGGAACATGATTATGGGCTTGCCGAGGACGACCGTGGACGCGATGGTTCGCGACTTCAAGTCGCAGGGCAAGAACTACCCCTCTCAGGTCTATGCCGCCAAGGGCGCTCCTACGATTGAGAGTTTCTGCAAGATCCTCTACGAGGAGGCTACTGCAGAGGGGGTTCGGCCGGCCGTGCTGTATGCCCAGGTTATGTTGGAGACGGGGTGGCTTCAGTTCAAGGGCAGCAGCGTGAAGCCGGAGCAGTGCAATTTCGGTGGCATTGGGGCGACCGACAAGGATCCCAAGCCGGCAACATTCGCCGATGTGCGTACGGGGTTGCGTGCCCAGGTGCAGCACCTCAAGGCCTATGGCTCGACAGAGGCCTTGAAGAACCCCTGCGTCGATCCCCGCTTCCATTTGGTCAAGCGCGGTGTCGCGCCTTATGTGGCTGACCTGGCCGGCCGTTGGGCAAGCGACAAGGAGTACGGCATCAAGCTCAACAAGCTGATCGACCGCGTTGCTGAGTAGTAACCTCTCGCGGTACCATCGATCACCTGGCTTGGTACCGGCGATCAGCAAAAGGCGGTACCGCGAGTA
>NZ_JBCLQK010000016.1:0-39593 GCF_041223505.1 Adlercreutzia muris
AATTGAAGATTCTAGGCGATGGCCGTTCCTCATGCATCAGGGGAAACGACCGTTACACCAACATTGGGCACACGATCCCCGATCGCTGCGTGGCCGCCTTCACGGCCAGCGAAGTGGAGTGCCTCGCTATTCTGGAGCATCGCCGTTGGCTGCGCGAGCGGCAGAAGGCCGGCTGGCGCTACGGTTCTTCCAAGGACGTGGAGCATAAGCGCAGCCCCTACCTGGTGCCCTGGGAGGAGCTCCCCGACCGTGCCAAGGAATGGAACCGCTCCGCCGTGCGCAGCATCCCCGGCCTGCTCGCCAGCGTGAACCTCGCCGTGGTGAAGTAGCTACCCCTCTAGTTGCTTGATGGCGCGGTCGAAGTCGCTTTCCAGCTCGCGCATCTCGCGAGCGCGGTACGCCTCAAATTCTGCCTCTGCCTTCTGGATGGCCTGCTTGTGCGATACGAGCCCCTTGCCTTCGAGCAACGCACGCCGTGAGTTGATGATCTCTCGGTCGAGCTCCTCAATCCAGTCCTGCATGGTCATGGTACGCTCTTCCAACGCTTGCAATTCCGCGTAATCGAGAAAACGGGACACAAGCAGGTTGAGCGTTTGCAACTCTTTTTCGGTGAGATAGTTTTTGGCGATGCGAACGTCAGCCCGCGTCACGTAGTCGCCGTCGAACGTGGTCATGCCCACCAGCGGCTTATCGCGATCAACGCGTTCGTAAATAACCTCAGCCGCCGTGTGCTCATGAGCCGCATAGTGCAGCTTGTTCTGCACCGTTGCGAAGAACGTGCGCGTGATGGACGCTTTGGGATCGTAGTCGATCGCCGTGGCGTAAATGTCCGTCACTTGCTGATACAGATTGCGCTCGCTGGAGCGGATATCGCGAACACGCTGAAGCAGCTCGCGGAAATAGCGGCTACGACCATCTTTGAGTCGACGATCATCAAGCGCGAATCCCTTAACGGCGTACTCCCTGAGAATCTTGGTCGCCCATTGACGAAAGGCAACACCTTGCTGGGATTTTACCCGATAGCCGACAGAGATTATCATGTCGAGATTGTAGTGCTCAACAATGCGTTCGACCTCACGACCGCCCTCGATTTGAACTGTTGCAAAATTTGCAACAGTTGAATCGGCTTCAAGCTCGCCGTCATCAAACACACTCTGAATATGCCTTGAGATGGTTGACTTATCACGTCCGAAAAGAGCAGACATCTGTCGTTGAGTCAGCCAAACGGTCTCGTCTTCAAGCTGGACATTCAGGCGAATCTCGCCATCGGGTGATTCGTAGATCTCGATGTCGCTCATGAGGGCTCCTTGCAGTGAGAGTGCCTACTGCTATGCCCAACTAAGCCCCGGCCAGAATGTCTCCCCCATGCCCATCGCAACGCCTACGCTCTAACAAAAAAGCCGCCGAGCGAACTCGGCGGCCGACAATTCTTGGTCGCGGGGAGAGGATTTGAACCTCCGACCTTCGGGTTATGAGCCCGACGAGCTGACCAGACTGCTCCACCCCGCAATGGGTTGCCTCAATGGGCGAGGATTTATATTACTCGTTTGGGCGACGATTGCAAGCTAGCAGCAACACTTTACAGAAAAGGGCACAATTCCTGCATATATAGCCCGCGAAAGCCTCTCGTGCACCAGCCGAGACAGCTCAGGATTGCCCCACCTTCTCGCACCGCGCACGGCTGCCGTGCTATCATGCTCGGCACTATGTTTTCTCAGCTCAAACAAAACGGGCTGCCCTCGTGGGCCTACAAAGCGGCGCTGCTCGTTGCGGCGGCCATCTGGGGCATGGGCACAGTTGTCATTAAATCCACCGTAGACGAGTTCCCGCCTTCCTGGCTCGTGGGCGTGCGTTTCACGGGCGCGGGAATCATCCTCGGCCTCGTCAGCCTCCGCAAGCTGCGCGACCGCCTGGCTGCCGACGGTGCGGGCCATCTGCGCGATGGAGCCGTACTCGGCGTGCTGCTCTTCCTCTCCTACTGGGCGAACTCCTCGGGACTCACCGACACTACTGCCTCCAACAGCTCGTTTCTCACCACGCTGTACGTGGTCATCATCCCGTTCCTCAGCTGGTTCGTCATCCGGAAGAAACCCACGCGGTTCAACATCGTGGCGGCGCTCGCCTGCACAACCGGCGTCGCCTGCGTCGCCTACACGGGCGCCGGCGCGTTCTCGCTGCGCTTCGGCGATCTCGTCACGCTGCTCTCGGCGCTCTTCCTCAGTCTGCACGTGCTGTACACGGCCAAGTTCGCCCCCGGCCGTTCCATGACGGTGCTCACGGTCATCCAATTCATAGCGGCCGGCATCCTCGGCTTTGCCGCCGGAGCCCTCACCGAGCCGACGCCGGATTTCGCGCACCTGGCACCCGATACCTGGGTGAGCCTCGCCTACCTGACCGTCTTCGCCTCATGCATCGCCCTCGGTCTCCAGAACGCCGCCGTGGCCCGGGTCGATCCCGCCCAGGCGTCGCTCTTCCTCTCCACCGAATGCGTCTTCGGCGTGGTATTCTCCATCGCCCTGCTCGGCGAGGTGCTCACGCCGTCGTTGTTCGCCGGCTTTGCCCTCATCTTCGCCGGCATCGTCATCAGCGAGTACCTGCCCCTGCGCGCCGAGAGGAAGCGCACGCGAAAAGACGCGCTAATTCCCAAGGAAGCCAACGCTTCGGCCCGCGACCTAGAAGAAGCTGACGCATTCATGCGGTAAATGCACCGCCTGCCCTATCAAACTCCATCAAGCTCGCAGGTTGCCCCGACTATATGACGCCCCAGAAGCTCCACAACCAGATGTGATTCAACTCAAATCGATAACCAGACCCAATTGCTCCTGCTCCAGAAGCTTAGCGTTACTTAGTGAAGCTTAGAAATACCTCGTTGTACTAGGAAGCGAGAGCACGATGAATGTCACAGAAAACCCTTTCACTCCCAGTTTCGGAGAAATTCCAGCCCATCTTGCCGGGCGAAATCAGATCATTGAGTCGCATTCTCGCGCTCTGCAAAGCACCCGTCGGCGCCCGGAGCTCACGACGCTCTTCTCAGGAACCCGCGGCACGGGCAAAACGGCTCTTCTCTCCTATTTGGCCGAGGTAGCCGAGCAAAGCGGATGGATTGTCGTCAACATCACGGCGATCCCCGGCATGCTCGACGATGCGGAAATCCAGCTACGCCGCAAAGCCGCCCATCTTGCGGAAGATGACAGCAAGCTCGCCGTAAAAAGCCTAAGCGTTCCTGACGTCATCTCGCTTTCCATCGAGGGCACCGAAGCCCAGACCAATTGGCGCTCGCGCGTGAGCGACTTGACAGAGCAACTTAATAATCAGGACACCGGCGTCTTGTTCACCGTTGACGAAATCGACCCATCACTTGGTGAAATGATTCAGCTTGCCGCCTTCTATCAGCACTTTGTCCGGGAGAACCGCAAGGTGGCGCTGTTCATGGCGGGCCTACCGCACAACATCTCATCGCTCCTCAACGATAAAACGGTGTCGTTCCTTCGCCGAGCCACCCATGAGACCCTCGGCCGCATTCCCGATGGAGAGGTGTCGGCGGCCCTCGAGAAAACCATCCGCGACGACAACCGCACCATAGACGCCGAGGCTCTTGCTGAGGCCACCCAAGCCATCGGGGGCTTTCCCTACATGCTGCAGCTGGTGGGCTACTACGCATGGGACGAAAATCCCGAGGCTCTCAACCTGGGAACAAGTGAAGTCGCCAATGGAATTGCAACCGCCCAACGTGAGATGACCTACCGCGTCTTGGACGCAACACTGGCCGAGCTTTCCCCTGGCGACCTTCGCTTCGCTATTGCCATGTTGCAGGACGAAGGCGATAGCCGCATCGCCGACATCGCCGTGCGACTGGGCCGCTCGTCATCCGTAGTGGCCCAGTATCGCAAGCGTCTCATAGAGGCCGGCGTCATCGGACGGCGCACACGAGGCATAGTCGGTTTCGACCTTCCCTACTTCCGCGAATATCTGCAGGAGAAACAGGAGAACGGAGAGCTCTACCTTGAAGACTAGGGTGCCGACGCCTTCGGGATGAACGAAGCGCCGTTACTCCCGGCCGTCCCAGCAGTAGGTGCAGATCTTCTCCGGGTCGATGCCGATGGCCTCGATCATGCCGGTCAGGCTCTGGTAGCTCAAAGAGTCGAAGCCCATGTCCTCGCAGATGGTCTTCAGCAGGCACGCTCCGCGCTCGGTGGCGGCGTCGGCGTACTCGTCCAGATGCGCCACGCCCTCTTCGCCTTCCAGTTGGTCCACCACGCGGCGAGCGATGAGGTCCATGTCCGACTTGCTCGACGAGAAGCTCAGGTACTTGCAGCTGTACATGATGGGCGGGCAGGCGCTGCGCATGTGCACCTCGGCAGCACCCGAATCGTACAGGAAGTTCACCGTCTCGCGCAGCTGGGTGCCACGCACGATGGAGTCGTCCACGAACAGCAGCTTCTTGTCGCGGATGAGCTCGGGTACCGGCACCTGCTTCATGTTGGCAATCTTGTTGCGCAGGTCCTGGTTGGCCGGCATGAACGAGCGCGGCCAGGTGGGCGTGTACTTGATGAAGGGGCGCCCGAAGGGCATGCCGCTTTCCGTGGAGTACCCGATGGCATGGGGCACGCCGGAGTCGGGCACGCCGGCCACGTAATCCACCTGGGGCTGCGCGCCGCGAGCGGCCTCGTCGCGCGCCATGATGGCGCCGTTGCGATAGCGCATCACTTCCACGTTCATGCCCTCGTAGTTGGAATTGGGGTAGCCGTAGTACACCCACATGAAGGCGCACATCTTCATCTCGTCACGGGCCGGGGCGAGCACCTCCACCGCATCGGGCGTCAGCCGCACGATCTCGGCCGGCCCCAGCTCGTACTCATCGTGGTAGCCCAGCTTGTGGTACGCGAAGCTCTCGAAGGCCACGCAATGGCCGTTCTCGTCGCGCCCCACCAGCACGGGCAGGCGCCCCATGAAGTCGCGGGCCGCAATGAGGTCGCCCGCATCGGTCATGATGAGCAGCGTGAGCGACCCATCCACCTTCGACTGGGCGTACTGAATGCCGCTGACCAGGTCGTCCTTCTGATTGATGAGGGCCGCCACCAGCTCGGTGGCGTTCACCGCGCCGGAGCTCAAGGCCATGAACTGGGTCGTACGTCCCGAGAAGTACTCCTCTACCAGCTCCTCGGCATTGTTGATGGCGCCGATGGTGGTGATGGCGAAGGTGCCCAGGTGCGAGCGCACCAGCAGCGGCTGGGGGTCGGCATCGGAAATGCAGCCGATGGCACTCGTGCCGTGGAAGCGCACGATATCGTCCTCGAATTTCGTGCGGAACGGCGTGTTCTCAATGGAATGAATCTGGCGCTGGAACCCGTCGGCGTGATCGCGCACGATCATGCCCGCCCGCCGAGTGCCCAAATGGGAATGGTAGTCCACACCGAAAAACACGTCCAGCACCACGTCGCGCTGGGAAACTGCTCCGAAAAAGCCGCCCACGGAATCCTCCATCTCAGAAAGATCGCTTACCCAATTAGTATAAATGGTACACCTGCGCCAATGTTACCGAGCCGTTAAAAGGGCACAAGAATCTGCAAGGGGCACCGCGGCCGCTCGGCAGCCAGCGCAACGTGCCCGGCGGGGGGGGCGGCCGGCAGCGCAACGCGCCCGGCGGGGGCCGGCCGGCAGCGCAACGCGCCCGGCGGGGGCGAGGCCCTCCTACTCCACCGTGAAGCGACGCTGGCGGTGAGCCGCCAGGGCGTCGGGGGCTAGCTCGCAGCCGATGCCGAATTCGTGACCTTCCCCGTTCAGCGTGATGATGCCGTCGGGCGCCGTATAGGGCGGCACTGTGAGATCGGCGTCGAAGTAGCGGTCCGTGGCACCTAAGTCGCCGGGAATGACCACGCCGGGCAGCGTTTGGAAGGCCGCATGGACGAACCTTGACACGCCCGTGTCGTACATGCCGCTCATGCACACCTCGCGCCCCCGCGAGAGCGCCTTGTGGACGAACTCCAAAGAGCGCTGGATGCCGCCGAACTTGCCGATCTTCACCATGGCGCACCGCAGCTCCGGGTAATCGAAGATGCGAGCGGCCTCGGCGGCGTTCACGAAGGACTCATCCACGCACAGGGGCATGGCCAGCGTATGCTGGAACGAGGCCAGCCGGGAGAAGGCGTTCTCATGGCGGCTCACCCCCGCCGCGTCCAGATTCAGCGGCTCCTCGATCCAGCCGATGTCCAGCTCGTCGTAGGAACGCAGCTCGGCCATGTGGTGCAGGCTGAAACTCTGGTTCGCATCCAGCGTGATGAGCAGGTCGGGGAAGGCCCGGCGCACGGCCCGCACCGCTGGCAGTCCCTTGCCCGGAGCCACTTTCAGCTTCACCCGCTGGTAGCCCTGGCGCACGCACTCGCGCACCTCGGCCACGGTCTGGGCCGGCGTGCCCATGCCCACCACAGCCCCGCTGTACACCTGGCGCGGTCGGGCGCGCCGCCCGACGGCCGTCGCGTGGCCCAGGGCCGCGGGCTCTTCCTCGCAGAAGGCGGCCACCCGCGAGAGACGGTCAAATTCCTCGCCGAGCAGGGCCCACAGCGGCTGCTCGGTCACCTTGCCGAACAGGTCCCAGCAGGCCATCTCGATAGCGCTCATAGCCATGGGAAACCGCTCCATGCCCTCCACTGCCGCCAGGTCGGCAGCCACTTCCCGGGGATGCAGGTAGGTGCCGGCGATCACGCGAGGGGCCAGCACCTCCCGCATGACCGCCAGGTCGTCGCCGAGGGTCTCGGGCAGGTACCAGTCAGTGTCGAAGGCCGTGCATTCCCCTACGCCCACGCGGCCCTTCTTGTCCACCACCTCCACGATAACGAGCTCGCGGTAGGTCAGGGTTTCCTTCGGCGTCTTGAAAGGCTTGGAAAACGGCAGGCGCACCTTGTGCAGCACCACGCGCTTGATATCGATATGCTGGCGGAACAACCCCTCGCAGGCCACCCGGTCGACTTTGCCGATGCCCGTGCGCGGCATCTCGTCCACGATGCAGATCTGCTCGGGAATGTAAAGGCGCGACAGGCGCCGGGCCAGGGCATCTTTGATGATGGCGGCCGATAGGGGCGGCGCGGCCGGGGCCAGTTCCACCACAGCGGCGGGGCGACGCCCCCACCTCAGGTCGGGCACGCCGAACACGTAGGCATCGGCAATGCCGGGGATGCGCACGAGGGCATCGACTATCTCGGCCGGGTACACGTTCTCTCCGCCGGACACGAACATGTCCGCCGTGCGCTCGCGGATGTAGAGGCACCCCTCGTGCAATGCGGCCGTGTCGCCCGTGAGGAAGAACCCGTCCACCGTGAAGGCCGCCCGCCCGTTGGCGTAGCCGGAAAACACTCCGGGACCGCGCAGGGCCAAGCGGCCGAAGCCGGCGCTGTCCGGCTCCACGATGCGCGCCGAATAGCCGGGCAGCAGCCGCAGGCCACCGGTGAACTGAGGGGTGATGAGCGTGTTCGCCACCTGGCTCGAGGTCTCGGTCATGCCGTAGCTGGCATAGATGCGCGCCTTGGCCTCCAAAGCGAGACTGACCGTGTTCGCGTTCAGGGGGCCGCCCCCCAGCAGCAGGCAGTGGTACTGGGCCAGCACGCTCGGGCGGCAGTTCAGCATATCCTGGAGCATTTTGTCCACCACCGAGATGTGGGTGGCGTGCAGCTCCGTGGCGTCGCGGAGCACCGTGCCCGCGTCGAAGCGCTCGTAGAGTCGCAGCGACCAGCGGCTGCACACGCTGCGCACGAGCACCTGGAAGCCCCCCACGTGGAAGAAGGGCAGCACCGCCTGCCATAGGCCCCGGTTCAACGTGCGCGGCGAGAGCACCCGGTTCGACGCCTCGGCCGATTCCACCAGGTTGCGCCAGGTGAGCTCGGCTCCCTTCGGTTTGCCCGTGGTACCCGAGGTGAACATGATGAGGGCCCGGTGCCCCGCATCGAAGGTGTGGGCTGCCCGCTCGGCGAAGTGGATGGCGTCCTCCACCACGCCGCCGAGGGAATCGTCCACGCGCCCCGTGCGCGATTCTCCCCGCAGCAGCGACTGGCTCACCTGATCGAAGAGCCGCCGCTCGCTTGCGGCATCCACGCGATGGGCGATGCGCACGCCGCAGCGCTCCAGTTCCAAAAGCCGCATGAGCTTCTCGGCATCGGTGAGCCGGTGGTTGAGGACCACTAGCCCGAAGCCCCCGTAGGCAGCGGCCAGGGCCAGAAACACGTACAGAGGGCAATTTGGCAGGTCCACGGCCACCATGTCGCCGGGAAAGACCCCCTTGTCCCGCAGGCGCCGGGCCAGCTGGGCAGCCATGAGCCGCGTCTGGCGATAGGTGTAGGCCGTCTCCTCCCCCGCCCGATCGACGAAGGAGAAGAACACGGCATCGGGCCGCGCCTGGGAAGTGCTTTCAAATATATCGATCATCGACGGATCCCGAACACCCCTCGGCTCCCCATCCTACGGAAACTTCGGGAACTGGGTGAAGTCGGGAGCGCGCTTCTCCTTGAAAGCGTCGCGGCCCTCTTTGGCCTCATCGGTGGTGTAGTACAGAAGCGTCGCGTCACCGGCCAGCTGCTGAATGCCCGCCAGGCCATCGGTGGCGGCGTTGAAGGAGGCCTTCATGAAGCGCAGGGCCGTGGGGGAAAACTGCATCATCTCGGCGGCCCAGTCCATGCACTCCCGCTCCAGGTCGTAGAAGGGCACTACCTTGTTCACCAGGCCCATCTCCAGCGCCTCGGCGGCGCTGTACTGGCGGCAGAGGTACCAGATCTCGCGGGCCTTCTTCTGACCCACGATGGCGGCCAAGTACCCCGCGCCGTAACCGGCGTCGAAGGAGCCCACCTTAGGGCCGGTCTGACCGAACTTCGCCGTGTCGGCGGCAATGGTGAGGTCGCACAGGATGGAGAGCACATGCCCCCCGCCGATGGCGTAGCCGTTCACCATGGCGATGACAGGCTTGGGCACCACGCGGATGAGCCGCTGCAGGTCCAGCACGTTCAGGCGCGGGATGGAGTCCTCGCCCACATAGCCGCCATTGCCGCGAATCTTCTGATCGCCGCCAGAGCAGAACGCCTCGTCCTCGTGGGCGCCGCCGTGGTTCACGCCGGTGAGCAAAATGACGCCCACCGAGGCATCGTCGCGGGCCTCGGAGAAGGCGTCGTACATCTCCATGACCGTGAGCGGCGTGAACGCATTGCGACGATGCGGCCGATTGATGGAAATCTTCGCCACCCCGTCGCACAGCTCGTAGCGAATCTCGCGGTACTCCTTGCCGACCTTCCAATCGAAAGTGCTCAAACTTCCGTCCTTCCCCTTATGCGCCCCAAAAATAAGCGCGTTTTCCTAACCGATCATAATACCGCAGAACCCTGTCGCGGTCTGGAAAAACAGCCTCGCTTCAGGAAAAGCGCCCTCAGAGGAACTCCGACGGAAGCAACTAGATGCCGCAACACCGCTCTCAGCCAAACGACCACATGCCGCACAATAAAATATCCCCCGAAGTTTGCATGCAAAGCAGAGGCCCGGGGGATTTCGCATTGCCTATGATAGCATGTACTTTCCCAAAGAGAAGGATTTATTTGCAATGAGCACACCACCGGCCGAGGAGCGGAAGCCGCATGTCAACGTCTATCTCGATCTTCACCGCAAAGGAGCTCCTCAGTTTTTAGCCGCCAAAGTGTTCAAAGGCATTGCCGATGGAATCACTTCCTTCAAATTGAGAGTGCGACCGGGACAGAGCGCTTGCTATCCCAATATTTGCGTTCCTATTGCGGGCATCATCGATTATTTCACCATTGAGCATGGCTGCTCGTTTTCTCCCGCAGCTAGCTGGAGAAACGCTCCTGTTCTCAATCAACCAGGAACCATCCATCCTTATGTTCACGATCCCCTTGCTTCCCCCTCCAGTCACCTCAGCAAGGTATGGAAGTTCTCTTCCGACGACCATTATGATGTCGTTCACGGCATTATTGGCTCCATGCAGCGGGCCGGCGAAATGCCCCGAGGAGTTCTACAGGGACTTGAGCTCGCTCTCTATGAAGTCACCGACAACATTCTCCTCCACTCTCAAGACGAGACCAACTCGCCCAATGCCACTGGTTATGTAATGGCCCAGTACCATAAATCGGAGCAGAGGATCGCCGTTGCCGTCTTTGACCTGGGTCAGGGAATCCCCTCCTCCCTGGCAAAGGGAGGGATTCGGGCGAGCTCTCCTTCGGAGGCCCTTAGCGCAGCCATTCAGCGCGGTGTCGGCGACGGCGCAGGAGCTGGCAACGGACTTTGGATGATGAAGCAAATCGTCAGCTGCTCCTCCGGCTCCTTCGAACTGACTTCTGACGGAGCGCGCTATGCCGTGCGGCACCACCAGAATTCGGAAGCCGCCGTGCCCGCCATTTCCGCAGTAACCCCTTTCAAGTCGGGCACGACTCTGGTCGATTTTCAACTCCACACATCACGCCCTCTTGATATTCAAACGGCGCTCAATGCCGACCCCGTCAACCTTTGGGTAGATAATCATCTGATCGACCTGCAAATTCCCTCAAACCAATCCAACGAAGCACTTCTTATCTCAGTTGCCCAAGAATCTCGCGGCTGCGCCAGTCGTTACGAGGCGAAAGCCTTTGCCAACATAGCTGGGAACCTTATGGAATCGGCCCCAGGCATTTGCATACTAAACTTCAATGGCATCTCCATGGCAAGTGCGTCTTTTGCGGACGAACTTCTCGTACGCCTCATTGACCGATTCGGCATCATCACCGTCATTCAACGACTCAACTTCCAGGGCCTTACCCCCACAAATGCGGCAATGTTCGACCACTGCTTCCAAGGACGCCTCTTTGGGTCCAGCCCTCAAAGCGAATCCCACTGATCCCGAGAACGAAGAGGGCGCTCAAAGAGGCGCCCTCGTCTCATGGGTTTACGCGCTCGTCTCGACAGCCCGGGCGATGCCGGTGACGCGACCGTGCCGAGACCTGGCTGGCAGTTCCCTACATGCCCTCGCTCTCGAAGCGCTTCTTCAGGGCCTCCTGATGGATGGCGTGCTGCAGGGCCACTTCCCGGGCCACGATGCCGTCCCTCACCAAGCGGTACAGGCTCTGGTCCATGGTGCGCATGCCGGCTCCGGCGCTGCTGGCGATGACCGAGTCGATCTGGTGGGTCTTCTCTTCGCGGATGAGGTTGCGGATGGCCGGCGTGGCGGTCATGATCTCGAAGGCCGGCACGATGCCGCCGTCCACCGTGGGCACCAGCTGCTGGGACACCACGGCCTGCAGCACCATGGACAACTGCATGCGAATCTGGCGCTGCTGGTTGGCGGGGAAGGCGTCGATGATGCGATCCACCGTGGAGGATGCGCCTGTGGTGTGCAAGGTGGAGAACAAAAGCTGGGCCATCTCGGCGGCGGTCATAGCCGTGCCGATGGTCTCCTGATCGCGCATCTCGCCAAGCAGGATCACATCGGGGCTCTCGCGCATGGCAGAGCGCAGGGCCTCGGCGTAGGTGGCCACATCCGAGGGGATCTCGCGCTGGGTGACGATGCAGCCCTCGTGGCGGTGCACGTACTCGATGGGGTCCTCCATAGTGATGATATGGCCGCAGCGCGCCTTGTTCAGCTTGTCGATGATGCAGGCGAGCGTGGTGGACTTGCCGGCGCCGGCCGGGCCGGTCACGAGCACGAGGCCCTTCTGGAAGTCGGCGCAGGCCATGACATCATCGGGAATGTGGTAGTCGGCGGGATTCGGCAGCGTGAAGGGAATGACGCGGATGACGGCGCCCAGAGAGCCGCGCTGGCGGAACACGTTCACGCGGAAACGGCCCATGCCGGCCACGGCGAAGGAGAAGTCGTCATCGTGGTTGTGGCCCTCGACGAATAGGGCCATGTCGCGACCGGACAGCCCGTAGATGGCCTCCACGAGCGCCCGGGTGTCGGCGGGCATGAGCGGCGCCATGTCCATGCGAATCTGGCGGCCGTCGGCAGTGTAGGTCAGCGGCAGACCGGCCACGATGAAAACGTCGGAGGCCTTCTTGTCGATCATTTCCTGCAGCAGTGTCTTCAGTTCCATAGGTTCGCTTTCTCCTATCTCTAGCCGAGCCACAGGGTTTCGCCTGTGCCGTCGTCGGTCCATTGGGTCGTGGTCTTCCAGTGCTCGATGGTACAGGTGCCGTCGTCGTTCACCCGCAGCCCCACAGCCAGGGTGCGGCCGCTGTCCATGGCGAACGTCACGGAGATGCGTTCGCCGTCGAAGGTGCCGGAGACCGTGATGGCCCCCGCGCCCCCGTCGTCATCGGCTAAGGTCACGCCGGCGGCCGGGGCGGCGCTGCCCGAGGGGGTCTCGTCCTCGATGGTCTCGCCGGCCGGGGCGGCGTCGGGCGCGGCGGTCGCGGCGGCGCCGTCAGCGCCGGGGGCCGCGGCCGTCGTTTCCACGCCGTAGTCCGCGAGCACCGCTTCCAGAGCCGTGGCATCGCCGGTCGCCAGGGAGCCGTCCACCGCCGCCAGGAACTCCTGTCCCCGCACCTCCAGCTGGTAGGTTTCCGTAGTGGTGGCCGCCTGGCGCTCGGTGACCGAAAGCTCTGCCCGAGCCGTCGTGACCGACAGCACGGCCAGCACCGCCAGGCACAAGATGATGATGAGGGTGAACAGGCTGATGGGGCCGATGCGCACCGATCCGTGAGGTCTAGCCATGGGACACCTCCCCTTCGGTCGGAGCCGCTCCCGCACCATCGGCGGACGGGAGGGCGGGCCGAGTGCCGGCGTTGGCCACGTAGCGGGCCGTTTCCACGGTGTACACGGGCTCCTCCTCCCAGCGCTCGAAGACAGCGCCCTCGGGATCGTTGATGATGTAGCCCTCATCCGCCGCCTGCTCCCGATCGGTGAGCACGCGCTCCTTCCACACGGTCAGGGTCAGCCGATGCAGCAGGCCGCCCTCGGTGGGCTCGGTGGCGAAGGTGCACTCCGCGCGGAGGATACCGGAACCGCTCTCCACCGTGTCTAGCGGGCAGGAGAACCACCGGTCAGCCGCCGGATCGGCGGCGTAGGCCTCCTGGAGGGCCACCGGGTCGGCGGCGAATTCTTCCGCCACGTTGGAGGCCAGAACCAGAGCACCCATGAGGTCGGTACTCTGAGCGCCGGCGGCGTCGGCGTCGGCGTTCAGATCCATGAGCACCGCCAGGGACCCGGCCAGGAACACGAGCAGCAACAGGGCCTCCACGATGAAGGCGGCACCGGGCCACACCCGGCGCTCGGCTCGATGGCGGCCCACGTACTCGTGATAGCGCTCCAGGCGCTCATCGCCGGCCGCCACGCCCCGGGCGTGGGAGGCCACCGAGTAGTCGGCCATGGAGCGGCGGGCATTTCCCCGAGCCATCAGCGCTCACCTCCCCCGCTGCGCAGGGCCACCGCCGTGGCGCCGGCATCGGTCTCAATGGTGAGCAGGCCGTCTTCGTAGGAGAACGCGAACACCGAGGAATCCACGATGGCCGTGGCCTTCAGGGGATCGTAGGGGGCATCGGCCAGGGCGTACTCTTCCATAATGGTGCCGTCGTAGCGGTACAGCCGCGTCTCGTACACGCCGCTGGGCAGGGTCTCGCGCAGCACAAGGGCCGGTCCCTGGAAGAGGCTGCGGCTGTCCTCTGCAGCGGCGGCCGCTTCAAAGCCGTCGGCGCCGGCCACTTCCACGGACGCCGCATCCTCGGTCACCCAGGCCCGGGCCACAGCGTCGATCTGGTCGTTGGCCCGCACATCGTTGGCCAGCAGCGTCAGCGACAGACGCTGGTTGTCGGCGACGGCCCCCTCCTGGTGCAGAACCCGGTACACGCCCGTACCCACGAGGATGGCCATGAGCAGCGTGGCCACGAACAGCGCGAACAGAAGCCCCGTGAACACGCGGCCGAAATCGCGTTCCTGGCGACGGGGGCTGCCGCCGTAGGCCTTTGCGGTGCCCGGACCGTCGGCCCCGGGCATACGGGCGGGATTCCACGGGCTCATCGGGGCCTCACCTCCACGCTTGGCGGCTGATTAGCGGCGAAGGCCTCGTAGGTGACCACATAGTCGGCATGGTTCACAATGAGCCCGTAATGCTCTTCCAGGTAATCGAGACTCGCAGGATAGGCCCCCTCCACAGCGGCGCACTGCATGGCAGATTCCAGCACGGCGTTGCGCACCGACACGGCGCTTTGGGCCGCAGTCTGGGCGTTTGCCGTATCCCAGGCGAACCACAGCACCGCAGCCAGCACGCAGGCCGCGACGACCGCCACCGTGCGCCGAGCGCGGTCCCTTCTCATCTGGGCTGTCTTCCCGTGGATCATAGGGCTATCCGATCGATCCCATGATGCCGATGAGGGGCATCATGACCGAGATGAGCGTGGCGCCCACGGCCACGGTGAGGAAAGCGGCCAGGGCCGGTTCGATGTTGTCGATGGCGGAGTCGATCTGCAGGATGGCATCGTCGAAGAAGTTGGCCGACAGGCGATCGAGGGCCGCATCCAGGGAGCCCGACCGCGTGCCGATGGTGAGCATGCGGGCGTGAATCTGCTCGAATACCGCAGCCTCGCTGATGGCCTGGGCCAGGGAGCGCGGCTCGTCGCTGTCGATCATGAGGGCATAGGCGCCGGCGGCCTTGCGCTTCAGGCCGGCGTGCTCCACCACTTCCATGGCCTCCTTCATGGCCGTGTCGGTGTTCACGCCCGAGGCAGTGTAGGCGGCCAGGGCCGAGGCGAAACGGGACACGGCCAGCTGCTCCATGGCCCCCTTCGTGGCGGGCACCTTCTCGAACAGGCTCATCACCGCCATGCGGCCGGCCTCGGAACGGCAGGCAATGACGGCGCCGAGGGCCACGATGGTGCAGGCCAGTGTCACGCCGAGGGCCACCCAGCCGATGGCCACCGACAGCCCCACGGCCCCCGAGGAGCCGTTGGTGAGCGAGCCGGCGATGGAGACGTACACGTCCTCGAACACCGGCAGGATGATGATGACCGTGAAGGCCAGGATGATGGACATGATGCACAGCAGCGCCGCCGGATAGCCCACCGCCGAGCGGATCTTCGCGAACAGGCGGTCCTCCTCGTCGTAGTAGACGCCCAAGGAGCGCAGCACTTCCTCGGTGCGGCCGGCATTCTCGCCCACCCGCACCATATCCACGGCATAGCGGGGAAAGGCCCCCGACGCCTCCATGGAGCGGGCCAGGGTCTCGCCCGCGTTCAGGCTGCGGTACACCGTCGTGCAAGTAGCCTGCAGCGCGGTGTCGCCGATGTCCTCGGACAGCATCCCCACCGCCTCGTCGGTTTGGATGCCCGCCGCCAGCATCATGGCGACGCTCTCGCAGAAAAGGCTGATGCCCGCGCTGTCGAGTTTCGGTTTGGCCATGTCCTTTTGCCTCTCCCTAGTACGTGTAACGGTCGGTATAGCCGGTCCCGTCGCCGATAGTGCTGCTCGCGCCACTGGCGGCGAAGGTCAGATCCACCCGGGTCCAGCTGTTCGGTTGTATGCTAATTTCCACACTCACCCATTCTCCGTCAATATATACCATGTTCCAAGCGTGATAGATGTCGTCGGGAGCAACGTAGCCCGTTATGAGCTGACAGGGAATGCCCAGGGAGCGCAACATGGCGGCACCAAGCGAGGCGTAATCGAAGCAGATGCCCGTGCCCGCGGCCAAGGTGGCGTCGGGATCGGGCACGTAGCCGGTAACCGAGGCCAGCTCGGCGGCCTTATCATGGTCGTAGGAGATGTTGGCCACCACCCACTGGTAGATGTTGCGCACCACGTCGCCCTGGTTGGCGGCGCCCTGGGCCAGCTCGCGAGCCTTGGCCACCACCGCCGAGGACTCGTCGTAGTTCACGAACATATTGGGCACGAGGAAGGGAGCCTGCTCGCTGGCCAGCGACACGTCGGCCGTGGTGGCGAACAGCTCGACGTAGTTGTTGCCCGAGGTGTTCTGCATGACGCGGAAGCTGTAGGAGCCGCTGCCCATGTTGAGAGGCGCCACGATGGGCGTGCCATCGCTGGGCAGATCGTAGTTGTAGCTGGCCTCGCCCTTGCTCACCTGGAACTTGAGCCGGCTATCGCTTTGGGCCGACGCCCCCACGTAGCCGTCGGCCACCGCCGAAACGTCGATGGAGCAGCCGTTGCCGGTTTCGGCGAAGTCTCCGTGAAAGGCAGAGAGGGCCACCGAGCCCGGGACCATGAAGGCCGGGCCCGCCGTAGTGCCCCCGTCGCCCTCGGCCGCCGGCTCCGAAGCGCCCGGGGCCGCCGGCGTGCCGCCGCCCCCGCCGCCATCGCCGCCATCGCCGCCGGAGCCGCAACCGGCGAGGGCCGTCGCGCACAGCAGCAGCGCCGCCAGAGCGGCGGCCACCGGAGCGCTATGGCGACGCAGATGAGCCATGGCCCTACAGCCACTCCTTCAAGGTCTTCACCAGCAGCTCGATTTCCATGGGCTTGGACATATGGGCGTTCATGCCCGCTGCCCGGGCCCGGGCCACATCGTCGGCGAAGGCATCAGCCGTCAGCGCCACCACGGGAATGGTGCCCAGATCGGGCCGGGGATCGATGGCCTCGCCGTCGAGACCCGTTCCCTCAGCGGCGGCGCGGATGGCGCTCGCGGCCTGGTAGCCGTTCATCACCGGCATCTGAATGTCCATGAACACCAGGTCGTAATGGCCCGGCTCGGCACGCAGGAGCATCTCCACGGCAACACGGCCGTTCTCGGCGTGATCCACTTCCAGGCCGGTCATGCCCATGATATCCAGAGCGATGGCCGCGGCGATGGAGTTATCCTCGGTCAAGAGCACCCGGTGTCCGCTGAAGTCGCTCTGCTGGAGCACCTCGTACTCACTGGCCGGCTCGACCTCCTCGGACACCAGCAGCCCCCTCATCACATGGACGAGGCGGCTGCGGAACAGCGGCTTGGCAATGAAGGCGTCCACGCCCACGGCGCGCGCCTCCTGTTCCACGGCAGTCCAATCGTAGGCCGACAGAATGATGATGGGCATATCGTCGGATACGATCTCGCGGATCTCCTGGGCCGCTTCGATCCCGCTCTTGCCGGGCATCTTCCAATCCAGGATGATGGCCACGTAGCTGCGGCCGTTCTTCTCGGCATCGCGCACGGCGGTCACAGCGTCGTCGCCCGACATCACGTAATCGGGTTCCATGCCGATGGAGCGCAGCACCTCGCACGCGCTCTCGGCAGCCGCCTCCTCGTCATCGGCCACGAGCACGCGCAGCCCCTCCAGGGGCGTGAGGTCCTGATCATCGCCGTCGCGCAGCTTCATGTACACGGTCACGGTGAAGGTGGTGCCCTCGCCGAGCTTGCTCTTCACGTCGATAGTGCCGTTCATAAGGTTCACCACCGAGCGCACGATGGACATGCCAAGGCCGGTGCCCTCCACTTTGGTGACGCGGGAATCGTTGGCACGCGTGAAGGGCTCGAATACCGTCTTCACGAAATCCTCGGACATGCCGCAGCCCGTATCGGAGAAGGTGAACTCGTAGCAGCCCGACCCCTTCACCCGGCTGGGAAGCTCCTTGATGCGCAGGCTCACGGTGCCCCCCTCGGGGGTGAACTTCACCGAGTTGCCCATGATGTTCACGAACACCTGCTGCAGGCGCATGGGATCGCCCACCACATGCTCGTGCTTGATGTCGGCAATCTCCACCTTCAGGTTCAACTTCTTGTCGTTGATCTGCGGCGTCATGATGGACAGCAGGCTCTCCACGGTCTCGGGCAGATCGAAGTCCTCCTCGGACAGGCCCAAATTGCCGCTCTCGATCTTCGCCATATCGAGCACCTCGTTGATGAGCCCCAGCAGATGCCGGCTCGAGGTGGTGATCTTCGTGAGGCAGTCCTTCACCCGCTCCGGATCGTTCACGTACATGGAGGCAATGGCCGTCAGCCCCATGATGGAGTTCATGGGCGTGCGAATATCGTGGCTCATGGAGTTCAGGAAGTCGGTCTTGGCGCGGCTGGCGCGCTCAGCCTCGTTGAAAGCGTCCTGCAGCGCGTTGTGCTGGGCGATCTCGCGCTCCTTCACATCGGTCACGTCCTGAACTGACAAGAGCACGCTCGTCACCACGCCGGAGCCGTTGCGCTGCAGCGGGATCATGGAGGCCTGGTTCCATTTCACCTCGCCGGTCTCCTGATCCTTAAGGCGATATTCGAAGTGTAGGTAGGGCACCTCGGGCGTCAGATGCTCGCGGACGTACTCGGGCGTCAGCTCCGCCTTCATGCGCTCGCGCTCGCTATCGTCGCAGAAGCGCGTCTCCCAATAGTAGCGGAACATGTGGTACTCGCCGTTGCGGGGCAGATCGTCCTTGATGCCCTCGTCCTTCAGGTACTCGTAGGTGTTGTTCTCCAGATCGATCACAGCGAAGCGCTGGAACAGGGCCAGCGATGAGTATACGATGCTCGTCACATGCTCGCTCTCGCTGATGAGCTTACGGCGCTGGCGCATAGTCTGCACGAGCAGGAAGCCCGCCACCAGGGCCAATGCACCGCCCACCAGGGCTACCAGCATGAGGCCGGCCAGATTGGCGCGAGCCTGCATGGCGTCGGTGATGGAGGCGGGGAAGGTGCGCATGAGCATCCAGTCGTAGTTGGCCACCTGCATCACATAGGCCGTGCCGGAGCCAGAATCGCCCTGGTAGCTGAAGGTGACCGAGGTGCCGTTGCGGAAGGCCTCTTCCAGCTCGGTGCGTGAGATGTTACCCGAGCCCTCCCCTTCCAGGTACAGATCGACGGCGTTGCGCACGTTGTTGCTGTAGGTGGTGGAGGAATGGGCCACCACTGCGCCGTCGCGGTCGACGAGGTAGGTATTGGTCTGCTCGTCGAAGATGTAGGTGCGCAGGAACTCCTCCATGGAGCCCTCGCGGTAGGCGCCGCTGATGACGCCGACTACCTCGCCCTGGAAGTACAGGGGCGTGTAGAAGATCACGGACAGATCGTCATAGAACAGAGAGTGGTCGGTGGCGCACACCCCCGAAGCGCCCTCCATGCCCTGCAGATAGTACTCGCGGTCGGAGGCGTCGCCCTCTTTCCCCGTGTTGTCGAAGGTTCGGCCGCCGGCCAGGGAAATGGTCGTGTAGTCGAACTTCGTGTAGTCGGCCAGCTGCTTGATGCTGTCGACGTCGATATCCTCCACGCTCTCAAGCGTGCTCTCGTACATGGAGGCCAGCAGCTTCACCTCGGTCTGCGAGTCGGTCATCCACTCGTTGATGCGGCGGGCCGACTGCTCGGTAGATCCCTGGAGGTACTTGGCGTTCTGCTCGGAAATGCGCTCGTTATTCATAGAGGTGAACAGGACGAATGCGGCAATGACCACGGCCAGGGCGGCCAGGATCACGATAATGCGCCCGCGTCTTACTTTGTTGTCAGTTCCAGTCATTCGTCTCAGTTCCTTTCGGAAGTCGTGCTGCGGCTTCCTCGGCCTCGTGCCTCCACGGCCCCGCCGGCGTCGGCGCGGACCCTTGCGATGCCCTCCCTACTTATATAATGGCGATGGAATCCACCACGAGGCTGTGGGCTGTGCGTACTGCCGGCAGCAGCTCGGGCACGGCGGCCAGGTCGGCGGGGGTGCCGGCATCGTCCAGACGCAGAGCGTCGGACAGGGCACAGGAGGCCTCGTACAGCGGGGTGAAGCCCAGATCGCGGCTCACGCCCTTCAGAGTGTGGGCACCGCGGTAGGCCTCGGGGAAATCACCGGCTTCCAGGGCATTCTCCAGCGTTTGCAGGGAGGTGTCCTGCAAGAAGATCTTCGCGAACTTCTCGATGCGCTCGTCGGTCAGCAATCGGCCGCGCACGGTTTCCAGATCGCCGCCCATGGCAGCATAGGCAATTTCCAAAGACATGATGTTCTCCTTTAACGTGACCCTCCCCAGCAGTCTACTGGTCTGAATCGTTTCTGTCTATGCCCGAAAGTGCCGTGCAGGGCTCATCGAGAGAGAACGCCCGCTCTTGGTCACTCAAATCGTCGTAGAAGACGTAGCCGCCACGACCATCGCGCTTCTTGTGGTAGAGGGCCACATCGGCGCGGCGGAACAGCTCGTCGTAGTCGCGCACGCCGCCATCGGTGGTGGCCACGCCCATGGACACCGACAGCGGGAAGCCCTCGAACTCCCCTTCCAAGGACCGATGGATGCGCTCCACGAGGGGACGCGGGTCCACCGAGCAGCCCATGCACAGCAGGAACTCATCGCCGCCCACGCGGGCCACCACGTCATCGCTGCGCACGCTGTCCCGCAGGCGGTCGGCGAAGTGCTGGAGCACCCGATCACCGAACTGATGGCCGTGGGCGTCGTTAGCCTGCTTGAAGAAGTCCAGGTCGCATACGATGAGCACGTGCCGATCATCATGGCGGTCGCACTCGCCTTCCGCGCCCAGGCGCTCGGTGATGACCTTGCGGGCAAACGCCCCGTTCACCACCTCGGTCAGAGGATCGTGGTAAGCCTTGAACTGCAGGTCGTGAAGCTCGGCCTGGCGGTCGTCGATATCGACGAACTTGCCGAGAGACCCCAAGTACGTGGGGGGATTCTCGTCGGACCACAAAGCCCGGGCCAGAACGTGGAGCCAGCGCGTTTCGCCGCCCACGGTGGCTTCCATCTCCATATCGATAAGGGGCTCTTCCGCCGTGGTCGCGCGCAGGCGATGGCACAGCGCTTGCAGGTTATCGGCGCCGAATACCGCGCAGAAGGCCTCGTCGCGATAGGGATCCATGATGATCTCCGGCAGCCCGAGTTTGCGGTCGCCCCAATCGGAAAGCACGATCATGGGGGGCTCGGCGGTGTATTCGAACTGCACCTCGTTGCTCATGGAAGCGAAGAAGTGGTACTTCATGCGCTCGTAATCGAGCAGCTCCAGGGTGCGGCTCGAGGCCTCGGTCTCGCCGGCATCGCGGGCCGAATCCACCACGCGCAGGCTCTCCACGGAGATCTCCCGGCCCGTGACGCCGCGATTCAGGCGGCTCTCCAGGTCGTCGGCCACCGCTGTCAGGCATTCGAGAATCAGCGGGTTGAAGGCGCCGCATTCTCCATCACGAATCATGCGCAGGGCCTCCTCGTGGCTGAAGGGCGGCTTGTACACGCGCTGGCTCGTGAGAGCGTCGTACACATCGGCCAAGGCCACCACCTGGGCCGATATGGGAATCTCGTCGCCTACCAGGCCATCGGGATAGCCGCGGCCGTCATAGCGCTCGTGGTGCCAGCGACAAATCTCACGGGCCAGCTTCACGAGCTTCTCGTCCTTGTACAGCTCCAAATCGTCCAGCATATCGCTGCCCACGGCGGAGTGGGTCTTCATGATGGCGAATTCCTCGTCGGTGAAGCGGCCCGGCTTGTTCAGCACCTCTTCGGGAATGGCGATCTTGCCGATGTCGTGCAGGGACGAGGCCATGGTGATAAGCGAGATATCCTCAGTCGTCAGCGGGTACTGATCGGTCATGGCCACGAGCTGGGTGAGGATCATCTCGGTCATGGCCTGCACGTTCAGCACGTGCATGCCGCTCTCGCCGTTGCGGAACTCTACGATGTGGGACAGGATGTACACCATGAGGTTGTTGGACTTCTCGCGCTCGTAGACCTGATCGGCCACCATACCCATGAGCGTGCGCTGCTTCTGGTACAGCATGAGGGTGTTCATGACGCGGCGACGCACGATGTTCACGTCGTAGGGGCGGTTGATGAAGTCGGTCACACCCAGCTCGTAGGCCCGCTCGATGTAGGCGGCATCGGACTCGGCGGACACCATGATGACCGGGATGTCCTTGATCCAGCCGTTGCGGTTCATGACCTCCAGCACGTCGAAGCCGTTCATCTGGGGCATGACGTAGTCGAGCAGCACAAGCGAGATGCCCGTGCCCTCCTTTTGCAGCGCGGCCACGGCCTGCTTGCCGTCCTCGGCCTCGATAATGCGATAGGCGTCGCCGATCATGTCGGCGAGCAGGGCTCGATTGAGCATCGAGTCATCGACGATGAGAATCGTCTGCTTGCTATGGTTCAAGCTCGTAGCGATGGTTAACTCCTTCCATCCCGGGCTTCGCGCTCGCGTGCTCTCGCATTCGAGCTCCCGCTTATCGATGGGGCGCTGGTGCGTCCCCGAGGTCTCAGGGGCGTCACCGGCCAATCCGCGGGAATCCCGCAGGCTGCTCGGCGAGGACGAGCACCCCCCCCCATGGCGTTTCAACGTCATAGCCCCTCTCCGCTCTTTTCGTTAGTAGCGGCTGTCGAAAATGCGCTTGGTCTTCTTCTCGGACCGGGGCAGCTCGCCGACGGCCACGCCCTTGGCCTCGGGCGTGCAGCCGAGCTTCGCCTTGAAGATGAGCGCAAGCTCCTCCTCGCAGCGGGCGAGCGCCTCGCCCTCAAGCGGCGTCTCAAACAGCACGGTGAGCACGTCGTGGCCGTTCACGGCCTCGATCATCACCTGGTACTCGGAGCTGGTGCCGTCGGTGGCCTTGATGACCTCCTCCACCTGAGCCGGGAACATATTGCAGCCCTTCACCTTGAACATGTCGTCGGTGCGGCCCGTGAGCGTATCGATGCGCGGGTGGTGGCAGCCGCAGGAGCAGTCGCCGGGAATGATGCGCGTGAGGTCGTGGGTGCGGTAGCGGATGAGCGGGGCGCCTTGCTTGCGCAGCGTAGTAAGCACCAGCTCGCCTACCTCGCCGTCGGGCAGGTTCTCACCGGTTTCCGGATCCACGATCTCGATGTAGACGAAGTCGTCCCAGATGTGCATGCCGGCGTGGGCATCGCAGGAGATACCGATGCCGGGGCCGTACACCTCGGTGAGGCCGTAGATGTCGTAAATCTCGATGCCCAGCTCGTTTTGGATGCGGTTGCGCATCTTCTCGCCCCAGCGCTCCGACCCGATGACGCCCTTCTTCAGGTGGATCTTGTCGCGCAGACCGCGCTTGGAGATTTCCTCGGCCAAAAGCAGGGCGTAGGAGCTAGTGGCGGTTATGACCGTGGATTTCAGGTCCTGCATCATCTGGAGCTGCTTGTCAGTATTGCCCGGACCCATGGGAATGGCCATGGCGCCCAGGCGCTCGGCACCCAGCTGGAAGCCGATGCCGGCGGTCCACAGGCCGTAGCCCGGGGTGATCTGGATGCGGTCGAGGGGCGTGATGCCGGCCATCTCGTAGCAGCGGGCGAACTGGGTGGCCCAGTCGATGACGTCCTGCTGGGTGTAGGGGATGATGACGGGCGTGCCCGTGGTGCCCGAGGAGCTGTGGATGCGCACCACTTCCTCATCGGGCACAGCCTGCAGCCCCAACGGATACACCTGGCGCAGGTCGTCCTTCTCGGAGAAGGGAAGCTTCTCGAAATCGGCCTGGGTGCGCACGTCGGCCACGTCGATACCTTCGAACTTCTTCGCGTAGAACGGCGAGCGTTCCTTGATAGTGGCCAGCTCGCAGGTAATGAGGTCGAGCTGTTCGGTCGTCATTTCCATAGGTGCGCGTCTCTCCTTGGGCACAGTTATCTTAAGTATGCCTCATTCTAACAAATTCGTAACAGTTAGCGCCTGTGAATCAAGACAATCACGCCGGTATGAACGGCGAGGTGGCGAGCGGAAAGAACGAGAGGGGAACATCCCGGAGAATGCGCACAGCGGCCGCCGGAGGGGAGGGACTCCGGCGGCCGCGGGAGAGAGGCGTCGGCTCGGCTACTCGAAGCTCGCCAGGAAGGGCTTCTCCTGGGCGAGATAGGGGGTGCACAAGTTGGGGTTGGCCACCCACTCGCCGCAAGCCGGCTCGAAGAACTTGTCGATATAGAGGAAGTGGAACGGCGTGGACATGTACTTGCCCAAGAAGGTCATGGGCTCGTCGAAGTCGCACTCGTAGGCGTAGGCCCACTCATCGGTGCCGGAGCTTTCCACCACCGGGGCGAACTTGCAGTTGCGCAGGCCGGGCACATGGGCGCACATATCGTTCATGTGAGCCTCCATCTTCTCCACCATGGCCGGATCGGCCCCCTCGCGAATGCTGAAGAACAGCACGCGATGGCAGGTGGATTTCTCCTTCTCCTGAAGGGTGAGGGTGCCCTCGCCGAAGGCGATGAACTCGCAGTTGGCCACCGACGTGCTGTCGTTCATGAGCGCCGTGAGTGCACTCCAGGCCTCGCCGCCCTTGGCCTCCTCGTAGGCGGCCTGGTCGGCAAAGCCCACTTCGCAGAAGAAGTTGCCGCCGGGCATGGGCGGCTCGAGCACCATATCGGCCAGGAACACCGGGCTCACGGCCTCGGCGGCCGCCTTGGCGTCGGCCACGTACTGCTCGGCGTTGGCTCCCTCGGCGAGGGTCACCGAAAATACCGCATTAAACATTGTTGAGCACCTCCATGTAGCCTTCGGGAGCCGAGTAGACGCGGTCGTTGGACACCAGGCGATCGCTCATGGTCGCCCACCACTGGACGTACTCGGGGTTGTAGCGCGTACCCGAGGAGTAGGCCCAGGCCGCCTGCACGATATCGGCCATGGTCCATTCGATCTCGATGATGTTGGAATCGGTGTCGAGCCACATGGCCGGCGACACCGTGACGCGCTTGAGCGTCCAGCCCGCGCCCTCGATGAGCGGCTTCATGTTGGCCATGAAGTCGTCCAGCACGGCCTTGCCGTCGCCGGGTTTGGCCACCAGACGGTCCACGATGTAGATGACGTTCTCCTCCCCGGTATCGGCCAGATCGGCCGCAGGTTCGGCCGCGGGCTCGGGCGCCTCGGGCGTCTCCTCCTTCGGCTCCGGTGCGGCAGCCGTCTCGGTGGCGCATCCGGCCAGAACGCCGAGGGAGGCCACCGTAGCGCAGGCTCCGGCGGCCACGAACGAGCGGCGCGAGAGCTGCGATGGGAGTTGTCTCATAGCATATCCCCTTTCTTGACAAAGAATCCTCCAACGGATAGGCTCGGCCCCAGGTTTTTCGCACTATCTTCTTCCACAAACATACTGCTGAGACCCAGGACCGAACCTATTGGAAGCATATCCAGCGGGCCGGAAAATGTCTGTCTCACGAAAGCGGGTACTTCAGCGTTTTCCCTCGTCCAAAAGATATGATTTGCTGATTTCAAGGGAGGGGACGATGCAAATCAACCTACGGGCCCACGGGGTCAACCGCATGCAGGCGGCGAAAATCGCCCTGGCTGATGCCATTATCTGGCTATGGCTGCACCAAGCAAACTACGACAGCCTCTTCACCGCGTCCTTCATCGAACCGGCCATGCTGGCGCTGCCGAGCTTCGTGCTCAGCGGCGCCCTCGTCGTTGGCATCACCTGGGCCCGATGGGATCGCATCCCCCGGGCACTGCGCGTGGGAACCGCCTTGGCAGCCGTGGCCGTGGGGCTTGGGCTCACCTTGCTGCCCCAGCTGCCCGCCGCCCCGGAGTTCGCCCATTCGGCCCTGGTTCTGGGCCTGGCCGTGCTGTGCGGTTTTGCGGCCCTGCTGCGCTTGGAAACCCTCGCGAAGTGCGATGATTTCTCCACCCTGTCTGTGGCGCTTTCGGGCTCATTGCTGCTGTTCTATCTGTTGAACCTGGTGCTCTTGCTCGTCCCCCGGCCCGTCTACGACTTCCTCGTCGTTATGGCGCCCCTGGCCATGCTCTTCGGCACGAATACGCCCGCGCCGTCCTGCAAGCGCCTCGGACCTCTGCCCAAGAAAGTGCGCCTGTCGCCCCCGAGCATCGCGCCCTGCCTAACCGGCGCCGCGACGGGCCTGGTGGTGGCCCTCGGCACGGTGTCCATGGCCACATCCCCCGGTCAGCTGTTTGCGCACCCCGCGCCCTTGTTTCTCATCTCCCAGCTGCTGTTCATCATGCTCGGTGTCGTAACCGCCTTCGGCATAGACCTGCGCAAGGCCAGCTACTTCGCCCTGCTGAACTTTAGCTGGGGCTTCGGCATCGTGGCGGGAACCCTTGTCCGCGACCAGTTCCCCCTGATCCCCGAAGCCCTGCTCGTAGACCTGTCGTCCTTCGTCTGCCTGCTGACCCTGGTAGGGTTCTTCGCCTTCTCCGGTGTGTGGATCAATACCTTGGGTCGCACAGCCAGCATGGGGCGGGAGACGGCCTTGGAAGAGGTGGCGCAGGAAGCCGGGCTCACCAAGCGAGAGACCGAGGTGACGGCCCTGCTGCTAGAGGGCCGCTCCCTGCGCATCGTGCAGCAGGAGCTGTTCATCTCCGAGGGCACGGCCCGCACCCACGCCAAGCGCATCTACGCGAAGCTGGGCGTCCATTCCAAGCAGGAGCTCATCGACTACTTCAAGCGTCACCTGCCAGAAGGGTAGAGAGCGACCCTTTGGATGCGGGGGATTTCGGGGGAGCGCCTCTCAGGGGTCTGAGCCCAAAGAGTCCCTCAGACCGGGGCCCGAACCCGAAGGCGTCCCTTGGGCCGGGGCCTCGCGGCCGAAGCACCCCGCGGACTGGGGCCCTGCGCCTGATGCGCCCCTTGGGCAAAGGGCGCATCAGGCGCAGGGCCCGTTATGCAGATCGGCCCCGCAAAAGCGGGGCCGATCTATGAAAGAGGGGTCGACAACGGTGGGAGGGGGGCCGGCGCCGACCCGCGACAGAAGCACTTAGGCAGTGGCGCCCATCGCGTGGTTCACGGCCACCCAGCTCATAACGCCGCCGGAACCCAGGCTGATGCCGCCGTGCACGTAGGTGCCGCCGGACACGCCTGAAGAGCAGTTGCCCACGGAGTACAGGTGCTCGATGGGCTCGCCGGCCGTGTTTACGACCTGGGCATTCTCGTTAATGGTGAGGCCGCCGGCCGTGCCGCAGGTGCCCGGCACGTAGATGGCGCCGTAGAACGGGCCGGTGGCCAGAGGCGCGAGCACCGGGTTGGCCAGGTCGGTACGGCTACCGGC
This sequence comes from Adlercreutzia muris, assembly GCF_041223505.1. Lineage (NCBI taxonomy): Bacteria > Bacillati > Actinomycetota > Coriobacteriia > Eggerthellales > Eggerthellaceae > Adlercreutzia > Adlercreutzia muris. The sequence goes on from NZ_JBCLQK010000016.1 coordinate 26,813, forward strand.
CATGACGCCCGTGGTGTTGATGTCCAGGTGTTTCTCGCCGCGGTGGTACACCGGGTCTGTGCCCTTGACGGCGTTCTCGTTGAAGGCAGCAATCTCGGCGGTCAGGCCGGCCGGGTCGATGCCCAGCTTTCCGGCCAGCTCTTCCAAGGTGTCGGCCTGCACGAAGTGGGCGGGCACCTCGGCGGGATCGGTGGCCTCGCCGCCGTAGGTCTCGTCGAAGTAGCTGCCGTCGCCTTCGCCCACGGCGCCCACGGTGTGCCCCGGCAGAGAATAGGTGGCCCAGCAGGCGGCATCGCAGATGAAGTAGGCGGGGATGTTCACATGGCCCGGCTCGCCGGTGTCATAGTAGGCGAAAGCCTGGTTGAACAGGTCGTAGGGGCCGGCCTCGTTGCCGATGCGACGACCCTTCTTGTTCACGACCACAGCACCGGGCAGGCCGCGGTACATGGCCCAGTCGGTACCGGCGATCTCCTGGGCAATGGTGCCCTCGGCGATGAGCGTGGCCGGGTCGTCGCCCGTGGTGAGGATGGCCGGGGCGCCCCAGCAGCGGTCCATGTAGGACACATTGGCGCCGATGGCCATGCCCATGAGCTGGCCGTCGCCGGTGTTGGTGGGCACGGCATTGGTGGCCATGATCTTGAAGGGGTGGTACTTCGCGCGCATCTCATCGTTGTGGTCGAAGCCGCCCGTGGCCACGATGACCGAGCCGGCCTTGATGTTCTGGTCGCCGCAAACCGCGCCGAGCACCGCGCCCGCGCCATCGGTAATGAGCTCGGTAGCCTCGGTATCCATGAGAATCTCGACGCCGTAGCCCTCCATCTTCGCCTTCATTTCCTCCCACATTTGGGAGGCGATCATGGGGCCGTCGGCGTTGGCCGCGCCCAGGCTGCCGCGACCCATGGGAATCCAGCCCTCCATGGGCTCGTAGTAGTCGCCGAACAGCGGGGAGGCCACGAACTTCCAGCCCATCTCCTCGGAGATCCAATCGATGAAGTCGCTGCCGTTGTCGATGAAGGAGTTCAGCACGGCCTCGTCAACGCGGCCATCGGAGGCGTTCTTGAAGTACTTGACGATCTCCTCCTTGCTGTCGGAGACGCCCGCATCTGCGGCAGCGTAGGTCAGGGGTACGGCCAAGCCGCCGCCCGAGGTGGCCGCCGTGCCGCCCCACATGGTGCCCTTCTCCACCAGGCACACCGAGCCTGCGCCCTTGGCCGCGGCCACCAGCGCGGCGAACGCGCCCGTGCCGGAGCCCAGAACGAGCACGTCCACTTCCTTATCCCAGGCAATGTCGCCGGTGCTGCTCAGCGCGGCGCCGCCATCGGTGCCCGCCGCCGGGGCGCAGCCGGCCAGGGCCGCAGCCCCGCCCAGCGCCAGACTTGAAAATGCAGCGGTCTTCAGAAAGCCGCGGCGATCCATTCCCTTGTTGTCTCCCATGAAATTCCTCCTTTCGGCGAACCGGCGTCCCTGCCGATTCGGGTACCCTTGCATCCTAGGGTCTCTGGGTACCGCCGTCAGTCTCACGAAAGCGGTGATCTGCCCCCAAGCGCTCATCCGAAAGGTATGATTTTGATAAAATCCCCGTTCAGCACCATCGTCAAAAAGCGCGATGATGCACGGGGTCCGTCCCTTGACAGCTGCCCTTAATTCGTCAGAAAGGGCGCAGTTTGGCACTGTTCGGCGAGAAGCACCGCAGCATACCTGCATAAAAAAAATCTCCGTTTTGGGAGATTTTTTTCGCGAATTTTTCTCCCAAATTGGAGTTTCTTTTTCGGATTCTCTATAGACAGCCGATGCAGTGCACACAAGATTTTGGGCCGAGAGCTCCGCTGGAAACCCTCGATGCTCGACGAGGCTATAGGTGTCGATGTTCTGACGCTGCAGGAGACGTTCGAGTAGATCCTACCCGTAGGCGTCGGCGGCGTGGTCGATGGCTTCGAGGTTCATGGCGACGAACTGGGGCTTCACGCAGGCTTGCACGGCTGCCTTCAGCTCGGCCACGGTAAGGGGGATGCGGCCCTGGGCCACGGCCACGGCGAGCAGCATCATGTTGAGCGACTTGCGGGAGCCGGCGCCAAGGTGCGCCACGAGCGCCTCGTCGTCCACGGGGATGAAGAGAGGCACGGGATAACCGTCCACGCCGGGAGCTTGGGTGTCCTTTATGGCGATCGCCCCATCGGCGGCGTCGAGGCTCGCAGCCGCCTCATCGGCCGCATCGGCGGCGGCTGCCTGTTCACGCGGGGCCTCGGCCTGAAGCGAGTTCGCCAGGGCCGCCACCACATCGCCAGCGCGGTAGGGCTCACCGGCCAGGGCCGCGGTCACGGGTTGGATGGCCGTGGTAGCCGTCACGAGCACGCCGCCCGGAGCCAGGAACGGCAGCGCCCGGGCCGCTTCGCCGGGCTCCAGGGCAATGACCATGTCGGCCGTGCCTGGCGTGATGAGCGGCGAGAACACCTCTTCGCCACCTGAGCCCATGCGCACATGGCTCGTCACGTTGCCGCCGCGCTGGGCCATGCCGATGGTCTCGGCCGTGCGCACCTGCCAGCCCCTCGATTGCGCCGCCTGGGCCAGCACCTTCGCGGCCAGCACCGTGCCCTGGCCGCCCACACCCGCCAGCAGAATGTCGATCATCGGGCATCCCCTTCCTCCACCGAGCCTTCCGCCGCGCCCAGGGCCTCGTCGGACGTCTGGTCAAGCTCGCCGCGCAATTCCGTCTCTTGGAAATCGTTCCGCTCGTCGGCAAGCACCACGGGGATTTCCCCCGTCTGGAACGGCTCGGGATTCGGGGTGTATCTGGCCGGCTCCATGGCCGCCGCACCGCCGAAGCCCACGGCCCCCTCGATGGCGCCGAAGGGACACACCTGCACGCACAGGGCACAGCCGTCGCACAGGCTGCCATCCACGAAGGCCTGGCCGCGCTCGCCCGACTTCGGACCGCGCAGCCCCTCGTCGAAGCCGATGCCGGGACAGCCGATGGAGGTGATGCACTTCTTGCAACCGGCGCAAAGCTCGGTGCTAATGCGCACCGGCTCCGCCGGCTTCTTCAGCTGAATGCACGGAGCGCGGAAGATGATGGCCGAGGGCCCGTCGTAATCGACGGCCGCGCGGGCCGCCGCCACGGACATCTCCACGCTGTGCGGATTCGCGAACCCGATGTGCTGGACGCCCAAGCCGTGCAGCACCTCCTCGATCACAATGGGCCGCCGCTTCTCGCCCATGAGCGTGACGCCGGTGCCCGGGTGAGGCTGGCTGCCCGTCATGGCCGTGGTGGCGTTGTCCAGAATGGCGAAGGTGACATCGTGGCCGTTGTACACGGCATTCGCAATGCCCGTGAGCGCGCTGGCGAAGAACGTGGAGTCGCCCACGAAGGCCACCGACTTCTTATGGGGCTCCACCACCGAGAAGCCCTGGGCCATGGTGATGCCGGCGCCCATGCACAGGCAGGTGTCCACGGCATCGAGGGGCTTGGCATTGCCGAGGGTGTAACAGCCGATGTCGCCGCACAGCACTGCCTCGCGGCCCTTGAGCGCCTGCTTCACGGCGTAGAAACTGCCGCGATGGGGGCATCCCGCGCACAGCACGGGAGGTCGCACGGGCAAGGGGCCGTCGTAGCTGAGGGCGTTGGCGCCGATGGCGCGGGCCGCGAGGGCGGCGAGGGAATCAGTCCCTTCGACCTCAGACGAGTAGCGCGAGGACGGAGGCACCTCCTCGCGCGCAGATTCCGCAGACTCGGAAAAAATGGGATACACTTCTGATCCCATTTTTTCCGAAAGCGAGGACTTGTTTGAGCACGTGGAGGCGCCTCCGTCCTCGTGCGGCGGAATTGGAAGGGCAGCCCGCGTTCGGTCGAAGAACCGTCCCAGGCGGCCGGCGATGTTCTCGGCGGTGTTCCCGCCGCGGTCGTTGGCGGCACCGGTCAGCTTGCCGTGCACCCGCAGGGGCAGGTGGCGCACGCCGGCCAGCTTCTGCATCTCCTCTTCCAGCACGGAATCGAGCTCTTCGAAGACAATCACATCGGTGAGCCCCTCCGCAAAAGCCGCGGCCGTTTCCACGGGGAAGGGATAGGGCGTGCCCACGGCGAAGAAGCGGTAACGGGGCACGGAAATGCCCGCCCGAGCGGCCTGCCGCTCCAAAAGCGCCAGGGCCTCGCGGGCATAGGCCACCGACACGCCCCCGGCCACAATGCCCACGCGGGGCTCTTCAACCCCCGAGGCGCCCGCTTCCGGGGCCGCCGCCGCAGGCGCCGCATTTCTTGCGACCTGGCCGGCAGCGGAAGTGCGGCCGGCTCCTTCCCCGCCGGTGGGCTGCACGGCATCGGTCGTGCCGGTCGGCGCGACGGAGGCGGCTGCGGCGGCTCCCTCTCCCCCCCCCTCAAGCACCTCGTTGAACTGCGCCAGCGCCGGATCGTAGGCGTAGTCCCAGGCAATTTGGGCCAGGCGGCGGTTGATCTCGCCGTGGCCCTCAAAGGCCCGCTTGGGGAAGATGACCCACTTCGGATCTTTCTGGAAGCCCTCGGCGGGCAGCGGGCGGCCGTGGGTCTCATCGGCCACCTCGAAAAACGTGGACGCATGGTTGATGCGCGTGGTGGGACGCACGATGACCGGCGTGTGGTAGCGCTCCGACAAGTCGAAGGCCGCGCCCATCATGGCAAAGCCCTGCTCAGGGGTGGCCGGGTCGAGCACGGGCACCTTCGCGAAGGCCCCGAAGCGGCGCGTGTCCTGCTCGGTCTGGGACGAGATGGGACCCGGATCGTCGGCCACAAACAGCACGCAGCCGCCGCCCACCCCCACGTAGTTCAGGGACATGAGAGCATCTGAGGCCACGTTCAGCCCCACCTGCTTGCAGGTGAACAGCACCCGGGCCCCGCAGTAGGACGCGCCCGCGAGCATTTCCAGGGCCGCCTTCTCGTTGGTAGACCATTCCACATGCACGTCCCGGGCCGCGCCGGACCCATGCAGCTTCGCCACGGTTTCCACCAGCTCGGACGACGGCGTGCCGGGATAACCCGCCACCACGTTCACCCCGGCCTCTAGGGCCGCATGGGCAAATGCCTCGTTGCCCATCAGAAGTTTCTTCATAAGCTCGTTTCCATCCCCATTTGCGCGGTCGGTTTCCTTCTCGCCCGTTTTTGCGCAACAAACTTCGCCAGGTAGATGCTTCTTCCAGCCGAAACCTCGAAAGAGGCGCAGATTGCGCGTTTTGACGCCCTTTTCGGCCCCAAGCCCTTCCCCGCTGTCTACTTACCGTAATTTGTTGCGCAGAAGGGCCCCATTCAGCTACGAGGCCATCTCCGCCTTCAGGTCGGCCACCTTCTGCAGCATGGCCGGATCGTTCGTGCCCATCATCTGCACGGCCAGGATGGCGGCGTTCTTCGCGCCGTTGATGGCCACGCAGGCCACGGGCACGCCCGAGGGCATCTGCACCATGGACAGCAGCGAGTCCAGGCCGCCCAAATCGCTCGTCTTCATGGGCACGGCGATGACCGGCAGCGGCGTGAAGGCGGCCACCACGCCGCCCAGGTGCGCGGCCTTGCCGGCGGCGGCGATGATCACCTTGATGCCGCGCTCGACGGCGGTTTCGGCCCACTCGTGCACCACGGCCGGCTTGCGGTGGGCGCTGGCCACCTTCACCTCGTAGGGCACGCCCATGGCGTCCAGCTGGGCCATGCACGGCTCCATGGCCGGCATATCCGATTCCGATCCCATAATGATGCCCACTACCGGGGTTGCCTCTGCCATGGTCGCGTCCTTTCCTCGTGCGCCTGCGTCTGCACTCCATCGATTTGTGCTTCAATCCTCGCTATTATAGCCGCCGAAGCCGGAAGACGCAGGGGGCCGGAGATTTCGTTTCAGCCAACGGCCCTCCCCGCTTTTGGACGAATTTAACGGGAACAGCGGAAAGCACACTGCACCCTTCCGCCGTGAGCCCGAGGAAGCCTGTTTCCGTAATGGGCCTTTTTGTGCAGCAAACTCCGCGAAATAGACTCCATCACATCGGTCTCGCCTAGAAAGACCGCATTTCCGTTGCTTTTTGCCCTCACTACACCCCGAAACTGCGCGTTCGAATCTACTTCGCGGAGTTTGCTGCTCAAAATCAGGCACTTCAGAAACTCGCGACCCGAATCAGCGGGCGTTTCCCGCATCGCGGATCTGCAGAGCCGACTTGGCGCCCCCCCCGGCCATCAGCAAACATGCGACGCACTCGACCTTTCGGAGTCGTTGCAATTCGTTGACGCTTGGGGCGAAGCGCGGAGAAGCCGCCTCCTATGGCCCACAATGAGCGGCATCTAAGTGACACAGAAACCCGTTTGGCATTGCCCGGAAAAGGAACTCCCATGAGCCAGCAAACGTTTGCCCAGCATGAAGAGCAGAAGGAAAAACACGTCGAGGATCACATCGGCGACGAAGCACGCGCCGCGCGCGACCGCGAGTACCGCGCCGACCATAGCGAGCACGAGACCATCGGCGACGAGATCGCCCACGAGAAGAAGGCCTGTCGCCGCCAACAGGACGAGACCGATGCCGCCCTTGCCGAGACCGCCGACGCCATTCTGCGCGGGGAATAGGCGCATTCGGACATTTCCCGAAAAAAATTCTTGCACGGGTCCCCTAAGTCGGGTATTATCTACTACGCTCTTTTGGTGATACCGAAGCAGCACCTGCGGGCGTGGCGGAATTGGCAGACGCGTACGGTTCAGGTCCGTATGGGGGCAACCCCATGGAGGTTCAAGTCCTCTCGCCCGCACCACTTTAAAGCACCAGGCCAGCTTGATAAAACGAGCTGGCCTGATTTGTTTCTCCGTCCCCCAGGCGCAAATAAGTCGCAAATGATCATCCGATCAAATAAACAATAGCCTGGAAACCCCTTTGAGCCTTAACCTCGAAGCTGCCCGGGCGTGACGGAGCACCTGCCGCCATTGGAGCGCGCACTGATAGCTATTCGGCGATAAGCGCAAATGAACGTCAGTTTGATTTCCCTCCCGTAACGAGCATCCCGGCAGCGCGCACCCTTCGCATTGAAAGCGGGACAATGGGAGCGTCGGGGACCCATACCCGACGCTCTTGCCGTCTACTCCAGGAGGTGCGTTGCCATGAAGCACTCCACCATGCCCGCGGCCGCGAAGATTGCCGTCGGCGCTGGCGCTGCGGTCGCAGGCGCCGCGGTGGCCTTCGCCGCCGTACTCGCCAAGCGCCATCGCGTGCGCGCTACCTGCAAGCCCTTCTACAGCGAGGCCACGCGCCACTTCAAGATTCCCGACATCAACCACGGCTTCGTGCCCCAGGATCTCTTCTATCTGGACGACGAGAAAACATGGTTGTTCAGCGGATACATGGCCAACCGCAAGCCGTCGCCCATCTTCCAGGTGGGCGAGGGCGGCGAAGTGCGGCGCCACGAGGTGCGCCTGCCCGACGGATCGCTTTATCGTGGGCACGGCGCTGCCATCACAGCTGCCGGCCCTCACGTCTTCCTTACCGTGCGCGACGGCTTCGTGGTTCTCGACCGTGCCGCCCTGGCCACCGCAGCCGACGGCGATACCCTTGAGGCCACCGGCCGCCGGGCCATTCCCCTTGAGCCCGCGTTCATGAACGTGCAGAAGGGCATGCTCTACATCGGCGAGCTCCAGCATCGGCTGTTCTATCCCACGCCGAAGAGCCATTGGCTCACCTGTCCCTCTGGCGAGACGAACCCAGCTCTCGTGTACGCCTACGCTCCGCATGCCCACGGGCCCTTCGGCTTCGGCGAGCATCCGGCGGCGGTGTACTCCATTCCCGGCAACGTGCAGGGGCTATGCGTGACGCCCGACGGCAACATCGCGCTCAGCCTGTCCTGGGGTTTCGGCGATGCCGAAGTGCGCATCTACGACCCAGCTCGCGCGCATCGAGGAGGAAGCTACCTGGTGGACGGCCATCGCTGCCCGCTGTACTTCCTGGACGACGCGACCCTCGTGCAGACGCTGACGGTGCCGCCCATGGCCGAGGGTATCGATGAGGTGGACGGAGAGATATACCTGGCCAGCGAATCGGCGAGCAACCTGTACCTGCTCGGCAAGTTCTACGGCGGCGGCCACGTGTACTCGTTCCCCGCAAAGTAGACGCTAGGCGAGAGAAGCGCGGCCCGACCGAGCGGCCACCACATCTTCCATATGGGAAACCGGCGAGAACACCTGCTTCTTGCCAACTTCGGCAAGGGAGAGAAAGCCCATCTGCACGAGCTTCTTCAAATCGGCGCGGGCAGTGACGAGCGTGACGCCATAGCGGCGCTCGTAGGTTGCCGTGTCGATGCTTCCCGACGGGTTCATAACCAGCTCCATGAGCAAGCTCTGCTGGCGATGGTTGAGCCGCGTATCGGCCGCCAGCGCTGCGCGGCACCGGTCGAACTGGGCTACCATAGCGTCGGTCTCGCGCTCCAAGTCATCGAGACCGCGTTCCAGAAACTGCAGCAGCTGCCTCAGATAGGGCGTCGTATTGTTGCCGTAACGACTATGGAGAATGGCCTGCCCGAAGGCGAAGGGCAGCTCCTGGGCCGAGGACAGCCCCAGTTCCCAATCGAGCAGCGCCCGGGAGAACGACACGAAGGCCAGCGCCCGCATGCCGATACGCTCGAAGAACAGGCGCCGCAGAATGATCTCCATGAACCCGTTCCACCGAGGAAAGGGAAGTTCCTCACAAATGAGGTCGCAGGCAATGACGACCGCCACGATGCCTTCGGCGCGACCCTGGTATACCTCGTTCACATGGGTGCTGATCAGCTCGAGGCACCAGCTCTTCTGCTCGGCGTCGTAGCGTGAGAGCGGGTCGTTGCCATCGGCGCTTCCATAGACGTTATAACTCGTCTCCGGGCGGCGCATGGGCCGATAGGGAAACGCCGCACAGCCTTCATCAAGACGAGACTGGATCTCCCCGTAGAGGGACTCGTCGAAGGCGCGGTCGCAATACTCGTCGAGCGACCGCAAAACGGCGAGGGCGTTTGCTGCCAGACGCTCTGCCGGCGTTGCAGGCGTGCGCGTCCCCGCCGCAAGAGCGACTACCGCATCGGGGTCGATCTCAACCCCATCGCGGGCCGCAGCAGCGGAAAGATCGGCCACGAGAAACGGAGACTTCCCGTAAGCGCTCCGATATTGAGCCAAGCGGGCATCAAGAGTCCCAGCAGTACGGCCGCGGTGCATCAAGCGCGCGAGCACGGCGCTCATCTCCGAGGAAATGCTGTACCAGGAGTTAGACGCCACAGACCCATCGCGAACGATGCTCAGGGGCATCTGCTCGTCTATACCCACCAGGCGAACGAATTCGACAACCTCCCACATCGTCTCGGAGGACAGTCCAGCTGGCATGGGAAGACACCGGAACCGATCCCAGGAAACGAGCTCGCCAACATGTCGCGTCACAAAAGCTGCAACCTCCTCGTTGCGAATAAACTCGCTGATACTCATGGAGTTGCCCATCCCAGCTTCACCCCCGTAAACTTCCCCCGCCCTGTGCTCCCTATAATAGCGCCAGCTTTGCTTCGGAGCACCCCAAGGCTCCTGAAAATTATTTTCAGTTGTTCGAAAAACTGACTTTGAACTGCGTATTCTTCTGAAAAATACTTTTCTTGAACCCCTCTTTTCCCTCTGCATACAATGCGGCCGTTCCCTAAGGGACGCAAATCGACAAGGAGGAGAAAAGCATGGAGCGAAGGGATTTCCTGAAACTGGGATGCGTTGGCGCGAGCGCCGCGGTAGTGGCCGGTCTTGCCGGCTGCGCCCCTCAAACTAAGTCGGGGCCGACAGAACTTGCCGGCACCAGCGCCAGCGATGTGAATTGGACTGACGAGTACGATGTCGTCGTAGTCGGCGGCGGCGGGGCCGGCTTCTGCGCCGCCATCGAAGCCGCCGAGGCAGGTGCCAGTGTGGTCATCTTGGAGAAATCTGGCACCTGCGGCGGCGACACCGCGCTGTCGAACGGCATGATCCTCGGCGCCGGCACTCCCCAGCAGGCAGAGCTCGAGGGTTGCACCGACGACTCGGGCGAGAAATTCGCCGAGGAACAAATTGCCTACGCTCAGGGCTTCGGTGACGAGGACATGATCCGCGAGATGTGCATGGAAAGCGCTGCTGCCGTCGAGTGGCTCGTGAACGACTGCGGCCGCGTGTACGCAACCGTGGACGTCGTGGCGCCGGTCAACGCCTACACCGACGAGTTCTACCCGCGCTCTCACTGGGACTACTACGCTCTCACAGCGAGTATTCACGGCGAGGAAACCGACCCCACGGCGACGCATTTCGGCTGCCTGCAGAAGAAGGCCAACACCTACGACAACATCACCGTCAAGACCAATACCGAGGCGGTGCACCTCATCATGGACGGCAAGGAGGTCGTGGGTGTGCAGACCGCCGACGATGCCTTCTTCAAGGCGAACAAGGGCGTCATTTTGGCCACCTGCTCCATTGGCGACAACATGGAGATGGCCCGTGCCATGAACCCTCAGCAGTACTGGGGCCTGTATCAGCGCGAGGTGAACGGAGCCCCGGTCCAGGTAGGCGCGAGCCCCTATAACACAGGCGATGGCATCCGCATGGGCCTGGAAGTAGGCGCTGATCTGGCCCTCAGCGAAGCTTGCGTCATGCTCGACACCCTCTACTTCGGCGGGGTAGGCGAAGGACGCGGCAACAAGGACGAGAACATCTACAAGTCCACGCCGGTCAAGGGCGCGATCATCGTCAACCCCCGCGGCAATCGCTTTGTCCAGGAAGATGCTGACTGGGGCTACATCAGCACCATGCAGTACTTCGAGAACGCTAAGATGGGCGGCGGCCCCGATTGCAAGATCTGGTGTATCGTCGACTCCAACCAAACCGACTACATGGAGCGCGTCGTGCAGTGGATGATCGAGCAGGATACCGAGAGCCGTTTCGTGAAGGTCGCCGACACGCTGGACGAGCTCGCCGCCGCGGCCGAGCTGCCTGCCGATAACCTCAAGCGCACGGTGGAGAAGTGGAACGAGTACTCAAAGGAGGGCTTCGATCCCGATTTCGACCGTCGTACCGACTTCGGCCCCATCGAGAATGGCCCGTTCTACGCAATCCGGATCGTACAGAACCCGCTTGGCGCCTGCGGCGGCCTGCGCACCGACATCGAGACGCGCGTGCTGAACACAGCCGGCGAGCCCATCGAGCGCCTCTTCGCCGCCGGGCAGATCGCCTCGGGCATGTTCACTGGGCCGTTCTACCCCGGTTGCGGCTGGGCCGTGCTCGGCACGGTTCACTGGGGCCGCAAAGCCGGTCGCAACGCTGCCGCCCTGGACGCGCGCGCCTAGCTCGCTCTCCCAGGCCCTACCCACACCCTCCCCTCACGAAGGGCCGCTGCTACCCAACGCAGCGGCCCTTCGTTCTGATTCCCCTCGTCGCTACATTTTGTTGAGGCTTTTCTCCGCTACCGCTCGGGCTTGGAGGTGAGGTGCCAGCCGTTCTTCCTTTCTACCCTTCGAAGGGGTTGACCAGGTCGATGTCCAGGTAGTCGAAGTCCTTCACGTTGCGTGTCGCGAGCACGCAGTCGTTGCGCTTGCAGATAGCGGCGATCATCAAGTCCTCGATGGTAGGTGTGCGCCCCTGGGACAGTGCCTTCTCGTGCAGCTCGGCGCACAAATATCCGCTAAAGGCATCGAACGAATACGTCTTGTCGGAACAGTCCATCACAATGCCCGTAATCGCCTGCCGCAGACGGTCTTTCCGCTTTCCCTCCGGCAGGCGCAACATGCCGAAGTACAGTTCCTTCACGGTAATCGACGTCAGATATACGCAGCCTTCATGGTCGTAGAACCAATCGATCACGTTATCGTTCGGCTGGGGCCGCATGAGCTCGGATACGACGTTGGTGTCGGCGATGAAGTTCACAGCCACCCCCGCACGTCGATTTCCCGCGCGGGATGGCGTATCGGCTCTTCCAGATCGATGCCACCCGCCGCTTGGGCGGCATTCCGCAGGCGCCCCACCCAACCCGTAGATCCTGAATCCTGAAGCGATGCCTGGAGAATAGCCCGGGCCTCGCCTTGCTGCGAGCGACCGTGCCGCAATGCCTGCTCTTTCAGCCTCCGCTTCGTGGCATCGTCAAGATCGCGAATGAGAATATCTGCCATGCTGTACCTCGATTCATTAGGTGATATCGATGATATCACCTTGGAATTTGCATGGCAATACGAAGATGGGGCGATCACTCAACCCGCCTCCTACCGCTCGGGCTTGGAGGTGAGGTGCCAGCCGTTGCAGTAGGGGCACTGGTACACGTGCAGGGGCGGGGCACCGTGCTCGGCGCATTCGGCAGCGGTGAGCTCCGCCTCGTAGCGGCTGGCGTAGCGGTTCTTGCGCTCGCAGGCCCTGCGGCGCAAGGCTGCCTCGTGAGCTTCGTCGCGCGCGGCGCGGGCAGCCGATTCGCGGGCGAAAGGGTCGCGGCCGGAATCGTCCCCGAGGCCGAGTTCCGCGAACAAGTCGCCCTCGCCGAGCGATGCGGCGAATTGTGCCTTCTGCTTCTGCCATGCCGAGCGCTTCTTGCTGCCCATGATGCTTTCCCTCCGAACCAAAAACAGGGGCTGTGCTGCCGCGGCCACCATGCTATAATGCGAACAGACGGTGCCCCGTTCTGCCGGGCGGCGTCGGTTATTTGATTAAGCCGGGTTTACTTTCGACAGGTGGCCCGGCTTCTTCTTTGGCCAAACACCGTCCGTCACTCCTTGGGTTAAGGCTCAAAAAGTGTGCTCTTAGCATTATTCACTGTCTGTACCGGGTTGGCATGTGGAACTCGTTCCAGTC
>NZ_JBCLQK010000017.1:0-24055 GCF_041223505.1 Adlercreutzia muris
AAGCGCGCACCGATGGCCAATGGATTTGCGCACTGACGCATTGCGGAATCACCACCCGAGGATGCCGCAATACTCACCGCGAACGCCCCCCTACTTGATATAGGGGGCGTGTTCCGTGTTCCAAAGAGAGAGGATTCTATTTTGACTGCTCCCAAGAAGTCCCGTTGTTGGTGGTTCGTTCAGCTTGTCGAGAACCTCCCCGAGGACTGGCGCGACCAGCTTCACGAATTGATGTTGCCGGGCTGTTTCATCGTTCATGACCGTGATACACGTATCGATGATGACGGCAACGAGGTTCTGAAGAAGCCTCATATTCATTGCATGGTGGAGTTCGGTTCGCCTATTATCGCTAAGTCTGCCTTGGATGCTATCCCCGCTGATTTTAACGTTGCCTTTGTCAAGCCAGTTCCTAACAAGGTCGGTGCCTATCGCTACCTTTTGCACTACGACCAGCCCGACAAGGCTCAGTACGAGCAGGATTGCATTACGCATATGGCAGGGTTCAAGGTCAATATTTCGGATGTCTACAACGTTGATTTCTGCGACGTGTACGACCTTATAAACGAAATGAAGATCACCAATTTTGCAATGCTCATGTCCTTCCTGGTAGAATTCAAGCCTGAGTATGTTCCCTATGTCTCAAGCCATGTGAATCTGGTCAAGACGTACATAATGGAACTTAATCGCTGCTGCCTCTAGCATAAATCAGGGTTATTGGACATAAGTTTTCTTATCAGCCTTTTACCGATGGAATAGGCCGCTTGCCGCGAATAACCTAATTCCATATTATCAGCCTTTCAGAGAGAATGAGGGATTGACGGGTGGAAGATCGTTGCGGCTTTTAGCCCCAGGCGTTGCCGCCGTCCTCAGAGGGGCTCGTCGGCGACAGGCTGCTCGCGGCGTCGCCGAGGATGGCGCTGTAGTCGCCGGTCTGCATGGCCTCCATGAGTACGGGCAGCATCATGGCGACGCTGACGCCGTTGAGTATGAGGGCCACCGCGCCGATGCCGATGCCCATGAGAGCGGTTTGCCTGAGCGCTCGGGCATAGGGCTGCTTGGCTGGTGCCACGTCATCGAGGACACTGCGAATTTTGACGAAGGCGATGATGGCGCAAACGAGCGCCACGGTGCTCAGGGCGACGCCCCCGATAATGAAGGATATGGGACCGGCTATCGTGGCCACGGTAGCGAGGGTTCGCGCCGACTTGAGTTCGTAGTCGGCCACGGCGGCTTGGGCGCTTTCCCCAGATTCTATGGTCTGGGGGTCAACGGAGGGCAGAATGGGCCGCTGCCCCTGGGTCGACGGGTCGTCTGAGCGTGAGGGCTCCGGCCTTTGCGGCGATTCGCTGGGTGCCGAGGTATCCTCGGGCTTCTGGGGGAATTGATCCATAGGGCCTCGATTCTAGCTGATGCCGCTGCTGCCGAAGCCCTGGGCTCCGCGCACGCTGGCCGGAAGCTGATCTGTGTTATGTAAAGTAACCGAAGGGGTGGCTACGATCATCATCTGCGCGATGCGATCGCCCTTCTCGAAGGAAAACGGCTCCTGGGGATCGAGATTGACGAGTACAACCATGATCTCGCCTCGGTAGCCGCTATCCACCAGTCCCGGCCCGTTCACGACGGAGACGCCATGGCGGGATGCAAGACCGCTGCGCGGAATAACGAGCCCGGCGTACCCGTCGGGAATGGCCATGGCGAAGCCGCACGGCACCGTCATGCGCTCGAAAGGATTCAATGTGCCGGCTACGGCGGCCCGGAGGTCAAGTCCCGCATCTCCAGGATGGGCGTACTGGGGCGCAGGCAGCTCCTCATCGAGAACAGTGATGCTCACATCCATAGCGCACCCCCCCTATCCGAGCTCTCCCAGGGCCGAGGAGAACTCCTCCACGCTCTGGAAATCCTTGTATACGCTGGCAAAGCGAATGTAGGCCACATCATCGAGCTTCGCCAGTCGCGCGAGGGCCATATCGCCGAGATCCTTCGACTTGATTTCCGTGCGCTGGGTGGAGCGCAGCTCCGACTCGATGCTCGCGATGAGGTGGTCGATCTTCTCCGGAGTGATGGGTCGCTTGGCGCAGGCGATGAGCAGGCCGCGCATGAGCTTCTCTCGATTGAACACCTCGGATGAGCCGTCGGCCTTGATGACGAGGATGGGGTTTTCGGCCAACCGCTCGTAGGTGGTGAAGCGAGTGCCGCATTCCAGGCATTCGCGGCGTCGGCGAATAGATGCCCCCTCGTCGGCAGAGCGGGAATCGACGACTTTCGATTCGGGATATCCGCAGGAAGGACAGCGCATGGGTTCTCCTAACAATGAGTTGGTTACCCATGATACCCCAAGCACCGCCTGCTTCCAGCATCTTCAAGACTTTGCTACCATCGTGATACGTCGGCGGCTTTCCGAGTTCTGCGCTCAACAGCGGCACCTCTCTGAACATCCGCTCGTCGGCGCGAGCGTGGTTCGCAGGGGTGCTTTCCTCAGGCAAAGAGCATAACGAAGGAGACGACGGTACCGAGGGCGAAGGCGATGGGAAATTCAAATCGGCTCATTTTTTCTCTCCTGACCTCTTGCGTAGAACCTTTGTTCGCAGTTATAATAGAACGAACAAAGGTTCATGTCAACAGATTTTTCAAACAAATGTACGCCTTATAGAAAGGATGCAGCATGACCCAGAAAGTAACCAGGCGGCAACAGGCGGTTCTTGACTGCATCGAGGCGTGCATACGGGAGAAGGGCTATGGCCCTACGGTGAGGGAAGTATGCCAGACCCTCGGCCTGTCCTCCCCTTCCACCGTTCACGTGCACCTGAAAGCCCTGGAAGATAAGGGCTATATCAAGCGGGATCCGCTCAAGTCCCGCTCCATCGCCCTCACTTATCCGATCGACGACATGCCCTCTCCTGCCGTCAGCGTGGCGGGTAGCTACAGCAATCTCGTCAACGTACCCCTGGTGGGCGATGTAGCAGCCGGCTGCCCCATTTTGGCCCAGGAGAACATCACCGACACCATCACACTGCCCACGGACATCGTGGGTGACGCCGCATCCTTCATGCTGTCCGTGCGGGGCGAGTCCATGGTAGAGATCGGCATTAACGACGGCGATTACGTCGTGGTCAAGGAGCAGTCCGTGGCGAACAACGGCGATATCGTCGTGGCCATTGTGGACGACGGGGCTACGGTGAAGCGCTTCTACAAGGAGGCCGACCACATCCGTCTTCAGCCTGAGAACTCCTCTATGGAGCCCATTATCGTGAGCGATTGCTCTATCGCGGGCAAGGTAGTGGCCGTGTTCCGCCGTCTCTAGAGGCAGTGCCGAGCGGTTTCGCGCTCAACAGAATCGATAGCATGCAGCGAGGGCCATGGACGTGATTCCATGGCCCTCTCGCAAAAGGGGTGCTTCGCAGGCGGTGACGCTCCAAGCCCGGTTTCAGCCAGTCGCTATGCGGAAAACCCCCGAAAAGCGGCAGCGAAGGCCGGGGCGGCGAGCATTTGGATATGGGTGCCGTCGGCCTCGTGAGACTCCGATATGATGTGGCACCGCTCGTGGGCAAGCGATACCAAGTCGCCGCGCTGGTAGGGAATCACCACATCGAGCTTGGCATCGGCGGCCGAGGCGGCCGTGGCCAGGGCGGTCACGAGGCCGTCGATGCCCTCGCCGGTGCGAGCCGAGACGAACTGAGCGTGGGGGAAGCGACGGCGCAGCCCGGCCAAGGTCTCCGCATCGAGCAGGTCGCATTTGTTGAACACCTCGATGGCGGCAATGGACTCGGCGCCGATCTGATCGAGCACCTCGCAGACGGCATCGATCTGCCCCTCGAACTCCGGAGAGGAGGCATCAATCACATGGAGGATCAGATCGGCACCGGTGATCTCATCGAGCGTCGATCTGAAGGCCTCCACCAGGGTGGTGGGCAGCTTCTGGATGAAGCCGACGGTGTCGGTAACGGTAACCTCGCGACCCTCGGGCAGGGCGAACTTGCGGGTCGTGGAATCCAAGGTGGCGAAGAGCTTGTCGTAGCTGAGCACGGCGGCGCCGGTGAGCCGGTTGATGAGAGAGCTCTTCCCCGCGTTGGTGTAGCCGGCCAGGGACACCTTGAACATGCCGCTGCCGTAGCGGTTCTCTCGCTGCAGCGAGCGCACCTCGGAAAGATGGGCCAGTTCGCGGCGGATGGAGGTGATGCGCTTGCGCACCATGCGGCGATCCACTTCCAGCTGGCTCTCGCCCTCGCCGAAGCGGGATCCCACGCCGCCGCCCATGCGGTTCGAGGCCAGGTGCGCCCACATGCCGCGTAGGCGCGGATAGAGGTACTGGTTCTGGGCGAGCCGCACCTGGAGGCGACCTTCCTTGGAGGTGGCGTGCAGGGCGAAGATGTCCAAAATGAGGGCCGTGCGATCGATGACCTTCACTGACTTGTCCATGATCTTCTCGAGGTTCGCCTGCTGGGAGGGGGTCAGCTCATCGTCGAAGATGACGAGATCCGCCTCGCAGCTTCGGGCGAGATCGGCGATTTCAACGGCCTTGCCCGAGCCTACGAAGGTGCGGGGGTTCGGGGCATCGAGGCGCTGGGTGGTGGAGGCCACCACGTCGGCTCCGGCGGTGTCGGCCAAGCGATCAAGTTCGGCCAACGACGATTCCAAGGGCCATTCGAGCCCCGGACGGTCGACGCCCACGATGACGGCCCGCTCCCGGCGCTGTTCGGCTATGGTCGCGGGGCCCTTTTGGATAACAGATTGATATTCGGTCATGGGGTGCTCCTTATGCGTAGTGTGCGACTAAAAGGCGCCCGTGGCGCCGAGAGATGCCCGACAAGGGTATGGGCTAGTCGACAAAGCGCATGGACAACACGCTCCCCTCTCTACCGATCGCTGAGACGCGAATGAAAAATGTCCTGTCATGATAGCACAGGTGCCCTTCTTCGCAAGAAGGGGCCTAGGCCAATGTTTCCAACTGGGCGAGGATCGTATCGGCCATGGCCCGGGCGTTCCCCGCGTCGGCATCGATCCATCGGATGCGCTCGTCGCGGCGGAACCACGTGCGCTGACGCTTGCCGTAGCGACGCGTGGCCTGTTTGATAGCGGCGATGGCCTCGTCCAGGGTGCAGCGTCCCTCCAAAGCCTCGACGATCTCCTTGTAGCCGATGGCCTGGGGCGCCGTCACGCCCTCACGGAAGCCCGCATCCAAAAGCCCGCGCACCTCCCCCACCAGACCGGCCTCGACCATGGCGTCTACCCGAGCATCGATGCGCTCGTTCAGCACGGTCGGGGTGACGGCCAGGCCGAACTGCACGGCGGGAACGGCCGCTTCAATGGAGGCCAGGTTGCGCTTCTGCTCGGCGTAGGAGCGCCCTTCGGCTAGAAGCTCGAAGGCCCGCACGACGCGGCGCACGTTGTTCGGGTGCAGCTCCCGGGCGCTGTCCGGATCGAGGCGGTTCAACTCGTCCCAGAGGGCTTGGGCTCCCTCCCGCTCGGCAAAGGCGGTCCACCGCTCGCGCACAGGATTGCCCACCTGATCGCCGGCGGGAAACTCGTAGGCATCGATGGCCGCCTTCACGTAGAGGCCCGTTCCCCCGCAGAGGACGGCCCTCTTGCCGCGCTCGGCGATGGCCGCGAAGGCATCGCGGGCGAAGGACTGGAACAGGGCCGCGGAATAAGGCTCGCCGGGATCGACGAGGTCGAAGCCGTGATGGGGCACGATGCGCTCGGCCGCGGGCAGCTTGCCTGTGCCGATATCCATGCCTCGGTAGATCTGCATGGAGTCGGCGCTCACCACTTCCCCGCCGATGGCCGCCGCCACGAGCTGGGCGGCGTCGGTCTTGCCCGAGGCCGTGGGGCCGACGATGCAGATAACGGGCAGGGCGGCGTCAGTCATCGACCACCGTGCCAGAGAGGTACCAGGTGCGGGCCTCGTCGATGCGCATGGGCACGATGGTGCCGACCAGCTCGTCGGCAGTGCGCCCAGCGGGAACCGGCCCGTGCACCGTCTGGTTCTTGGGGCTCTTGCCGGCCAGCACGGCCTCGTCGCGCTTGGAGGTGCCCTCGATGAGCACGGGCACGATGGCGCCAAGCTCGGCCTGGTTCGCCTCGAAGGCCTTGCGCTGCACGAGGTCCACCAAGCGGTCGAAGCGCTCCTGGATGACCTCCCGGGGGGTGTCGTCCTCCATCGAGGCAGCCGGCGTGCCCTCGCGCTTCGAGTAGATGAACGTGAACACCTGGCTGTAGCCCACCTCCTCCACGAGGCGATAGGTGTCCATGAAGTCCTCTTCGGTCTCACCTGGAAATCCCACGATGATGTCGGTGGACAGGGCGATATCGGGCACGACGGCCCGCAGCTTCTCGATGAGCCCGAGGTAGTGCTTTCGGGTATAGCGGCGGTTCATGGCTTTGAGGACGCGGTCGGAGCCCGACTGCACCGGCAGGTGCAGGGCCGGCATGAGGGATCGCAGGGTGCCGAAGCGCTCGATGACGCCGTCGGTGAGGTCCTTCGGGTGGCTCGTGGCGAAGCGCAGCCGCTCGATGCCCGCATCGTCCAGGGCGTCGAGCACCGCGTCGAAGCGCGGCTCGCCGTAGAGGTCGCGCCCGTAGGAGTTCACGTTCTGCCCGAGCAGGGTGATCTCCTTCACACCGGCTTCCACGTAGCGTCGGGCCTCCTCGGCGATGTCCTCCAGGGGGCGAGACTTCTCACGGCCGCGCACGTAGGGCACGATGCAGTAGGAGCAGAAGTTGTTGCAGCCCACGGTGATGGGCAGCCATGCCGCCCAAGCGTGCTCGCGGTCGGCGGGCAGGGCGGTGGAGAACTCCGCTCCCCCATCGAGCACCTCCACGGAATGACCCGCGCTCTCGATGGCCGAGGCGAGCAGCCCCGGCAGCGAGGCCAGGTTGTGGGTGCCGAAGACGACGTCCAGGTGCGGCAGCTGCTCCACGAGCTTCTCGCCGTCGCGCTGACCGATGCAGCCTCCCACGGCGATGTAGCGCTTCTCGTAAGGCGAGCCGTCTCGCACGGGGATGTTCTTCATGGATGCGACCTGGCCGTAGAGCCGCGTATCGGCGGCCTCGCGCACGCAGCAGGTCATGAACACGACGATATCGGCCTCTTCAATGGTGCCGACGGGCAGCGAGCCCAGCCCCTCGAGCATGCCGGCGACGCGCTCGGAGTCGTGCTTGTTCATTTGGCAGCCGAAGGTGTGGATGCAGAAAGTAGTGCCCTCGAAGGAAACGCCCATGGCAACCACCGGCTATAGCGCGGCTGCGTCGGCCGCGGCGATGACGGCAAAGCCGGCGCGGGGCTCCACGGAGAAGCGGATGGCGGTGCGGTACTCGCCGTCGATCACGATATCGGCGAATGAGGGGATGCAGCAGATCTCGATGCCCACTGGAGAGAGGAATCCGCGCGAGATGGCCACGGCCTTCACCGCTTGGTTCACGGCGCCGGCGCCCACGGCCTGGATCTCGACGGACGAGCCGTCCTTGATCATGCCCGCAATGGCTCCGGCCACGGAGGCCGGGGAAGACTTCGAAGATACCTTGAGGCAGCCGATGGACGGCCGGGGTTCTGTGGTGGTTGACACGTCGCTGATCCTTGTCCTTTGAGGCGTGGTTGCTGGTCTGATAGGGGTTCGTTTAATGTCGAATCGCGAGGGAATGCCTTGGAAATTCAAACGTTGCTATTCTACCGAAAGGGCGCAGGGGACGCAATATCGGCGCCAGCCTAAGACATCTTGCGGATGGGAACGGTGATGCGAATGGCATCGGCTCCCACGGAAACCTCCGGCCGGCCCACGGCCTCAAGAAAATATCGATCGGCCAGGGCCTCTACGGATCGGGCCGTGCTCTCTCGCAGGGCCTCTACATCCGCCTCGGCCAGCCGCAACCCCCGACCGTCTCCCCCTTTGCGCCGGGTGTGGGGGCGGGCGGGGGTTGCGGAGGGAAAGCTCTCGTCCCGAAGGCGGTCGATGAGGGGCGCCGGTGGCTCGATGGTGCCGTCCATGATGCGGCGCGCGGAGCGCGAGGAGAACGGCAGGGCCATCTCGGCGCACTCGTCGGCCAGGGCATCGGGGGTCGCGGTCAGGGCGAGGCGCTTCACGAGGGGCACGGTGGCGCGGTCGGCGGGGAACGCTCGGGCGGCGGGACTCGTGGTGGCAATGGCGAAAGCGTACAGAGCCGCTGCAACCTCTACCGGCGTCCCGAAGAACACCGAGCACTGATCGCGGTGCTCGAGGGCGAATTCGGCAGCCGTGCGCAGAAGGTTCTTGGGGCCGCGCATGGCGAAGGACCCCGAGGCCTCCCGCTCGAAGCGGGGGAAGGTGGACTGGTCGGTCTTCTCCCCCAGGCGCTCCGTGTCGGTCTCCACGGCGATGCTCGCCCCCAGTCCGCGGGCCGAGGAGGCCACGCGGGCTGTCTCGGCGTTCACCGCGATAGAGTACAGTGCCATGCCACGGCCGTGCATGCCCCATTTGTCCATGTGGGCTGTGTCGAGCTTCGAGGTAACGCGGGGCTCGAAGATGCGCTCCTGCTGGAGGGCCGGGATGCCGGCGCCGTCGTCGACGATGGTGATGAGACGGCGCCCCTCGGTCTTCTGGGTGGCCACGAAGATATGGCGCGCCCCGGCATCGCGGGCGTTGCGCAAGAGCTCGATGAGGATGTCCTCCGAGGAACGGATGTCCTGGGCGGCTTGGCGCCGCTCGGCCTCCGAAGAGCGTAGACGAACAAAGCCATCTCCGAGGTCGGCCTCGACCCGGAGATGGCTCTCGCCGCATACGGTGTCTATGAAGTTGGCGAGCGAGGAGTCGGCCATGGACTACTTCGCGTAATCCACCGCGCGGCTCTCGCGGATGACCACGACCTTCACCTGCCCGGGGTACTGCATCTCGTTCTCGATCTGCTGGGCGATGTCGTGGGCGAGCACTACGGACGCGGCCTCGTCGACCACCTCGGGCTCCACCATGACCCGCACCTCGCGGCCGGCTTGGATGGCGTAGGTGCGCTCGACGCCGGCATGGGCGTTGGCGATCTCCTCGAGCTTCTCGAGGCGCTTGATGTAGGCGTCGAGGGTCTCCTTGCGGGCGCCGGGACGGGCGGCCGATACGGCGTCGGCGGCCTGGATGAGCACGTCCATCGTGGAGTTCGGCTCGATGTCGTTGTGATGGGCCTCGATGGCGTGGACGATCTCGGGACGCTCGCCGAAGCGACGGGCCAGATCGGCGCCGATGACGGCATGGCTGCCTTCCACCTCGTGGTCCACGGCCTTGCCCAGGTCATGCAAGAGGCCGGCGCGCTTCACGGGAATGGGGTCGAGGCCGAGCTCGGAGGCCATGACCGAGGCCAGATAGGCCACCTCCAGGGAGTGGTTCAGCACGTTCTGGCCGAAGGAGGTGCGGTAGCGCAGGCGGCCGAGGGTGTTCACGAGTTCGGGGTGCAGGTCGTGAACACCGGCATCGAAGGTGGCCTGCTCGCCGGCCTCCTGGACCCGCTGGTTCACGAGGCGCACGGCCTTCTCGTACATCTCCTCGATGCGGGCCGGATGGATGCGGCCGTCGGCGATGAGATTCTCCATGGTGACACGGCCGATCTCGCGGCGCACCGGATCGAAGCAGGAGATGGTGACGCACTCGGGAGTGTCGTCGATGATGAGGTTCGTGCCGGTCAGCTGCTCGAAGGAGCGGATGTTGCGGCCCTCGCGACCGATGATGCGGCCCTTGAGGTCGTCGGAGGGGATATGGATGGTGGACACCGTGGACTCGGCAGAGTGGTCGGCAGCCACGCGCTGGATGGCCAGGCTCAGAATCTCGCGGGCCTTCTTGTCGGCCTCGGCCTTGGTGCGGGTCTCGGCATCGCGGATAATGACGGCGGACTCACGGGTCACCTCGTCGTGGATGGTCTCTAGAAGTTCGGCCTTGGCCTCCTCCGGGCTCATGCCGGCAGCGCGCTCAAGGGCCTGGTTGATCTCGATCTGCGCCTCCTCGCGATGGCGGACGATGGCGCTCTCGGCCTCGTTCACGTCGCGCTCGCGGCGCTCCACCTGGCCCTGGAGCGAGGAGAGCTGATGCTCGCGGGCATCGAGGGACTCCACGCGGCGGTCGAGGGATTCCTCGCGCTGGGCAAGGGTCTCCTCGCGCTGGGCCACACGGCTCTCGGCCGTGCGCACCTCGCGCATGCGCTCCTTCTTTTCCTCCTCAAGCTCCTGGCGGTAGCGCAGGGCCTGGTCCTTCGCCTCGATCTCGGCTTCCCGTCGCATCGTCTCGGCCTGCTTGCGCGCATCCTCGACCAGGGTGGCGGCCTCGCCGGCGGCCTGGCGGTTGGATGAAGCGGTCATGGAGCGATTGACGATGAAGCCGAGGGCAATGCCGACGATAGCCACGGCAATGATGGCGACGATCATAATGGGATCCATCGGATTTCCTCCTCTCATCTGGGCCTTCACGCCCAATCAAAGTCATAAAAAAAGCCCGTGGCCGGGCATGAGCATGGATGTACGAAGGTGTTCGACGTATGCCGTTGTCTATATCAAATACCCTTGAGGGTACAACTGCTCAAAAAGCCACGGGAAACAGTATACCCGATGCGGGAAAGAAGAGAAGCCCCAAACGGGCAGAAGGGCTCGTTTGGGGCTCCTGGAGTGATGACGCTCATGACTCAGAGCGCGCGAGACGGCGGTATTTCGGGAGTGCAACGCGTGGGCGCGGGCTTTCTGGGCGGCGCTGGCACCGGTGCTTTGGGGATGCGGCGCGGCTTCGAGAGAGGATCACTCGGCCGCGGCGAGGGTCTCCTCGTACCAGAGGCGGGCGGCGCTGGCCGCCACGTCGGTGTCGAAGCCCTGGGCGGCGAGCTTGCGGAAGGCGGCCTCGCGGACCTGCTTGGCCCGCGGCGGTCGGCGCCGCAGCAGGGCGAGGGCGCGCTCCACCTCGGCCTCGCGCCCGCGGGCGGCATGCTCCTGCCATGCATCGAGGCTCTCGGGGTCGATGCCGAGAGCCTCGATCTCCGAGCGGGCATCGCGCAGCCCCTTGCCGGCCGCCAGGCGGGTGCGTACGAGGGCATCGGCATAGCGGCGGTCGTCGATGGCGCGCACGCGCGCGGCGCGCTCCACCGCCTCCTCCACGGCTGCCGGTGCGAACTCGTCCCGCAGGAGGCGCTCCCGCACGTAGGCGGTGGAGCGTTCTCGGACGGCGGCCCAGCGCAGGATCTTCTGGAAGGCGGCGTCGGCGGTCTTTCCCTCTGCGGGCGGTGCCGATTCGTCTTCGCATGAGCCGTCGGCTGCCCTCCGGAAAGAGGGTCCCCGCGATGAGCCTGCGGGTACAGCGCGCTTCGTCGGCCACCCCGCGGCCCCGTGTCGCTCCCCTGCCGCCGCAACGCAGCAGCAGGGCGAGGTGCCGGCGCCGCGTTGCTCGTCCTCCGCAGAGGAAGGGGCGCTCAGGTCGGCCGCCGTGGAGCCGCGGGGATCCGCCTCTCCCCGCTCAATGGCGGCGACGGAGCGGCGCAGCTGGTCGAGTATGTCGGCCTTGGCGGGCACGGGCTATTTCTTCTTACCCGTGGCCTTAGGGGCCGGGCTGAAGGACTCTCCCTCGGCCGGGGCCTCGATGATGGGAATCTCGTAGGCCTCGCGCACCTTGGTCTCGAGCTCCTCGCGCAGATCGGGGTTCTCCCGCAGGGTCTGCTTGGCGGCCTCGCGGCCCTGCCCCAGGCGCTCCTCGCCGTAGGTGTACCAGGCACCGGACTTCTTGGCCACACCGCATTCCACGGCCATGTCCACGATGCAGCCCTCGCGCGAGATGCCCTCGCCGTACATGAGATCGAACTCGGCCTGACGGAAGGGCGGAGCGACCTTGTTCTTCACGACCTTGGCCCGCACGCGGTTGCCCACCACATCACCGTTCTGTTTGATGGAGTCGACGCGGCGGATATCGATGCGCACCGACGAGAAGAACTTGAGGGCCCGGCCGCCCGTAGTGGTCTCGGGGTTGCCGAACATGACGCCGATCTTCTCGCGCAGCTGGTTGATGAAGATGCAGGTGGTGTTCGACTTTGACAGGGATCCGGCCAACTTGCGCAGGGCTTGGGACATGAGGCGGGCCTGAAGGCCCACGGTGGTGTCGCCCATCTCGCCCTCGATCTCGGCGCGGGGCACGAGGGCGGCCACGGAGTCCACGATGACGCAGTCGATGGCGCCGGAGCGCACGAGCATATCGCAGATTTCCAGGGCCTGCTCGCCGGTATCGGGCTGGGAGATGAGCACCTCGTCGATATCGACGCCGATGCGGGCGGCATAGACCGGATCGAGGGCATGCTCGGCGTCGATGAAGGCCACGATGCCGCCGAGGGCCTGGGCCTCGGCGAGGATCTGGAGGGCCAGGGTGGTCTTGCCGCTGGACTCCGGACCGTAGATCTCGATGATGCGGCCCCGGGGCACGCCGCCGATGCCGAGGGCGGCATCGAGGGGCAGCGCGCCGGTGGGTATGACCCCGATGTTGAGGTCGGCGCCCCCCTCGCCGAGGGTCATGATGGCCCCCTTGCCGAACTTTGACTCGATCTGATCGGTGGTGAGCTTGAGCATCTTCTCTTTATCTTGGTTCATGGAGTCTCCTTGTCTGGGCCATCATACGAACAAGTGGCCGATTTCCTCCTATTATACGAACAAACGTATGCACGTCAAGGGGTTATCTCGGCGGATTTCGGAAAGTCACGGCCGATATGGTGCCCTATCTTATCAGGCGTCAGTCGCACTTTTGTCGCCACCGAACCGTATCTGACTCCCTCCGCGCACCGCCGCGCTGTCTCTCGGAACCTTCCACGCATCGCAGTCGCGTCCCGGGAAAGCCGTCCGCAGACCGTCGCGGCCTTCCCCCAATGGCATAGGGGCCCGCGAGCCCCGGGGCGGCTGGTTCTGGAGGGGTTGTCCGAAAGCTAGCTTAGGGCGGACTCCATGGCCTTGAGTGCGGCCAGCACGGTTTGGAGCCGCACGCTGTCGCGGCCCCCCTGGAAGTGGTGCTCCTCGGCGCGGGTGCCCCGGGCGGTGGCGCAGCCGATCCAGACCGTGCCCACGGGCTTGCCCGGCTCGGCCCCGGTGGGCCCTGCGATGCCGGTGACCGACACGGTCACGTCGCAGGCCAGCTCCCGCAGGGCGCCCCGGGCCATTTGGAGGGCCACGAGCTCGTCGACGGCCCCCTGGCGCGACAGCACGTCGCCGGACACGCCGAGCACCTGCTCCTTCACGTCGTTCACGTAGCTGACGATGCCCCCGCGCACCATGGCGGAGCTGCCGGGCACGGCGGTGAGCATGGCGGCGATGAGGCCTCCGGTGAGGCTCTCGGCCGTGCCCACGGTCAGCCCGCGCTCGCCGGCCCGCTCCACGATGATCCGGGCCTCGGCGTCGATGGCCCGCTGCAGGGCGGCCACCTCGGTGGGCCGCTCCCCCGCCTCGACCGCGGGAGCGGCCTTGGCCTTGGGGGCGCTCCCCTTCAGCAGGTGGCGGGCCTTCACGAGGTAGTCGAGCATGGACATGATGGTCAGCACGAGGGCGATGGCCATGACGATCCAGGACAGCAGGAACAGCGGATTGGAGAAGGCGGCGGCTGCCGAGGGGAAGACGAGGGCGTCCTTGGCCAGGAACAGCACAATGGCGATCATCTGGAAGACGGTCTTGGCCTTGCCGTACCAACTCGCGGCGATGACCTCGCCCTTGCTGGCCGCCACCATGCGGATGCCGGAGACGATGAACTCCCGGGCAAGGATGATGAGCACGGGCCAGCCGGGGAGCACGGCCAGCTCCACGAGGGCGATGAGCGCTGCGGCCACGAGGATCTTATCGGCCAGGGGGTCCATGAACTTGCCGAAATCGGTCACCTCCCCGCGGCTGCGGGCCAGATAGCCGTCGAGCCAGTCGGTGCAGGAGATGAGAATGAAGATGCCCGCGGCGATGAGCCGCTTGGCCTCGGTGGTGATGTCGGGCAGGCCCATCCAGAGGGGCCAGGGGCTCACGATGGCGAGCACGAACACCGGCACGAGGCAGATGCGGATGAGCGTGACGATGTTGGCCGGGGTCATGAGTTTCTCGGGGGCCGTGGGCTCGATAGGGGCCATGGGTTTACGCGCCTTCCATCTCGTAGAGCAGGGTATCGGCGATGATCGTATCCACCACGGTGCCGACGGTGCCATCGGAGACATAGGTCACTCCGTCCACCTCGGGGGCCTGGCACTGGGCGCGGCCGAAGCGTTGGCCGTCCTCCTCGGTGCCTTCCACGAGCACCGCCATGGGCCGGCCGATGCGCTCGGCGATGCGCGGCCCGCAGACCGCGTCGGCCAGGTCGCGCAGGATTTGGGCCCGCTCGGCCTTTTCGTCCTCATCGAGCTGGTCGGGCAGCGCGGCGGCGGCCGTCCCCTCCTCGCGGGAATAGGGGAACACGCCGATGTAGTCGAAGGGGGCCTCGGCCACGAAGTCGCACAGGGCCTCGAACTGCTCCTCGGTCTCGCCGGGGAAGCCCGCGATGAGGGTGGTGCGCAGGGTGATGCCGGGCACGGCGGCGCGGATGCGCTCGATGAGGGCCGTGAACTTCTCGGCCGAGCCGGCGCGGTTCATGGCCCGCAGGATGGGAGCGCTCACGTGCTGGAGGGGAATATCCAGGTAGGAGCACACATTGTCCCGGGCGGCCATGACGGCGAGCAGCCGGTCGGTGACCCCCTCGGGCTGCAGGTACATGACGCGCAGCCAGGTGTCGGGGAATGCCTCGGCCAGGGTGTCCACGAGCCAGGCCAGGTCGTGGCCCTCGGGAAGGTCTTGGCCCCAGCGGCCGGTATCTTGGGCGATGAGCACGATCTCCCTGGCCCCCGCGGCCACTTCCCGGGCCACGTCGGCGCGGATGGCCTCGAAGGGGAAGCTGTGGTAGCGGCCTCGGATGGCTGGGATGGTGCAGTAGGAGCAGAAGCGGTCGCAGCCGTCGGAGATCTTCACGTAGGCGAAGATGCCCCCTTCCCCCGGCGCCCCCGTGGCTTCGGATGCCGTGGGGGCCATCGCTTCCTCCCCCGCCGTCGGCTCGAAGCCGGTGAGGCGCCCCAGGACGGCCACGATGTCGTCCTCCTTGCTACAGGGGACGAAGGCGGCGGCCTCGGTGAGCTCGCCCTCCAGGTCGTCGCCGTAGCGAGCGGGCATGCAACCGGCCACCACCACCGAGGCGCGGCCCGCGGCCACAAGGGGCAGGGAGGCGGCCTCGAAGATGGCCTCGAGGCTCTCCTCGGTGGCCGACTGGATGAACGAGCAGGTGTTCACGATGATGACATCGGCCTCGTCGGCCGGGACGTTCACCTGATAGCCGGCCTCGGCCAGGGCGCGGGCCATGGCCGCAGAGTCGACCTCGTTCTTGGCGCAGCCCATGGTGACGAGGCTGACGCGGGGCGCGGACGCGCCCTCCCACGCGGGGGGAACCGGAGCGGTCATCGGAAGGAGCTCCTAGCGGTAGTTCACGTACTGGAGCGGCTGGCCGTAGTCCTGGCCCTTCAAAAAGGCGATGACCTCCTGGAGGGTGTCGCGGGACGGGGAGCTCACGCGCAGCTTGTCGCCCTCGATGGTGACCTTGCACTTGAGCTTCTGGGCCTTGATGTCCTTGTTGATCTTGCCGGCGGTCTCCTTGTCGATGCCGTTGACCACGGTGGCCACGCGGCGCACTGAGCCGCCCGTGGCGGCCTGGGCATCGCCCCACTGCACGGCGGTCAGATCGATGCCGCGCTTGATGAGCTTGCTGCCGATGACGTCGATGACCTGGGAGGCCACGAAGTCGGCCGGGGCGGACACGGTGATGGTGCCGCCGTTCTTGTCTAGGCTGATCTCGGCGCCGGAGTCCTTCAGGTCATAGCGCTGGGAGAGCTCCTTCTTGGCCTGCTGGAAGGCGTTGTCCACCTCCTGCATGTCCACGGTGGATACGACGTCGAAGCTGGATTCCTTGGCCATAGGGCCCTCACTTTCTAATCGGTTCGGGAAAGGTAGAACGGGGAACGGGACGCGGGACGATGGGCGCGGGGCGCACTAGTTGCCCGCGTCGCCGTCCGTGCTGTCGCCATTGGTGGAGTCGCCGGAGCCGCCCTCATCGCCCGACTCGTCGCTGCCGTTGTCGGCCTCGGTCCCGTCGTCGGTCGAGCCGCTGCCCACGCCGTTGGCCCGCTTCCAGGCGGACAGCGCCTCCTCGAAGTCAACGGTGTAGGTGTACACGCCGCTCTTGGCCTCGGTGGGCTCAACCTTCTCACCGTCCACGGTGATCTCCACCTCGTCGGGGTCGCCGGAGACGACGAACTTCAGCTTGCCGGTGACGTCGTACTCCTGGCTCTTGGGCCCGGTCACATCGCCGGCCTCCACGGTCTTGCCGTCTTGGATGACCTCGATGTACATCTCGGCGCCGTCGGCCACCTTGTAGGCGAACTTGGCGCTCGTGGGGGCCACGGGCGTGGTAGTCGGGGCCGTGGGCTGCTGGCCCGCGGCATCTGTGCCGCTCGTGGTACCCTGGGGGGCCGGCATGCCGGAGATGGGCACCGTGGGGGTGTCCTCGGCCGGGGCGTCCTTGCCCCCGAAGGCCAGGAAGATGACGAGCACGAGCAGGCCCACGATGATGGCGCCCACCACGATGAGCGGCAGCACGGAGCCGAAGTTGGCGGCGATGCCCGGGGCCTGGCGCCCTTGGACGAGGTTGGTGTAGGCCGGCTGGGGCGCAGCGCCGCGGCCGGTGCGGGAGGAGCGGCCGTTCGGGCGGCTCCCCCGCTCCCGCTGGCCATCGCGGCTCGAACGGCCGCGTCCCTCGGCGCGCTCGCCGGGACGGGGGCGCTCGCTCCGGCCGCCCATGGGGCGTCGGCCGGTCTCGAACTGCTGGGCCTCGTCGCGGTAGAGGCGCGTGATCTCGGCGGGGTTCAGACCCACGAGGCGGGCGTAGGCGCCCACCATGTTGGAGGTGTAGCCCCGCGGGGGCATGCGGGCGAAGTCGCTCTCCTCGATGGCCCGGAGGATGTCCGGACGGATGCGCAGCTTGCGGGCCGCGGTGGACAGGTCGAGCCCCTTGCGCTCGCGGGCGCTCCTGAGCGTGTCTCCGAAGGAAATCTGTCTCGCCACGGTCGTAACTCCTCTATGTCATGGACGGCGGCCGCCGGGGCCGGGCCGTCTAATCCTCGTCGTTGGCCTCGAAGGCCTTTAGGGTCTCGAGCTCCATTGCGTCTACGAGCACCTCGCGGGGACGGCTGCCGTTGGCCGGGCCCACGATGCCCTTTTCTTCTAGCTGATCCATTATACGACCAGCGCGGGCATATCCGACCTTCAGGCGGCGCTGAAGATTGGAAGTTGACCCCAAATCGCTTGAAACCACCACATCGGCGGCCTCCCAGAGCAGCGGATCGTCGGCCTCGGAGCCGCCGTCGCCGGCCGGCGAGGAGTCGCCGAGGGTCACCACGTTGGTCTTGAGGATCTCGGAATGGTACTCCGGCTCCCCCTGGGCCTTGAGGTGCGCCACCACGGCGGCGATCTCCTCGTCGGGGATCCAGGGGCCCTGGACGCGCACGGGCTTGGGGTACTCCGGCTTGGCGATGAGCAGGTCGCCCCGGCCGATGAGGTTCTCGGCCCCGGTGGAGTCCAGGATGACGCGGGAGTCGATGCCGCTGGCCACGGTGAGGCCGATGCGGCAGGTGATGTTCGCCTTGATGAGGCCCGTGACCACGTTGGTGGAGGGGCGCTGCGTGGCGATGATGAGGTGGATGCCGGCCGCACGGGCCAGCTGCGCGATGCGGCTGATGGAGAACTCCACCTCCTTGCCCACGTTCATCATGAGGTCGGCCAGCTCGTCGATGACGATGACGATGTAGGGAATGGGCTCGCCGTAGGGGTTCTCCGGCACCTCTTCCCCGCTCTGCTCGGCCGCCTCGGCGGCTGCCCGGGCCTTCTCGTTGAAGGAGATGATGTTGCGCACGCCGCACTTCGAGAACATCTTGAGGCGGCGCTCCATCTCGGCCACGGCCCAGGACAGGGCGCTGGAGGCCTCGCGGCACTCGGTGACCACGGGCACGTAGAGATGGGGAATGCCCTCATAGGGGGCGAATTCCACCCGTTTGGGGTCCACCATGATGAAGCGCACCTCGGCCGGGGTCGCCCGCATGAGGATGGACATGATCATGGAGTTCACTTCCACCGACTTGCCCGAGCCGGTGGTGCCGGCGATGAGCACATGGGGCATCTTGGCCAGGTCGTGCACGATGGCGTGGCCCTCCACGTCCTCACCGATGGCCACCTGCAAGGGTCCCGGCTCGGCGGCGGCCAGCACCTCGGGCAGGTACACCATCTGGCGCACCCGGTTGGGCACCTCGATGCCCACGTAGTTGGTGCCGGGAATGGGGGCGAAGATGCGCACGCCGGGGGCCGCCAGGGCCAGGGCGATGTCGTCGGTGAGGTTCGTGACCTTGCTCACGCGCACGCCCGAGGGCAGATCCACCTTGAACAGGGTGACCGTGGGGCCCTCTACCCAGCCCACGACGCTCGCGAGCACGCCGAAGTCCTCCAGAGTGCCCTGGAGCTCGGCGGCCACTTCGCGCAGCTCCTCTTCCGTGGAGCCGCGGCGCTTGCCGTCGCCGGTGGACAGCAGGTCCATGGAGGGCAGCTGGAAGCCGTCCTTCGACACGGGGGGCGCCGGTTTCGGGGCGGCCTTGGGCTTCGCCTTGGCCGCGCGCTTGCGGGGGTTGGCCGTGGGCGCCGCCGTCGCAGCGGCCTGTGCGCTCTGGGCCTCCTCGGCGGCTTTGCGGCCGAGCTTGCGGGTCATGGGGCGGGCCGGCTCCTCGGCGGCGATGGCGCCGATGGCGGCGGTCTGGCGCGGGTCGGGGGCGGTGATGTTCACCGTGCGGCCCGCAGCGGCCCCCCTCCCCTCGCCACCGAGCTGGCGCGTGAGGGCCGCCCCGTCCACGGCCGGGACGGCCGGAGCCCCCTCGGCGGGAACCGACTGGCGCTCGGCGATGGCGCGGCTGCGGGGGCGGCGGGGCTGCTCCTCCATGGCCAGGCGCGCGGTGGCGGCGGCTGGCCGCACCACCGTGGCGTCGGGAGGCTGGGGCACCTCGCCGGAGGCGCCGCCGAAGTTATGGCGCACGAGGTGGCCGCCGCGCTTCACGGCGCCGAATAGCCCCTCGGGCAGGTAGGGCTCCCGACCCGCCAGCTCCGCCTCGTGGCGGGCGCGCACCTTCTCGATGAAGGCGGACACGGAGAACCCGATGACGATGACGCCGGCCACGGCCAGGCCCAAAAGCAGGATGGCCGAGATGATGCCGCCGAACAGGGTGAGCCCCACCCAGGCCAGGGCCGCCCCCACGTAGCCGCCGTGGGTGACGAGGTTGCCGTAGTCGAACAAGGCCTCGGGGCCGGTGTTGCCCACGGGGGTGAACAGGGCGATGATGCCGAGCAGCGCCACCAGGATGAGCCCGAGGCCCACGGTGATGCGCAGGGACATGCGCTCGGTCTCCTTGCGGTAGAGCACGGTGCCGCCCACGGCCACGAGGAAGAAGGGCATGATGTAGCAGCCCACGCCGAAGACGAGGTGGAGCGACTCGGACAGCAGGGCCGTGACGATGGCCCCGGTGGGGGCCACGGCGGCGATGAACAGCACGATGCCGAGCAGGATGAAGCCCACGCCCACCATGTCGCGGCGGGTGCGATCGTCCAGGATGCGCGGCGCGGGCTCGACCGATCGGCTGCGGGCAGCCGCCGAGAGGGGGCGGCGAGTGCCGTCCTTGGAGACGGCCTCGCTCGCCTTCTTGCGCGACGGGGATCCCTTCGAGGGTTGCTGCGAGTGACGGGCCATGGAAGCTCTAAACCTCCAGGATGTTCACGACCACCATGGGACGCTGCTTGGTGCGGTCCCACAGAAGCGACATGAGGGCGTCGCGGGCGGCCTTGCGCAGCTCCTTCGCGCCGCCGTCCTTCCCCAGGCAGCGGCGCAGAGCGCCGGCCACCGTGGAGGCCGCCTCGCGGGCCAGGTAGTAGTCGTCGCCGCCGGTGATGCCGTGCATGGACACCTGCACCTCGCCCACGACCTGTTTGCGCTTCACGTCCACGGCCGCGGCCACCGAGGCGAAGCCCTGGTTGCCGAGGGTGTTGCGCTCGTCGAGCACGTCCTGGGAGGTGTCGCCCACCGACAGGCCGTCCACGTAGACGATGCCCGAGGGCACGCCCTCGCCGCGCTCGATGCCCAGGGCCGACAGCTCCAGGGCATCGCCGTTCTCCAGGATGTAGATGTTCTCGGCGTCCACGCCCGTGGCCTCGGCCAGCTTCGCGTGGGCCCGCAGGTGGGTGGCCTCGCCGTGGACCGGCATGAAGGCCTTGGGCTTCACGAGGGTGAGCATGATCTTGAGCTCCTCGGCCCCCGCGTGGCCCGACACGTGGACCCGCGCCCGGCTCTTGTCGTACACGTCGGCGCCGATCTTGGCCAGGGAGTTGATGACCCGGGTGACCGCCTTCTCGTTGCCGGGCACCGGCGTGGCCGAGATGATGACGGTGTCGCCCTCCTCGATCTCGATGGTCTTGTGCTCGCCGTTGGCGATGCGGCCCAGGGCGCTTAGGGGCTCGCCCTGGCTTCCGGTGCACATGATGACCACCTGATCGGAGGGGATGCCCTTCAGATCGTAGGCGTCGATGAGGTTGTCGTCGGAGATCTTCAGGTAGCCCAGGCGCCGGGCGATGTCGGTGTTCTGGATCATGGAGCGGCCCGTGACCACCACCTTGCGGCCGTTCTTCACCGCGGCGTCGCAGATCTGCTGCATGCGGTGGATGTGGCTCGCGAAGGAGGCGATGATGACGCGGCCCGGGGCCTGGGAGATGATCTGCTCCAGGGTCTTGCCCACCTCGGCCTCGCTCGGCGTGAAGTTCGGGTTCATGGCGCCCGTGGAGTCGCTCATCATGAGGTCGACGCCCTTCTCGGAGAAGCGCGTGATGGCGGCGAAATCGGTGGTGACCCCGTCGATGGGGGTCTGGTCGAGCTTGAAGTCGCCGGTGTGCAGCACGTTGCCGGCCGGGCTCTGGATGAACAGGCCCACGGCACCGGGGATGGAGTGGTTCACGGCGAAGAAGTCCACCTTGAAGCAGCCGAGCTTGATCTCCTCGCCCGACTTGATCTCGATGAGCTTGGCGTTCTTGATCTTGTGCTCGGCGAACTTGCCCTCGATGAGGCCCAGCGTGAGTTTGGTGGCGTAGATGTTCACGGTGCGGTCGAGGTCCTTCAGCAGGTAGGGCAAGGTGCCCGTGTGGTCCTCGTGGCCGTGGGTGATGATGATGCCGCGCAGCTTGTCGGCGTTCTCCAGCACGTAGGTGTAGTCGGGCAGGATGAGGTCCACGCCCGGATGATCGTCGTCGGGGAACATCAGTCCCGCGTCGTCGAGGATCATGTCGTCGCCGCACTCGAAGGCGGTCATGTTCTTGCCGATGGCATCCAGGCCGCCGAGCGGGATGATGCGCAGCTTGGCGTTGGGATCCTTCGAGGCCTTCGAGCCCCGGCGGCGGCGCGGGCGCTCGCCGTTCTGCGCGGAGCCCTCGGCCCCCTCGCCGCGGGAGAGCTGCGGGCGCTTGCGCTCCAGGTTCACGCGCTTGAAGGAGGTGTTGTTCTTGCGGCCCCCGCGATTGCGGTTGCCCTTGCCGTTCGAGCCGCCCGTGCTATCGGTGCCGCCGTCCTTGGCGGCGCGGGGCTTCTCGTTCTTCTTCTCTTGGTTTTCCTTGGTCATGAAGTTCCTTGTCGTTCGGGGATATGTCTGCAAAAACGCCGACCCGCCCGTGGCGGACCGGCGTTCACGGTTCCAGCAGGGGCCCGCCTAGGCCAGCACGCCCACCTCGCGCATGACGGCGGCCAGGGTCGCGGACTGCTCGGGGGTGGCGTCCACGAGCGGCAGGCGCACGCCGCCGACGGGGAAGCCGATGAGTTTCAGGGCCTCTTTCACGAGGATGGGGTTCGCCGTGGCGAAGAGCCCGGTC
This sequence comes from Adlercreutzia muris, assembly GCF_041223505.1. Classification (NCBI taxonomy): domain Bacteria; kingdom Bacillati; phylum Actinomycetota; class Coriobacteriia; order Eggerthellales; family Eggerthellaceae; genus Adlercreutzia; species Adlercreutzia muris. The sequence continues at coordinate 21,953 of NZ_JBCLQK010000017.1, forward strand.
ATGAGCGGCAGCAGGGCCTCGTTGGCGGCCTCGGCCGCTTCCCAGTCGCCGGCTGCGGCCAGCTCCACGATTTCCTTCATGCGCTCCGGGGCCACGTTGCCGATGGTGGAGATGACGCCCGCGCCGCCCAGGCGCATGATGTCCAGGGTGGCGGAGTCGTCGCCAGAGTACACGTCGAAGTCGGCCGGGGCGCCGTCGATGATGGCCTTCACCTGGTCGAGGTTGCCCGAGGCCTCCTTGATGGCCACGATGTTGTCGCAGTCGCGGGCCAGGCGCAGGGTGGTCGCGGCCTCCATGTTGATGGAGCAGCGCCCGGGGATGTTGTACAGGATGATGGGCATCTCCGTGGAATCGGCGATGGTCTTGAAGTGACGGTACAGACCCTCCTGGGGCGGCTTGTTGTAGTAGGGAACCACGCACATGAAGCCATCGACGCCGAGTTTGCCGGCATCCTGGGCGAAGGACACTGTGTCGGCGGTGCAGTTGTCCCCCACGTTCGCGATGACCGGCACACGGCCGGCCACGGCGGCCAGCACGGCGCGGAACAGCTCGAGCTTCTGGGGGTAGAACACCGTGGGGCTCTCGCCAGTGGTGCCGTTCACGATGATGGAATCGACCCCGCCGTCCACGAGGCGGCAGGCCAGCTCCTGGGCCCGATCCAGGTCGAGCTCGAGGTTCTCATCGAAGGGGGTGACCATGGCCGGGATGAGGCGGCCGAAGCGAGGGTTGCGGGTGCTTTCCATCGGTGTTTCTCCTTAGGCGAATGCCGGGGCGCGGGCCCCTGCCAATCAACTCGCTGGCTATTATGCCACTGATGTTCGCCTCGGAGGGCCCGGGCTCGCGGAAGTTCGCCAAACGCACAAGGAGGGCGGCCGTGCGAGCGACCGTCCTCCCCTTCTACGCCGACGGCGGGCCCTAGGCCATGAAGGTCTCCAGACCCACGATGAGCCCCTCGCGCTCCCCCACGCTGCGGATGCCCAGAAGCACGCCGGGCATGTAGGAGGTGCGGTCCCACGAGTCGTGGCGAATGGTCAGCGTCTGGCCGAGGGAGCCGAAGATCACCTCCTGGGAGGCCACATAGCCCATGGAGCGCACGGCGTGAACCGGCACGCCGTCCACGAGCGCCCCGCGGGCGCCCTCGGCTCCAGGCATCTCGGTCTCGCGTCCGGGGGCGGCGCTGACGCGCGGGCTGCGCGCCTCGGCGATCATCTGCGCCGTGCGCACGGCCGTGCCCGAGGGAGCATCCTTCTTGTTGCAGTGGTGGAACTCGATGACTTCGGCCTCGGGAAAGTAGGGCGCGGCGGCGCGGGCGAACTCCATCATGAGCACGGCTCCGGTGGTGAAGTTCGGCGCGTAGAACAGGCAGGTACCATCTGCGGCGCTGGCGGCCAGCTCCTCTAAGGTGGCGGTGGCCAAGCCCGTGGTGCCCACGACGCAGTCCACGCCCCGTGGCAGCGCCACGGCCAGGTTTGCGGCAACGACGGCGGGCTGCGTGAAGTCCACGAGCACGTCGGCCTCCACGGCATCGAGGGCCTCGGTCACGGTGGCGAACACGGGGAAGGCGCCTGCGTTGCCGTTGGCATGAGGGTCGATGCCGCAGACGATCTCCATGTCCTCAGCGGTATTGACGGCGTCCACGACGGCGCTTCCCATGCGTCCGGCGCATCCGGCGACGACGACTCGTATCATAGCGGTTCCTCCTTCTTGTCGGCCAATGGCCCCATTGTAGCGAAACGGGGGAGCCGCGTTAAGCGACTCCCCCGCTATCGGATGCCCGTCATGCGGCGGCTGGCCTCCCCTATGCGGTAGGGAACCTGCTGCGGGGCTGGGCTACCAGCGGCTGCGCCTGTCTCCAGCCCAGCGGCGATGCCGGGCGACGAGGGCGATGAGAACCGCGCCGGCGGCGAGGGCCGCGAGCGCCAGGGGGACAGCGGCGCCGAGCAGCCCGTCGCCGGTCTGGGCGAGGCGGATGCGGGTCTTGGGATCGCCCTTGCCGGCGCCGGGGTCGCCCTCGTCGGCCGGCACCACGCCGCCTTTGGCGTCGGTGCCCGGGGCGTAGGCGGGCGCGTCGGCGTTGTCCACGCCGGGGTGGCCCTCCAGGAA
>NZ_JBCLQK010000018.1:0-20738 GCF_041223505.1 Adlercreutzia muris
TCCGCGGGCCTCGCCCGCCGCCGTCTCTCGCGAGCGGCGCAAGGAAGTACTTTACAGGTCGGCTCCGGTCTTGTCAACGCGGTCACGAAATCTTTACAACTCCGCTCCCCCGCCGCCGGGAGCCGGGACCGGCCCAGCGCTACCTCCCCGCCTCCGGGAAAGGCAACTTGTCTATAATACACGCCTCCCGGGAAAGCGCAAGGGGGAATTTTCGGCTTTTTTGGGAATCGCCCCCCGGGACGCGCGGGGCCGGGGGGGGGCCGAAGGGCCCGAGGGCGGCCGGAGGCACTGGATCGCCGATCTCCTTGGGCGCTCCAGGCAGGGAGCCCTCCTGGCGGAGGGCTCCCGAAGCACCGTCTGATCTGAAGCGATCTCTGCAACTACTTATGCAAGGGGCTGACTATATATAAGTAGGGATGAGCAAGACGCTCCTAATGCTGGCAGCGACGACGGGCGATGAAGGCCACGCCCGCAGCGGCGGCCGCAACGGAGAGAATCCCCACGGCGAGCACGAGGCTATCGCCAGTCTGGGGCAGCCGGTCGGCAGAGCCCGAGGCGTCGCGAGAGCTGTCACCGTCCTCCACGACCGTGGCACCTGTCGGCTTGGAGGCAGGCTTGCCGTCAGCACCCTGTCCGGAGGACCCGGGCCGCGCGGCGATGCCGCTCTCTTGGGCTGCGGAATCGTCGCTTTCCTCGTTGCCGGTGGCACCGCTCACTCCGACATTGCCGAGATTGCCATCGACCTCCGGGAGGTCGGACCCCCCATTGCCATTACCGCCCTCAACATTGTCGCCCTCGGGCTCGGAGGGAGCGGGCGGGGCCGGGGGCGTAGGCTCGGGCGCTCCAGCTTCGGGAGCATCATCGGGCGCCGCAGCCGGCACCGGCGTGTAGAAGAGGTTGAGCTCATTGCTGGCAACGGCACCGGCCACGATAACGCTTTCCTTGTCGGCATCCACATAGGCCATATTGTCCACGGGAACGGCCAGAAGAGCGGAGTCGATTTCGGTGCCGAGAGGCTGGCTTTCGATCTCGTAGGTGCCCATGCGATCGAAGCGGACGGTCTGACCGTTGACCTCGCTTATCACCGTGTCGATGCCCGGATCATCGGCGAAGGCATCGCCATCGCTGATGGAATAATAGTTCACGGTGCAAGGGCTCTTGGCGCGGAAGTAGTTCAGCTGCACCGTATTCTGCTCGGGATCGGCGCTGGCGATGGGGTCCGTCGCCCAACCATCGAAGAAAATGTAGTCTGGGATGTCCCTCACGTAATCCCAAGGATCGATCTTTTCACCCACGGTTACGCCATCGTAGGTGTGAGAGCCCAGCAAGCGAAAGCCCGTGGGATCGTTGAAAGAGGGGTCGTCGTAGTAAACCATCTCGCAGTAGTACACCGTCACTGTGGTCTCGGCGGCCGGGGCGGCAGAAGGCCGATCGACGGAAAGTCCACTGGCAGAGGGCTCCATCGAGGGGGCCGGGGAGGGACTGGGGCCTTCGACGGGAACAGCCTCGTTTGTCGGGGAGGCTTCGTCGGCCCCATCGTCGGTGGGAGCGGAAGGCTCCTGAGCCGCCAGCTCTTCCTCCGAAGGAACCGGAAGCTCTTCGGCAGGAGAGGAGCTGGCGGCATCTTCCACTACCTTTGCTGCTGAGACATCATCAGCGGGTTCCGTGAAAGCCTCAACGGTCGGTTCCACAGAATCCGAAGCTTCATCGATGGCGAAAGCCGCCAGCGGAGAGAAGGCAAGTGAGCCGGCGAGAAGGCCGGCGAGCAGGGCGCGGCTCCACGGACGGCGCAGTCCGATGCTGTTCTTGTTCACGAATGGTACTCCGTTTCACGCAGGAGGCCGCCTTACCCCCTTGGACAGCATCCCGCTTCTCGATAGCTATAAGTCTAGGAAATTACTAGATTTTGGGGATGCATGTTGTACCAAAGGGATGGGATCGAGACAAGCCGGCACCGTCAACAGGAGGCCGAAACCCCTGGTTTCCCATGGTTCTTTCATATTCGTTTCACCAGGTAGATAAACAAAAGTTGATTGGTCATCTTTGAGCGGCGGGCGCTTGTGATGGCCGGGCGGCCCGCAGCAAAGCGAGGGTCACGGGGTCTGCGGGCGCAATGGCGAGACCCCGCTGCGCGGAGACAATAGAGGCGCGGGGGCAGGGCTGCCAGGGCAAGCGCGGGTGAGTAGCCGCGCCGCGATGAGCGAGAGTTCTTAGGCCGGGTTATAAAGCGGCGGCAACTCCATGATGGTGATGGCATCGCCGGGCTTGCCCACCACGGCCATGGCGGAGCCCTTTTCCACGAGCCGATCGTGGTGGCGCACGGCGCGGTTCCATTCCACAGCATAGGCGGGATCATCGCGATGATCGGGAACGCCGTAGCGCTCGCTCAGGATATGGGCGAGGGCCTGGGAGGTCTTCACAGCGCCGGCGTAATTCAGGTGATCGCCCCAATCGCGCGTATCGGTATCCCAGTCGATGGCCACGGCATCGTCGCCGGTGTTCAGGTCGATAAATTCGATATCCAGCTCGTCGGCGACGGCCTGGGCACCGTTGTGGCGGGAAGTGTACCAGCACTTGGTGCTCGGCGTGCTGACGATGACGAGCTCGCTGCCGGCGGCGCGGCACATGTCGCGCATCTCGGCCAACACCGATTTGGTGAGCTCGGGCACTTCGGCCACGTTGTCGGTGGGCTCCATATAGGCCGAGTCGTCGGCGGGGCGAACGCCCCATTTCATGCGGAAACCCTTCATGTCGTCAACGTAGTCGTTCTCCGCGGAGCCGAAGAAATCGCGCAGCGTGAGGGCCTTCCAGCGATCATGGCGCTCGAAGATGGGGAACATATCCTTGATGGTGCTCTTGAGCAGCTTGTTCTCGTCGAAGGGCTTGAACAGGGAGTTGCCCTCGATCATGACGACGCGGGGCTTTTGAACCTTGAGGGCGCGCTCTAGGAGCGTGCGGCTGTAGGTAAGGTTCTGACCGCCGATAGCGCAGGTGTAGGTAGCAGCGCCGCCGGCCTTCCAGATTTCCACGGGGGACACGGCGCTGTAGGTTTCAGAATCGCCGATGAACAGGGCATCGATGCTGTTTTTCGGTTCGCCGAGGAAGCCGTTGGCCGCCACATGGGCCGCGTGCACTCCACCGACGTTGCCGTTGCTCTTGGGTTCGAAGATACGGGAAGCGCCATAGAGAACGAGCAGGCCCACGAGCACGAACGCGATGGCCACGAGCAGGCTCTTTCCAAGGGCCCGCAAGCGGGCCGCCCCGTGGAGCGGAGCCCCTTCGGCAGCGACGGGCTCGCCGGGATCGATGGAGGCGGCGGCCGTGTCCGGCGCGATGGCGGCCGGGGCTGCGGCGGTGTTTTCCGGTTTCGTTGTAGACTTCTCTTCGTTCAACGGGATTCCTTTGGGCGTATGGGGTGCGTTATCGGACTAGAACTGGGCATACATGGGATCGACCGGCGCATAGGCGGTGCCATAGGCACCGAAGATGATGACGGCCAGGAACAGGGCGTACCAGAGGGCCCAGCGGGCGGGCAGGGGCCAGGCGGCCACACGCTCGGTGATGGACACCCCGCGTTCGCGGATGAGCCCCACCGCCAGCATGAGGGCGACCCATGCTAGCACAATGGCCAGGTCGTGGCCGTCCAAACCGATACCCGCCGCACCAACTCCAAAAATGGAACCGTCCACCAGAGAAGCGCCGTTGAAGTCGCAGACCATGGCGCCGAACATGGCCAGGCCCGCATCGAGGCCCTCGGCCCGGAAGAACAGCTCGCCCACAACGATGATAACGAGGGTGCGGGCGATCTGGAATGCCCGATATCCCGCCGATTCCCGGCTGATGCGCAGGCGCTCGGCCACCTTCACCGCCGTGGGCTCGATGAGGCTTCCGGCCACAATGAGTACAAAGTAGTACAGGCCGAAGAAGATATACTGGCTGCCGGCTCCATGCCACAGACCGTTGCCAAACCAGACGCAGAACAGGGCCGCCGACGAGGCCAGCAGCGGGCCATAGCGGTTCCCGAAGCGCTTGCGCGCCTTGCTCGTGAGCTTCTTGAGCGGCTTCGACAGCGACACCGGATAGTAAATGTAGTCGCGCAGCCACGTTCCCAGGGTGATGTGCCAGCGTTGCCAGAACCCAGCGGCTGTGCGGGAGAAGAAGGGCTGGCGGAAATTCTCGGGCAAAGAGACGCCGAAAATGCGGCCCATGCCGAGGGCGACGTCCATGGTGCCGGAGAAATCGCAGTACAGCTGTACCGTGTAGAGCACCGCGCCCAGGGCGATGATGCCGCCGTCGTAGGCGGTGTAGTCGGCGAAGACCGGCTTGACGAAGGCGTTCAGCCTATCGGCGACGATCATCTTCTTCCCCAGACCCCACAGCATGCGCAGGGTACCAGCATAGAGGTTCGCTCGCGTGACGGGGTGCCCCGCCATGAGTTGATCGGCTGTTTGGCCATAGCGGCTGATGGGACCCTCCATGATCTGGGGAAAGAACCCGAGGAAGAGTGCCACACGACCGAGGTTGCGGTCGGCCGCCACGGTGCCGCGGTACACGTCGATGAGGTAGGAGCCGGCCATGAGGGTGTAGAACGAGATGCCGATGGGGGCGGCCCACACCGGCAGCTCCGTGTTCAGGGTGATGCCCACCAAGCCGAGGGCCCCGTCGATGACCGACGCGAAGAAGTGCAGGTACTTGAAGGCCGCCAGAAGGCCGAAGTTCACCAGCAGTCCCGTAGCCATGACGATCTTCATCTTCCGAGCGAAGCGGGCGCGTATCTCGCGCTTGCCCGATTTCGCCGCCTTCACGGCGCTATCGCGCTGGCTGATGAGGGCGCCGAGACCGAGGCCCGTGCCGTAGATGGCCAGAGTGGACACCCACAGCGCCAGGATGAGCTCGCGGGAGAGCCAGAAGAAGAACAGGTAGCTGGCCACAAGCAGAACGGCCCAGCGTGCGCGGCGGGGCGCAATGGCGTACACAGCCACGGCGGCCGGGAGGAACGCTGCCAAGAATATGAAGGAGAAATACGAGGTCATGGGTCTTTCGGGGTCGGACCGGGCACGGAAACCGCAGGACGGCACCGCGAGGAGCACCTGCTCCCCGCCGTGCTCGCCGGCCGGAGGGTGCGGGTTCCCCCGGCCGAAGGAGTGGGCGAATGCTAGTCGAGCTGGTCCTCCACCAGGCGCTTCACCATGGCAGTGAGGCCGTCCACGGAGTTAAAGTTCTCCACCACCACTTCCACGGCGGGGATGGTGATGTCGAAGGCGTCCTCCAGCTCGGCCACGAGGGCCACGATGGTGAGAGAGTCCAGGACACGGTCGTCCACGAGGGTGGTGCAGCCCTCGAAGTCGGCACCGGGAGCCAGCTCATCCAGAATTTCCAAAATAGTCTCGCGCTCTTCCATGTTCCTATCCTTTCTTTGGGGGGGGCTTCTATGCTCGGGCGGTGGGGCAAAGAGGCAATACGCTGGCCGATGCCCTGCCGCGGGGCTTCCGTTAGGGCATCGACGGCGTGTTCAGAGGGTCGGTGCGCACAGGTCCGCGCACCAGGGTCAGGTTTCCGTCCCCATCGGCGAAGGCCACGGCCGGTAGATCGCGGGACAGCAGCAGCGACACGCCCTCGGTCATGCAATAGGCACCGGCCTTGTCGAAGGCGAACAGCGTACCAACCTCCAAACCGGCCACGGCCATGGCCTTCATGAGGATGTCGTTGGTGGTGCACAGCGAGCCGCAGAGCGTCCACTCCTCCACGGGGGCGCCCTCGGGAGTGGACAGCTGACGGCAGGGCCAAGCCTTCAAGCCGAGGCCACCGCCGTAGTAGGTGATATGGTGGATTCCTCCATCCACAATGGCGTAGTTCACCCCCTGGTTCGTCTTCGCATCCACCACGCGGGTGAGGTAAGTGCCGCACCAGGCCGTGAGGCCGCGGCCGATTTCCAGAGTGAGAGGCCCGTCGAAGGCCATGGCGTCCAGCAGAGAGCCCACACCCTCCAGGTGCTCGCGGGTGGCAGTGGGATCTTCCTCCGAGAAGTAATCGGCCGGCAGGCCCGGGCCATACTCGAACTCGCGCACGGTAAAGCCGTAGTCGGCGGCCAGGGCGGCCATGAGCTCATCGGCCTTGGCCAGTTCGCGCTGGACCCGGCGCAGGGAGGTCTTCTGGGTGCCGGAGAACTGCTGGATGCCCCAGATATCCACCGCCGGGTCGGTGCCGTGCTCGGCAATGATGGCGCGAATGTCGGCCTCGTCCATGCCGAACTGGCTGCCGCAGGTGAGGCGCAGCAGCAGGGGAAGGGGCCGGCCATACTCGCGGGCCAGGGCCAGCAGCAGGTCGAACTGGCGCCGCGATTCCACCGTATAGCGGTGCACCGCGGCGCCGGCATCCAGCAGACCGCGAATGAGGTCCTCGTCCTTGGCCACACCGGACAGGACGATCTCGGCCGGATCGACGCCGACGTTCTGGCAGATGCGCAGCTCCCCGGGGGAGCACACCTCGAAGCGATGCACATAGGGGCTGATAAGGGGAATGGCCAAGGGATTCGCCTTCACGGCAAAGCAGAGCGCCGCGCGGGCGGGCAGAGTTTCCTCCAGCAGCGCCACCCGATCGCGCAGGGACGCCTCGTCGAAGACATACAGCGGCGTGCCGAAGGCATCGGCGGCCGCTATGAGGTTCTCGTCGTTCATCGTTCTCCTTCGTTGCGGGCCTTCGGGGGCCCGGGGTTGCGGCGGGCGCGGCGGGCACGGGCGGCGGCGCGGCTCTGTTCCAAAAGGGCCGCCCGATCCACCTTCCCGTTTTTGGTGAGGGGCATAGATTCCACCGCGACGATCTGAGTGGGAATCATGAAGGGCGGTAGCTTCTCGTGGGCTTCGGCCCGCACAGCGGGCGCCTCTGCCGTGCCCTCGTAAAAGGCGATGAGGCGCTTGCGCTCCTTGTCGTAGGCGCAACGGCAGCGCTGGACGCCCTGGACGCCCTCGATAGCGGCATCCACTTCCTCCAGTTCCACTCGATGACCTTGGTGCTTGATCTGATTGTCCTTGCGGCCGCGGTAGAACAGCTCGCCCGTCTCGTTGAAGGCGGCCAGGTCGCCGGTGCGGTACACCCGGTCGGGAAAACGGTTGTGCAGCGGGTTCTGGGTGAAGGAGAGCGCCGTGCGTTCGGGATCGCCCACATAACCGAGGGCGAGGGACACGCCGCGCACCATGAGCTCCCCCACCGTGCCCGGCTCGGTGACCGGGCACCCCTCGCCATCGACCAGCAGCACCTCGCGATTGGGGAAGGCCACCCCCAGCGGGATGCCCTCGTCGTAGTCGCGGTCGCGCTCGATGACGTGATAGAGGCAGTTGCAGGTGACCTCGGTGGGCCCGTAGAGATTGGCGAAACTGGCCTCGGGCAGATGCTCCATCCAGGTGCGCAGGTGCTCGGCGGGCATGACCTCGCCGCTGAACAGGACCCGGCGCACGGCCGAGAGGGTCTTGCCATCCAGCCCGTGGAGGCTCGTGATAAGGCACAGAGCCGCTACCGCCCAGGTCATCACCGTGACCCGCTGCTCTTCCAAGTAATCCACAAGGGCCGCGGGTTGCGAGAACAGGGGGCGGGGCACCACCACGAGGGTGCAACCGCTGGCCAGGGCCCCATAGATGTCCTTGACGGACACATCGAAATCGAAGGGAGCCTGGTTGGCGATGCGGTCATCGCCGCGGAAGCCGAACAGCCGGGTGAAGTCGCCGATGAAGTCGGTAATGGCTCGGTGGCTCACGGCCACGCCCTTGGGCGTGCCCGTGGAGCCAGAGGTGAACAGCACGTAGGCCGGGTCGGAATCGGTGAGGCCGCGGCGGCTGGCCACGAGGGCGGCCTCGTCGAGAGGAGCCTCCAGCACATCGGCAGCGACCAGCAGCTCTCCCTCGGCGGGAAGGGCCGCAGCCGCAGCGGCGGCGCGATCGCCATCGGCCACGATGAGGGGGTTGCCCAGGGCGCCGGCGATGCGGGCCAAGCGATCGGCCGGCACCTGCGGATCTACCGGCACGTAGAAGCCGCCGGCGTAAAGAGCGCCGAACATGATGCTGAGGGCGTCGATGCCCTTCTCCATGTAGACGACAACCGCCCGATGATTGGCCTCGTGGGCCGCCAGGGCGCTGCCGGCCCGCTGGGCCCGATGGCGTAACACCTCGTAGGTGCAGCTGCCGTGCTCGTCGATGACGGCGAGGCGATCGGGGAAACGGGCGGCATCGTCTTCCAAGTATGAGAGCACGCTCCGACGCAGGGGCATGGGCCTTCCTTCCATAGGGGCTAGTCTTTTCATTCTAGGCGAACGCGCCCCTTAAGTTGTAAAGATTCCCCCATGAAATTCTTAAGATTTTGCCAACGGCGTGATAATTGGCTGCTTTTACGACAGAAATCGCATCGATGGCGGCGCGCGAGCCGGGCCCGACAAGGCGCCGTCGGCTCTCGTCTATCGGCCACGCCCCTTCTCTACTTTAGCGCAGTAGAGCAAAAAAGCGGACTGCCGTCGCGCCATAGAAAGCTAAGAGAGAGTATCATAGTTGCAGCAACGTATTCGCGGACGCGGCCGCTCGTTCCGCGCCCTGGCCCGAAGGGGGTTTCCATGCAGATTATCGAAGATAGGGTATACGCCTTCTCCAAGGACAACGCGCCCTGCTATACCGCGCGTCCCGGCGAGGTCATGGTGTTCAAGAGCCTCGACTGCTTCTCGGGCCGCCTCACCGACGAGACCGTCACCATGCGCGACATGGACTTCTCCTACAACATCACCAACCCCGCCGCCGGCCCGGTGTACGTGGAGGGTGCCGAGGTGGGCGACGTGCTCGTGGTGGACATTTACGACATCCAGGTGGCCGACGAGGGCACCATTGCCACCGACGACCACTGCGGGCCGCTGTTCGAGGGCACCGAGTACCGCACGAAGAAGATCAAGATCGAAGACGGCATGGCCGATTTCAACGGCGTGCGCTTCCCCATCAACCCCATGATCGGCGTGATCGGCACCGCTCCAGCCGAGGGGGCGCCGGCCGACGGCTTCGTGGGCAACTACGGCGGCAACATGGACAACAAGCTCATCACCAAGGGTACCCGCCTGTACTTCCCCGTGCGCGTGCCGGGCGCCCTGCTGCAGATGGGCGACGTGCACGCCACCATGGGCGACGCCGAGCTGTGCGGCACCGGCATCGAGATTGCCGCCGAGATCACCGTGCGCGTGTCCGTGCTGAAGAACTTCGAGCTCCACTGGCCCGTGCTGGAGACCTTCGGCCCGGCCGGCCGCTGGTACGTGAACGCGAGCGCCCAGGAGTACAACGAGGCCCTTATGTGCGCCTCCAAAGAGATGCAGCGGCTGCTCATGGCCATTACCGGCTGGGACGCCATCGACACTTATATGTACATGTCGGTGCAATCCGACGTGGAGATCAGCCAGGGCTGCAAGCCCTGCGAGGTGCAGCTGTCCCTGCGCATCGGCACGCCGAAGCTGCCGCAGTTCCCGCCGCTGGTGGGCTAGGGGGCAGATTCTCGTTTCGTTCTTGTGCTCAAAAGATGCGCGGAATGGTAAGCTATCGCCGCGCTTCGGGCGCATTGGGGAAATCGGGCGACCCCTGCTTGGGAGAACGTAGGGGCCGCCCGGTTGAGGAAAGAGAAGGATCTGGAAGGGAAAGGAAGGAGACTCTATGTCGAAACCCATCCAAACGCCGGGCTCGACGGACAACTCGTCCCTTGAGCAGTTCGGCTACAAGCAGGAGCTGCGCCGCGGCATGGGCCTGTGGGACGTCGTGCTGTACGGCGTGCTGTTCATGGTCATCATCGCGCCGCATTCCATCTGGGGCCTCGTCCAGCAGGACGCCCTGGGCATGTCCACCCTCGTGTACATCGTGGGCTTCATCGCCATCTTCTTCACGGCGCTGAGCTACGTGCGCATGAGCAACAAGTTCCCCATTGCCGGTTCAGTGTACTCTTATGTGCAGCGCGGCATCAACCCCCACGTGGGCTTCATTTCCGGCTGGCTCATCCTGCTGGACTACTGCATCACCCCGGCGCTGCTGTACGTCATGGTGGCCAACTGGGGCACCATGCTCGTGCCGAACAGCCCGTGGTATCTGTGGGTCATCGTGTTCGTGGCCTTCAACACCTTCGTGAACATCCGCGGCATCTCCATGACCCGCGGCATCGACTTCGTCATCTTCGCCGTTGAGATTCTGGCCGTCATCGCGTTCATCGCCCTCGGCTGCAACTTCATCATGGGCGGCGGCGGAGCCGGCGAGTTCAACGCCGATCCGCTGTGGCAGCCCGGCAAGGTTGATGCGCACTTCCTGGCCGCTGGCATTTCCATTGCAGCCCTGAATTTCCTCGGCTTCGACGGCATCTCCACCCTGGCCGAGGAGACCAACGAGCCCCAGAAGAACATCGGCCGCGGCATCCTCATCGCGCTCGGTCTCATCATCGTGTGCTTCGTGGCGCAGACCTACATCGCCTCGCTGGTGCAGCCCGATTGGCAGAGCTGGAGCCCCGAGCACGCCGAGAACGCCTGGTTCTACGGCTGCGAGATGATCGGCGGCGAGCTGTTCCGCAACATCATGCTCATCATCAACATCGTGGCCATCGGCATCGCCAACATCATGAACGCGCAGCTGGCCGCCTCGCGCCTGCTGTACTCCATGGGTCGCGACGCTGTCATCCCCCGCATCTTCGGCAAGGTGCATCCCAAGTACCAGACCCCCTGGGTGGGCGCGCTGTTCATCGGCGCGGTGGCGCTCGTGCTGTCGCTTGTCCTCACCATGGCCGACCTGGCCACCCTGGTGAACTTCGGCGCCCTGGCCTCCTTCATCATGCTGAACTTCGCCGTGTTCTGGTACTTCTTCATTAAAGAGAAGAAGCGCTACTCCTTCGGCAACATCGTGAAGTACCTCATCTGCCCCTGGCTCGGTATCCTCATTCTGGGTTACGTGTTCACCGGCTTCGACGTGATGACCTACGCTCTCGGCGTGACCTGGTTCGTCATCGGCTTCATCATTTGCGCAGTGAAGTCGAAGGGCTTCAAGGAAGTGCCCGACGCCTTTAAGAACCTGGACGTGTAAGCGCCCAACCGCGCACCTTCCCCAGTGCCCCAGAGCCCCCGGCATGCGTCGGGGGCTCTTCTTGTATACTGTGCATCGGGCGCATGTCGCGCAAACGCACTTTTCTTCTCCTTGGCTTGACCAGGCTATTTGCTTTGTTTTCCCTGTTCAGAGCCTTGACTTCGGTGATGCGAAAAATTGCGTTTGCGCGAGGTTTGGCGTCTTCCGACGCGAAAAGGGAGGCTCACTGTGAAGATTGGATTTATCGGGCTGGGGAATATGGCCACAGCCATCATCGGCGGCCTGCTGCGCGAGAGCACGGTACTCGCCGACGGGACAGCGGTAACGGCCGCCGATCTTATCGGCTCGGCCAAGACCGAGGCCACACGACAAGCGAAGGCAACGCAGTTCGGCATTGCCGTGACCGCCGACAACCGCGAGGTGGCCGCGGCGGCCGATGTGCTTGTGTTGGCCGTGAAGCCGCAGTTCTTTCCCGAGGTGATCGCCGAGATCCGCGGTGCGGTGAACGAGAACACGCTCGTTATCTCCATTGCGGCGGGACTCACGCTTGAACGCATCGCCGCGCTGTTCGGGCGCGACGAGAACACCATGAGGCTTATCCGCTGCATGCCGAACACTCCGGCCCTCGTGAATGCTGGCTGCACCGCCGTGTGCCCCGGCACCGGAGCCACCGAGGACGACGAGGCCCTCTGCCTCGCGCTCATGGAAAGCTTCGGACACGCCATCGTTATCCCCGAGCGCCTGATGGATGCCGCGAGCGCAGTGGCGGGCAGCTCGCCGGCCTTCGTGTTCATGTTCATCGAGGCCCTGGCCGATGGGGCCGTGGAAGCCGGCATGCCCCGAGCTCAGGCCTACGAGTTCGCAGCGGCGGCCGTAGCGGGATCGGCGCGGCTCGTGCTGGAGACGGGGCGGCATCCCGGCGATCTGAAGGATATGGTGTGCTCGCCGGGCGGTACCACCGTCGAAGGCGTGAAGGCCCTAGAGCAGCGCGCCTTCCGCGCAGCCGCTATGGAGGCCGTGGGGGCCTGCGTCGCCAAGGCGAGGGCGCTGTAGGCGGCCAGGGGGCGCACCGCGCGGCGCGTGAAAACCGGCGAGGCGGCACAAGCGCCCCTGGCCGGCCCACTTCACCCCCCCGACGGCTCCTACGGTTTAGCCACCCTTCCCGGGCACCCGCACCCGGCGGTAAGCCGGCAGCACCCCAGCGGCTCCTACGGTTTGGCTACCCTTCTCGGGACTGGCGCCGCGGCGCGCTATGATAGCCCCGCTGTTTTCGACCCCCTTAGAAAGGCGGACCCTATGAAGCAATCGAAGAAGCTGGCCGTGGTGATGGCCGGCGTGATGGCCCTGGGGCTCGTGGCCCTGGCCGGCTGCGCGGTGCAGGGTGGCACGAGCGACCAGGCTCCCGCGACCAAGAACGCCGCCCAGCCCGACAATAACGCGCCGGATGGCCAGGTAGTGAGCACGGCCATGGTGGCTTACGCCAATGGCAACGAGGTGATGTTCGTCGACCAGGAGACCCAGACCCCCTACATTCCCACCAACCTGGACGCCGCCACCATCATCTACGATGGCCAAGACATCGATGAAGACGACCTGATCGCCGGCAACATTGTGCAGGTCACGGGCAACGGCATCATGCTGGAGAGCTACCCGGGCCAGTACCCCGGCATCACGAAGGTGGAGGTCGTGGAGCAGGGCAACCCAGCCGATGCCGAGCAGTATGCCGATATCGTAGACACCGTATTCGCTGCGCCCGATCAGAGTCAGGTGCCCGTTGGCAACCTCGAGTACAAGACCACCGACGCTCAGGTAGCCGTTATGCTGAACCCGGTGGCCTACGAATGGGAATGGGTGCAGCAAGACGGCACCACCGACGAGGCTGAGGTGAGCGCCGAAGCCTTCAATGCCGACGGCACGCTGGCCGAAACCGTGGCCGACGGCCGCATTACCGGGGCCACCGATGCCTTCGCCGCCTTCTCGGTGAATCCTACGGCCATCGAAATCGAGCGGCGGCCCCTGGCGACCACCGACGCGCCCGCGGTCGATCCCACCGGGCAAGACGAAGACGTGGCCTGCATCCTCGGCGAAGATGGGGCCGCGGCATTCTCCATGGAGCCGGGCTTCCTCTACGAGCTGAAGGCCACCTTCCCCCAGGGCGAGGCCGAGTATGCCTTCTACACGGTGAGCTAAAACCCTCCCGTTTCCGTCGCTCGATACCGCAAAGCCCCGCCTCTTGGATTCCCGAGAGGCGGGGCTTCTTGGTTGCAGAGGATGGCGAGATCGGCCCTGAGCGCGGCAGCACCCCCTAATCCAAGCAGCGAAGGGCGGCCTGGCTCTTGCCGGCGCGTTTGGCCACATAGAGGGCCTCGTCGGCCACCTGGTACAGATCGTCGAAGGTGACAGGATAGCGCGTGCAGGCCACGGCGCCGATGGTGATGGAGGGGTGCAGATCGGCCGGCATATCGGCAGGGCGCCCTCCCTGGGTGTAGATACCGCCGGAAAGCTGGGCGAGCACGCGATCGAGGGCCGGCCCCGGTCCGAGGCCGCCGGCGAAAATGGCGAACTCGTCGCCGCCGAGGCGGGCAACCACGTCGTCCTTGCGCATATGGCGGCTGAGGAAGGCGGCGATCTCCTGGAGCACCCGGTCCCCCTCGGGATGACCGAAGCCGTCATTCACCTGCTTGAAGTTGTCCACGTCCACCAAAAACAGGCTGCACCCGCCCCGGCATTCATCAGTGGCAAGGGCCTGCTCGATACGGGTCATAGCCGCCTCGCGGTTGAACACCCCGGTCAAACCGTCCAGCTCGGCCTTCTTCCGCAGGCTCGCCTCGCGCATGACCATCTCATGGGTGTCCAGTAAACGCCCCACGTGGCGCACGGGGCAGCCGGCCTCGTTGAACAGCACGAAGGACTGATAGCGACACCAGATGGGATCGCCCTCCACATTGGGCAGCGAGGTTTCCATATCAATGAAGTCCCCCCGCTCCACTACCGCGCGAATGGGCTCGATGTCGTGCACCTCCAAATCGATGGAGCACTCCTTGTCGCAGCGCTTGCGCAGAATGAGATCGGCGGACTGGGGGGCGCGCCCGAAGCGGGCATCGAAATCGCCGAAGACCTCGCCGACCTGATTCTGGCAGTCGATGTCGAAAATGACATCGCGAGAGAGCACCGTGAGAATTTCCACGCGATCATTGGCCCGCTCCAGCTGCTGCTGATAGCTCATCTTCTCGGTGATGTCGATGATGGTGACGTAGAACCAGGCCGCACCGTCGGCATCCACCACATAACGGCCGCGGTCGTCCACCCAGCGCACCTCGCCGTCGGGACGGTTCAGGCGATAGGCCACCGCATCGGTGTCGCCCGCAGAAATCTGCTCGGCAATCTCAGCCGCCACACGCTCGCGGTCATCGGGATGCACCATGCCCAGAAACGTGTTACCCGTGATGGCGCGGAACTCATCGTAGGTGGCACACCCGAACATGGCCAGCACGTCTCGGCTCACGTAATCGATGGTGCCGCCCTCGTCGTCGGCGCGATAGCGAAACAGGCCGCCGGGGATGCGGTCGAGGAATTCTTGGGACACCTCGTCTTCGATGACGCATCCATCGCGAGAGCCGAGCTTGCCCTCCGTAACCCGATGAAACACTGTCATGACAGCCTCCCCACCTCGCGGCGGGGCGCGGGCGGCCCCATGGCAGCTCGCGTCCCTTCCTTCTCTTTCCCCGATCATAGCATCGGGGGCTCTGTTCGTTATCGGCATTCCGTCAAACACCCTGTAGCTGGGGCAACTCGTCTGTAAACGAACAGAGCCCGAGCACCTACCTGCAAATGGGGATGGCGCGTCACGGGGACAGGCGCTCTATCCCAGCGGTTGATCGCACTGGTTTCCGCAGGGATTTTTCTGTCACCTGTCTCACAAAGGAAGGCGCATTGCCCGCCGCAAAATTCCACGCACTGGCTCCCCGGCGGTCCTCAGGATGATCTACGGAGGGGCGGTGGCTGGTGATGGCGAAAGTCGGACTGCTATACTGGATGCATTCTCTTGAAGGAGGAACGATGCGCTATCTGATTGCGTCCGATATCCACGGGGCGCTGCCCGCGGCCGAGGCTCTTATGGAACGCTTCCGCGAAGAGGGGGCCGACCGCTTGCTGCTGCTGGGAGACCTGCTGTACCACGGCCCGCGCAACCCCCTGCCTACCGGCTATGCCCCAGCAGAGGTGGCTCGCCTGCTGAACCGCTACGCCGACCGCATCACCGCCGTGCGGGGCAACTGCGAAGCGGAAGTGGACCAGATGATGCTGGATTTCCCCTGCCTGGGCGATTACTCCCTGGTGGTGGACGAGGGCACAACCCTGCTGCTCACCCACGGCCACCTGAATCTGGGCGCGGTTGTGGCCGGATTGCCGGCCGGGTCCTTCGTCTTCTCGGGCCACAGCCACATAAAGGGCATCGGGCCCCAGGCAGCCCCGGCATTCGTGCGGGCTGCTGCGAGCTTTCCCGGCAGCAGACGTGCCGGCGACTCGGCCGACGACGGACGCAGAGACAGCGAGGGTGGCGGGGGCGGAGTGACCGGCGAATGCGGCGGCAGCGATGGCCCGGCCCCCGCCATCACCTTCGTCAACCCCGGGAGCATCGGCCACCCAAAGGACGGCTCTGCCAGCTACGCGCTCTACGAGCGCGGCGCCGTGAAACTGCGCATGCTGTAGCCCGTTCCCTTGCGACACAGCCTGCAATCCCGGAGGTCGGGGGTTGGCGGAGAGACGGGCGCTGTTCACCGCTGCTTCCGCGGCCCACCCGGGAAGTTGTCCGACCACAAAAAAGACCCCCATGACTGGGGGTCTTCTAAATGGTGGTGGTCGGAGGGGGACTTGAACCCTCGACACACGGATTTTCAGAGTGTCTTAATAGATTTATTCGCTCTCATGTTTTGTAATGCTGCCTACATGATAAAATGCTGTCTAAGCAGGTAACTTGTCTTTATTGTTTAATGCTGTTGCATGGTGTCTAATGCATCTGGGCTAACTTTGGATGCCTTATGTTTGCGACAAGGTTGCGACAATGATTGCGACAAGTTGAGTTTTAAGGACTATGGGCAATGGGCGAACTCTACTACACTAACCGCAATTTTCGTTACAGCGAAGCACAAGAAAAGTGGCGCGGCGTTATGTATCACTATGGCGCGGACGGCAAGCGCCATTACAAAACAAAGACGTTCAAACCCGATGGCAAGCGGGCGGCGTATGCCGATTATCTTGCATGGTGCGACAAAGAGGAAGAGGAAGCACAGCGCAAACAATGGCAGGGTGACGCGGCAACCGTAGCAGCGTTGCTAATACCCGATTATGTAAGCCGTTTTATCAAGACAAAGGAAGCTACAAAGTCAATAGAAGCATCAACGATTAGGGGCTATGAAAACTCTTTGCGTTACATACGCGAAGAGTTTGCAGGTACTACCGTTAAGGACTTGAAAGCTAAAGCCGTTGAAGAATGGCTAGCGAAGCTGACCGGGCGCGGCTATTCATCATCAACCGTTGGCAAGGCTTATAGGCTGTTAAAACAGGTGTTGAGCGATGCAGTTAATAACGGCGTTATCATGCGCAACCCCCTAGCAACCGTTAAGCCGCCGAAGCGTGGCAATAAAACACAAGGTATAAATGCGCTTGATGCAGACGCAAGGGCGGCAATGTTGGATAAGATGGCAGCGCTAGAGCTAACCCCAACGCTTGTAGCGGCGTATTTGGCGCTTTATACCGGGATGCGCCGGGGCGAGGTTTGCGGGCTTCAATGGCGCGATCTTGACGAAGCTAACCGCGTAATCTGGATTAAACGCGCTATTGGCGATGGCAAGGGTGGCACATACATTAAGCAACCGAAAACAGACAAGATCAGGGATGTTTCATTGCCTGATTCCCTGCTTGCTGTCTTGCTTGATTGGAAAGCGAAGCAGCGCGAAGAGTTTGCAAACAATATGGCAACTTTGCGCGGCGATTCATACATCATTGGCGATGCTCTGGGCTACTTTCTCCCAAACCGGCTAACGAAAGAATGGAACTCTATAGCAAAGCTGTTAGGCGTGCGCGGGATAGAGGGGCGTTTGCCAAACTTTCACGATTTGCGCCATACATGGGCAACCATGTTTCTTGCAAGCGGCGGCGATGTTAAGACGGCAGCAAGCAATTTAGGACACGCAAACGCCGCCATGACGCTAAACATTTATGCAAGTGCAGACCCGGACGCAAAGCGGCGGGCGGCTGAAATAACAGAAAAAGCTATGCGGCAAACTGATTAGGAAGGATGGCGGCTAATGAGCAAGTTTGGGTATTGCGCAATGCGTGAACGCAAAGGGGCAACCATTAAGGAAGCAGCAAGCGCCGTAGGTGTTTCAACCCGAACGCTTCAATCATGGGAAGAGGGGCGAACTTCACCGGGCGCATTAAAGATCATAGAGTTATGCAGATTCTACGATTGCACGGCAGATGAACTATTAAGCGTAGGAGAGCAGGAAAGCGCGTTAATTAGCTTCTATCGAGAGTGTACGCCGCAATGGAAGAAAAATATTTTAGATACGGCATTTTGTGCGGTAGGAATGGCGGCAAGCCAACCGAACATAATCCATTTGAACCCTAGCAACTATCAGCGCTAAATCCTATTTGGAATGTTTCATAGGGTGGCTATAGGGGTGGCATTCAGACCCTTTAGCCACCCTTTAACATTGGCATACAGAATAGAAGTAGAAAAGAATAACTATAGCCCGCCGTGCTTGTGCCCTACACAAGCACAGGCGCGGTGGGCGTATGGCGGGCTATAGAGAAGAGAAGGGCAAAGCAGACGTTTTGCGTTGTGGAAAACGTGTTTAAAACCTCATAACCTTTAACTTATATGTAGATATTATGAAGATAATTTAGCTTGAATCCTGTTAAAAACCATGACGGAAACCACCGCCTATGCTTAACCATGACGGAAACCACCGGTTTTTATTAAATGCGCAGTTCAACCCTTGCAAAATGCGCTCTTTCTTTTTTGCTAAAGCCTTTAATCTTGTATGCTTTCAAGCGCCGATAGCGCCACTTGTGCCCATTTGCGCGTTTTGTCTATGGCGTTTAACTTCATGCAACGTAGCTACGTTTTGTTATTTCGTGTCTAGGTTGTTTGAAAGGTCGTAGGACTATGGGCGATACAAGTACCACACAGGCGCAAAGCCTTAGAAGCATGAACGAACTTGTTACCGTTAGGCAGGTGGCGGAATGCGTGCAGCTTTCACGCGCCACGATTTATAACCTTGTCAAGGATGGCAAGCTAAGAGCCGTTCGGGTACGCGGTCGAACTATCAGGCTTAACCGTGACGAAGTTTGCGCCTATTTCGGGTTGTAGGGTTTTAGGCTATGGGCATTAACAACTTTGACGAAGCGGCGGCGGCGCGGCTTTCGCGCGTGCCTATTCCGTGGGTTAAGCACGAAGCTAAAAGCGCGGGCGACCCTTGTAAAGCGCAGCTAATAGCGTTAGCCGGATTAGAGGGCTACGGGCGTTGGTGGCGGCTAGTTGAACTTGTCGCAGATAATCCCTCGCACTCAATACCACGCCATGACGAAAAGGGCTATAAAGCCTATTTGCTCGGTCTTATGTTCACCGATGCCGAAGAGTTTGAGGGTTTTATTTCCACCCTGCTTGATCTTGATTTAGTCATTACAGACGAATACGGGCGGCGCGTTATTCCGCTAGTTGAAGCGGCGGCGCTAGATGTTGGAATGAGCCGCCTAAACGGTAGCAAGGGCGGCAAAGCGGCAGCGGCTAACCGCAAAAGAAAGCAAGGCTAACCATGTATCCAATAATCAGCCTACGCAACGAAGAACGCGAAGCGTTGCTAGATGCGCTCTCAATGTGTGTTGACTACTTACGCGAAGAAACGGCTTTAGCGGTTCAATGCTTTGATGATCTTAGCGGCTATTGCCCAGACGATTTGGGACTATGTGAACCGCTAGAGTGCGCGAACAAAGAGGGCGAAAACTCCGCCTTTCTAATGGCGTTAGAAGCTATGGAAATTATGACGGCGCAAGACTTGGCAGACCTAACAGGCGTTGACCTTGTAACGTGCAGCGATGTTTTAATTAACCCTGTTGCTTGCGAAGCAGAAAAGAGGGCGCAGGTCATAAGGGCGCTAGAGGAAAAGGCGGGCGATGATCTTTGGGGCACGCCATACCATATTGGCAGTAGTGATTGCGTTGGTCATTTCCTTTATTCATGGGTGCGCCGAAACTTCAAAACGCCGTATCAATTCGAGCCACAAGCCAAAGTATTTGAATTGAAAAGCTATCTAGTTGGCGCAGTTGGTAGCTTGTCCAATGATGACATAGAAAGCCTATTACAAGCCGTTAGCCTTGTTTCAGTCTTAAAGGACGCGGCGGCGTTGGCGCGGGAACAAAGGCGGCGCGATATTGAAGCCGCCGAAACGTTTGCAGCAGCGGCGCGGGCGGCTTGCGCTTCACGGTAACGGGGTGTCCCAAAAGCACACGTTAAGAGACTGTCGCCGCAAAGCTTCAATATCACGTAATAACCTGCTTCAATGTATCTCTAAAATTGTCCCTTTACTATTGTCCCTAATAGTTATAGACTTTTAGAGACGTTAGGAAAGGGGCATTTATGCGTTTGGGCTATGCAAGAGTAAGCACCAAAGAACAAAACTTAGACCGCCAATTAGATCAGCTAGAAGCGGCGGGCGTGGACAAGATATTTAGCGATAAGATCAGCGGCGCTAAGGAAAGCAGACCCGAACTAGACAAGCTGTTAGCCACGTTGCGCGAAGGTGATACCGTCATAGTTTGCAGCTATGACCGATTGGCGCGAAGCAGCAAGCAGCTTTTCGACCTTGCCGAAAAGTTTGAAGCTAACGGCGTTGCTCTGGTATCGCTCAAAGAGGGCACAGACACAAGCACGCCGCAAGGCCGTTTCTTTTTTGCCATGTGTGCGGCAATGGCTCAATTTGAGCGCGAACTAATCAAAGAGCGGCAAGCCGAAGGGATTGCTGCCGCCAAAGCGCGAGGGCGCAAGTTTGGCAGACCCGCCACCGATGCAAGCAAGATGGAAAAGGCTATAAAGCTATACCGTAATGGTGGTATTTCAGTGAGCGAGATTTGCCAAAGCACAGGCGTTAGCCGTGCGCCCTTATATCGTGCCTTGAAAGATAAGGGCATAAAACGCTAGGCGTTTGCTATAATCCGTTTTGCCCATAGCCTAACGGCTAGACGCTTAAACCCGCTATTGTAGATGGCGGGTTTCGTCTTTTCTAAGGGGTTGTTTTGGGTTGAGACGGGGTGAAGTAGGGAAAAAAGCAAAAACGGGGCTAATGCGGGCGGCATATTCAGCCAAACGGTGCTTTGCTTTCGCCTTTATGTGCCCATGTTTGCACTATCTGCCCTCATTGCGTTAGATCAGTAGCCACCCTATACCACCCCTATAGTCACTCTATTGTTTCTTTGGGCAAGTATCAGCAAAAGCAAAAATGTTTCAATATATCTCGCTAGCTTGATCTTGAAAAGACCACCCCCCTTGACAAAACCGCTACGCGCATGTTTTTATCTCCCGCCTTTGGGAGTTAAGGCTCAAAAAGTGTGCTCCCCACGATGAGTAACCGCGAGGTCGTGCTCGATAAATCGACGCCGCAAGTT
>NZ_JBCLQK010000019.1:0-16226 GCF_041223505.1 Adlercreutzia muris
TTACCCAGGGTACCAAGCCCGCTGACTGGCGGTACCAGATTCTGCTGATTGTTGGTACCGGAGAGGGTTACTACTCAAATTCGACCTTTGGGTTTTTCGAAGAAGCTTCATGTCGATTTAGCCAACTGATAAATCGATGCTATACCGTTTGACGAGTCGTTTAATCTTTGCTGTATTGCTAGTCTCAATTTTCCATGGAGGAAGGGATTTTCTAACCCGACCTATATGGTCGACGAAAAAGCCACCCTCTCCGAAATCGATCGAGCTATCATCTGCCGCACGGATTATGGTAGCTCGGAAGCACGATCCGTCTTCGCTGGACATTTCTATAAATAAGCGTGAATTTGGATAGAAAGAATCTTGCTTGAAATATTCGGCTCCCACAGCTAGCTGCATTACTTCGCCGTCGTTCTGGCTAATTATTGTAAATTGACGTTCATATGGTAGGTTGACGATAGAAAGGAAGGTGGAATTTCCTGCGCTTCCCACACTGCAGCCGAACAGTTTTATATTTGAAATATCAACGTTTCCGCAGTTCTTGATCAAAAAGTGAACGTTCTTGTTGTAGTTAAGATCAGTTATATATTGCATGTCGACAAACTCGATCGCAGGGGCATGGCTGGAGGCGAGTAAATCTAAGCCCCTAAGCGCCTTGCGTATTTTGTTGCGAAATAAGAAACTGATAAGTGCAGCAATTGCTGCAGCGGTAAGGGTCGAAAATGTGCTGATTGCAAATTGTCCCAAAATCATGCCCGCTCCTGTTCGACTTGGCCAAGCGCGACTAGGAACCGCTGATGGTAAGTCGCTACGAACTGACCCCTCTTTCAACGGGCCCTGTTATGATGTTAGAAAATTATAGCGGCTACCGCGTGGGCTAGTGGCTAGCGCGTGTGGCAAAACTAATATCGAGAGGTCGATAGGCTGGTAGAGGCGACAGTCAGCCGCATTCGAGTGGCGAGAAAGATTTTTATAGGATGCTACAACCTTGCAAGCACACCTCTCGCTGTGGGCATCCATCGCATGTCAGCTCCGAGGTAGAAATCGATGACATCATTCATGTTCACCAGCACAACGGTAATTGGAATGAGGTGCCCACCGGTAAAATGCGAGAGCGTGTCATAGCTCACCTCACCTATAATCCCTGTCTCGCCATTGGTCGGGAATAGCAGGGCATTCTGTATCGTTAACCCATTGGCCTTCGCAAACTCCTGCATCGCCATTTGGTATGCGTGCTGCTTCACAATATCTTCTGCACCGGGCTGATTGGAAACTGTGTTGTGTCCAACCTTCAGCGCGTAGTACTTCGCATCGAGTATGGCGAGGCAATCACCGTTTTCATGATGTACGGTGACGATATCGGGATTAAGCTTGCCTGCCGACTTCTGTTCAAAGGAAAGCGAGCCGTTCGCTATGCGCCACATTGGTCGGTCGATTATATCCTTCATCGTCGAGTTCGTCGATAGCTGGCTTGCTCGGCCCGATAGGCTAGCATGAGATAAGCACTTGCTTATTGGCAAGTCTCGTTGATTGCTAAACGCATGAGAGCAGAGCGTTTCCCAGACGATTTCGAAATGAGCCGTCCCGAAGAATCCGAAGCTCTCGAAACTGCGTAGGCGCATCGAACGTTCGAGATGCCTTTCCATCAATTCGAGGAGGCGAAGCCTTCTGTCGTCAAATTGGACTTGTCTCTCCGAGCGCAGCTTAGAGAGAAGGTAATCGGGGCTTCCAAAGTCGCTCAGTTTCGCTTCCGATGGTGGCCAAGAGCCAATGCCGATGACCTCGGCGATCCCCGTGGACTTAAGGAAGCGGAAGCAGTCGGACACAATGGCGAGATGTAGCTGTTGGCAGAAGTCGCTGTCATCGGCTTCGACATAGGTGTGGACTGGATCGAGGTAGACTAGGGCCTCTCCCAAGAGCCATGGCGTCTTCTCGGCGATTGTTCGCTCCCAGTCAATCTCACCGCGGGAGGCGCTTTCTCTGACAATCGGGTTTGCTGGATACTCGCCATTCTGCAAATAGTCGGCTACGAAGAAGACCGCTTCGTCCATTGTTCCATGCATTGAATCAAGGCTTTCATCATGCTGACTGTTTGGCGATATATCGGACGATCTCTGCCGGAAGATTGCCTTTATGATCCGCTCCAAGGCGGGGCCGCAACACTCCTCGCGTTCGAAGAACTTCGGCAGACACCTCAGCACCAGATGCTTGTAAGACACTATGCCAACAAACGAAAAGGTGACAAGCACGTTTGGTCTGTTGGCGGCAGGGTTTGAGTGGCTCCGTGTCGATGCAAGCCCCTGTGATACGAGGCCGGCGATTGCCTCCCGCACAAGCTCTTCGCTTGCCTTGAGGCGTGCAAACACTTCTTCGATTGGATACTCGTGCAGCTCGACGAAATAGGCTTCGCTCTCGCTCGGAAAGACTTCCATTAGATGCTCAGATCATAGTCGCCGAAGATGCGCTCTCCCATTAGGTCGAAGTCTGCGCACACCTGCGAATAAGAACTTGGCTTTGTCGCGCCCGTGAAGAACTGGAGGCGGCAGTGTCTCACGACGTCATTGAACAGATAGGTGATGACTTTGTCCTTGAACACGGCGTTGAACCGGCTATCAGCTTGCAGCTGGTTCATGTACTCGCGGTTTCCGATGAAGAATGGGCCGATCTGCTTGTCCTCATTGATGCCAAGAGCGAGCAGCTTATCGTTGAGCATCGTTCGTAGAGCATTCCATGACACGTCATGGCCTGCTGCGAGGTTGACCTTGATATCGACGACTTCTTGCGAGTTGTCGATGCTCAAATACTCGAAGGCCCATCTGCGTCTGAATGCAGTGTCTATAGGGAATACGCCCTGGTCAGCCGAGTTCATGGTTGCCCAGATGAACATATTCGGCGGTAAGGCTATCGATTCGACGCATTCGCCTTTGAGCTCTTCTGCGGTGAAGCCTGCATATTGGGTTTCTCCGGCCTTCGTGAAATGCAGCTGGCGGAACAGCTCGTTTCCCATTTCGTAGGAGACGTGGACCGGATACTCACTAGTACCGTTAATGCCTCGATCGAGCAACTGGAAAGTGTCGCCGAACACTGCGGCTGCATTGGCGCGGTTGATCTCTTCGATGATGAGGAGGTAACGTTGGTCTGGATGCTTGAGTGCGGCAACGTATGTGTCGAGGAAGGGGCCGAACACAAACTTGTAGTAGACCTCGTGTCTGCCGTCATCATTGATGTCGCTGTAGGGTCTGTATCCGCCCACGAACTGTGTGTATGAGTAGTTCGGATAGAATGTGACCCTCTGAACCTTGTCGTTGTCGAAGTAGAGCTCTCGAAGCTCTTCGATGTAGTGACTCTTGCCCGTGCCTGGCGCTCCGTGGACAATCATGTTTCGGTTGATTGGTGCGTCATCAAGCAGCGCGGTCTTTGAGCGACTAGCGCCTGCGCTTGAGCCGCGAGTCTCTTCTTCTTTGGCGATGATTGTCGCAAGTTCGGGATACGCATCAACTATACCCTTGAAGCAGCCTGGTTGGGTGATGTCGCAGGAAAGGAGTAACGCACCGATATCGCTCTTCGTAGAATGCTCGACCACACGAATTGTCTGGTTTGCGTAGTCGTCCATGCCAAATAGCGCCATTTCCGAATAGCGTACGTACACAGCCGGCGCAGCTTCGAGCAGGTCGGTTTTGGTGAGAGAGTCCTCGAACACGTACCCGATGGAAAGACGGGTCGTCGAATCGTCATTGTGGCCGGCACCGAGATCGACACTTTCTATCCTAGCTACAGCGCGAAAGCCCTGTTTCCAGGTGGTTGCCATGCCTTTCGAGTTGTCAGAGCCGAGCCAGATGAGAGCGTAGCCGCCGGCGGAAATGGTTCGTGGAACCTGTTTGCACACGACCGATAGCTCAAACGGTGGCTTTTGCACGCCCGGTGTTAGGGCGTCAATGCTCGAAATGTCGGACGTGCTCGTCTTGCCAAGACGCAATGTGTAGAAACTCGGATAGCTTGCCATGATGATTACGCCTTCCTGCCCGAGAGTCGCTCGAGACCGTCCCTAAGCGGCTCGAACAAGTGTCTTTGGTTGTTGTCGACGCGCCGAAGGATGCCTTCGGCGGCGTTGGGGCTCAGGTAGTACCGGTCTTCCACGCGCCCATGCTGCATTATCTCGTACAGGGAGCTCTTTGCCGGTACGCTCGGCGCGGTGTTGGCCTTGGCGGCAATGTAGCGTCCCTCCCACACGAGCCCCGCTTTCGGCCACGAGATTTTCTGATCAATTGGCATGTCATCGATATCGGATAGCGCCATCCAATCGTTGCCATTGAAAACTGGATAGCCTGCAAGGGCCTTCTCGTTCAGCGCGCGCTTTTTGGGTGTTTCTTTTAGGATGGCGGCTATGCGCCGTGCAATGGCCTCGACTACTGGCACCGATACGGCATTGCCGATTGCCGCATAACGTAGCGAGTCAGATTCTTCGGGATCATAGCCGTTCGAGGTTCTTGTCCAGTCGTCCGGAAAGCCTTGCAGTCTTTCGCACTCGATCGGCGTGAGTCGACGTACACCGTCCTCGCAAGTGGCATACGTGCGACTCCAGTCGGTGCCCGTGTGACGGCCAGAAGTTGCTGCGAGGCAGTATCCGACGGTAGGCACGCGTGGATATTTGCCCGTAGGAGTTGATTCTGCCAAAAACGCCTTGCGCTCGCCTTCGAGCGTTGCGTTCGGCATGGGATCGAACATGCATCGCAGCACCGCAGAGGGAGATTTCTTCCAGCAGCATATATAGACCCTCGGACGAGATTGTGGGACACCGAAATAACGGCTATTGAGTAGTCGCCATGCAACGGCATATCCGAGGTCGTTCATGGTCTTGAGCACGACAAGCAGATCGTGGCCCTTGTTGGAGTTAAAGAGTCCACCGACGTTTTCGATAAGCACGACCCCTGGCTTTTTGGATTCAACGAGCTCGGCAAACCGATAGAAGAGGCCGGAGCGCGAGCCGTTGAGGCCGAGGCGTGATAGCGACCCACGAGCGACAGATATGTCTTGGCAGGGAAAGCCTCCACACCAGACCTCCGCCTGTGGAATTTCAGATAGATTTACTTCGTTGATATCCTGACCTCGTGCGACGTCAGGCCAGTGTGTATCGAGTACCTTGTTGCAATAGTCGTTGATCTCGCAGATGTAGCTGATATCGAATCCGGCATTCTCGAAACCGAGGTCAAATCCGCCGATACCAGCGAAGAAGGAGTTCATTTTAGGAGTGCGGTCTAGTTCCACCTCGTACCTGCTTTCGTTGTCTCAAACGTACTAATTACCGCATGAGTGCGATGGATGGTGAATTATCAGTCGTCGAAGTCAATGTCCACCTCGGCGGCGTTGTAGATGTCGATGCGGTTCTCGACGTCAATGCGTGTGACTATCCACCCGCGCAGGGAGCATTGCTGAATGAAGTCATCAATGCGGTTGATACCGTTGATCTCCTTGAGCGTGACGACAACGCCGAAGTTCATTCCTCGGCCGTTCTTCCTGTCATCTCGCTCTGTGGTGCGAATCTTGATGCCCCACATGCCAGTGCTATACGCCTTCCGCATGCGTGTGGTG
This sequence comes from Adlercreutzia muris, assembly GCF_041223505.1. Taxonomy (NCBI): domain Bacteria; kingdom Bacillati; phylum Actinomycetota; class Coriobacteriia; order Eggerthellales; family Eggerthellaceae; genus Adlercreutzia; species Adlercreutzia muris. The sequence goes on from NZ_JBCLQK010000019.1 coordinate 5,587, forward strand.
TCTTTCAGCGCCTCGCCGATATGCTTCACGTTGTCCCACTTGCGATAGAACCTTCGGGCTTCCCCTTCGTAGGTATACTCTCCGGGCTCGCCCTGCGGATTCTTGTTTAATGCTTGGATACGCCCCTTGTCGTTGATGCGGCCGAAGTGGAGGTCCATCTCCGTGGAAGTGTAGTCGACGCCCTGGCGGCGGTCGCACTTCGGGAAGTAGCACATGGTAGCGCGCGCTATGTAGGGGTGTCCGCCCTTGTTGATGGGAACCGGGATGCCGTAGTGGTAGGTCTCGTAATCCTCGGACGATCCTGTGAGGATGAACCTAATCTCGTCGTTCGGAGAGCCTAGTATGTCGGAGATGCGCTGTGGGACGCGGCCATAGCCCATGTATGGGTCGTCCTCGAAATCCCATCCGGCGGCGGAGTCGATGATGAGCGCCTTTGCGACCTCGCGCGGCAGGTTCATGACTTGCATGAGGTAGGCCATCTTTCGGGATATCCAGGGTGCTGCATACGAGGTGCCGGGACGCCACGACTCTCCTGTGGGGGTGCAGACGTGCATTCCTTTGCCGATTTCCCCGCCCACGCAACAGACATCGGGCTTCTTGAAAAACTCGAGGATGGGGCCTCTGCGCGAGTAGCTTGCGACGGTGCCGTCAAAGTCGGTGGCGTTCACGACGAGCGAGTTGATTGAGTCGGCCGGTGCTCCGATCTTCTCGGGGCTGTCGGCTCTGTCCTTGTTGGTGCCTGCGACCACGAAGACGATATCATCGAATTCGGTTTGGAGCTCGTCAAGTATCGCGGCTTCCGGTGATACAAAGTTGCGAGAGGCGCCAGCCGGTGAGCCAAGGGAGAGGTTCCATACTTTGATGTCTCTGTTCTCCTTGATAATGCCGCGAATGCTGCGCATGATCGCGAACGAGCTGAAACGGCCAGCCTTAGCGACGCAGAAATGACGCACTCGGAACCTTCCGCAGCCGTCATCGAGCGCGGGGTTGATGTGCGGGCCATCGACGATGAGCGAGGCTACCGCAGTGCCGTGCATCCTGTCTTGCGGCTCTATGTCCTCTTCCGGCAGGACATACCTCGATTTGGGGGTATCGACCCATTCGGAGAAATAGACCCGATTGTCGAACGCGGTGTCTATGACGCCAACGATCGGCTCATTGGTCGGCTTTGGTATGGTTGCCGCGCCTTGGCCATCGACCTGGAACACCTCTGGCTCGACTTCGCTCCAGTCCTTGACGGCCATGGAAACGAGGTAGGGATACTGGTCAACAAGCCGAGTGTATTCATCCTTGTCTAGACGTACGGCGTTACCGAGAACGCGATCCGAGGTGACGGCGAACCCGAGATCGTGCATGAAGCCGATGACATCGTCCGCATAGCCCGTGTCGTAAAGCGTAACTACCGCAACGTCGTCGATGGCCTCTGGTTTGTCCTCCACGCCGAAACGATCGACGTAGTAGGCATCGCGCATGCACTGCGCGAACGCGGTCTTGGTGAGGTCCTTGATGGAGCGGCGCAGCCCCTTCTTGTTGAAGTCTTTGAGCTTATCATGGTCCATCGATCCGTCGTAGTCGCTATCGAGTATTCCTGCGCAGCGTTCCAGCAGTTCGATGGTACGATCGATAGTCTCCATGTCGACGCAGTGCGTGATGACGTGCCTGGGGCTTCGCTCCTCCCCCTCGAACTTCGCGCCTACCACGGATGCTGCGGCTGATTTGGTGCCGCTGAGAAGCCTGCGAATCCGGTTGCTTTTGGCCACGACCGTCTTGTAGTAAACGCTGATGAGCGGATTGAACGGCACGCTTCGTACTGACCAGTAGCTCTTCATCACGCGCAGGTCATTGGCAAGCGAACGCAGCTTGTCCGATGTGGCGACGCCTCCGCTCGGCAGCTCGACAGGTCCCGGCTGTGGTGCTCGGTTGTGTTGGAACTGTCCTTTGAGTTGCAGTAGGTCATTCATCGTCGGTTCCTCTCAGCTCGCGGGAGACCGTGCTGCGCGGCACGTTAGCAAGCGTGGAGATCTCTCGGATGGTAAATCCCTGCTCCCGCAGGTCCGCTAAATCCGCAAGAGATCCCTCCGGGCGTGCCATGGAGTACAGGCGTCTCATGTAGTCGAACTCGTCACCGGGGTTGCTGAACGCGACGGCAGACCTGAGCATGTTCTGCAGATCTCCTGGATAGGGCAGCTCCGGCATCAAGGCCATGACCTTGCGGAGCAGGCGCATGTCTCTCCCTGCGTACTTGAAGCGCGTGAGCAGGTTGCCCATGAGCAGGTCCGCGATTTCGAGCAGGTCGTCCTTCGAGTAACGCCCAAAGTCGATGCTCGTATCGAAACGCCTGGTAAGTGCCTTATCGAGGGAACTGTAGAGGTTGGTCGTCGCAATGAGCACCGCCTGGTTGTCCATAGAGTCGAGTTCCTTGAGCAATGCAGACGTGGCTCGTCCCATCTCCCTCACATCGTGTTGGCTGATGCGGTCGAGCGCGAGAGCGTCTATCTCATCGAACAGGATGATTGCCCTCTCGGGATGGACGAGTGAGTTGATATCCGTGAAGAGATTGCGGATGTTCTTCGCGGTCTGGCCAAGCTTACTGTCAATCACGGTGTTGAAGTCGACGGCATAGACGTCACGCCCAACGATGCGGCCGATCTGCTTCGCCGTCTCGGTCTTGCCTGTTCCAGGGGGTCCCTGGAACAGAAACTTGTTCACGCCAGCATTGTGACCGATTGCGTTGATGATGCCGGTCACATCGTTGGATATGCTCTCTGGGAGAGGAAGCGGGTTGGTGGGAAGATCAAGCTTGTGGAAAAACTCAGAGCTGCCGTCGCTCGACTGGGGGACGAACGCATTTGCATCCGACATGAGCGCCATAATGTACTCCGCCAGCTGGTAGTCGCCAGCCGCATCGAAGTCGCGGGCGATGCCATACGCCTCGTTGCGGAACGCCGCGCTGTTGTTCTCGGCATGGTAACGAATCAGGTTAATGACGCTGCGTTTCTTCATGGACATTCCATCCTCCTTTACTCTATGAGACATTATAGGACAATCAGAGATAATTTGGGACGAGGATTGCAATATAACGGCTGAAGGTGTAGGCTACTCTCGAGCGGTCAGACGCTCAGAGGCACCCGCTTGGGGGTGATGCGATAAGGGTGCAAGTTGGTTCGGCAAGAGCCGGAGTGGGCGAAGCCGGAAAGCCTTCAATTGCGGAAAGGAGGATACGGCGATGAAGACCACGATTACCGTGCGTATTCCGCGCTACAAGGTTACGCGGACTGGTCGGATTATGAAGACCGGCACAACCACCCGCCACGTCCACATCAAGAAGAAGTAGAGCCTCAACGGGCAATTGAGGCTCTACCGGCGAGCGGAGCGGGGGTGGAGTTTACGGGCTCGCCTCCGCTTCGTACAACTGCAAACTTTAGCGCAGCTAGCGCCTTTTGGCAATTCTGCAGGGCTGTCGCAAGCTCAGTTTTGACTGCGCGGCAAGCAAGCATTGGAGGTTTGACCTTGCTTGAAATAACCGATGCGGCAGAGGCCGCGCTTGCCTACTTAATGGTTAACCGCGACGACATGCCGTACACCACTGAGGACGAGATGTATGTCAGAGCGCTCCTCGATCTCCGTGATGCCGGGATGGTAAAGGGAGAAACCGACTGGGGTCACCAGATGTTCGTTGCCGTATCGGTTCTGCCTGCCGGCGTGGAACACTACCAGCGTGCACAACGTTCTCGAAGGCGCTTCGCTTCCCTCTCAGAGACTGCCGACGAACTCGCATGTAGGACATATGCGAGGGTATCTTTCCGACGATGCAAGGGCCAGGACGCTGGCATCGAGATCATAGAGGGACGCGTGCCAGACTATCAGGAGCTGGCGCAAGCGGGACTGCTCAAGATCCAGTGGGCGGATGACGTACCTTGGTTCGTTGCGACAACTGAGAAGGGCCTCTCGTACGTGAGGGGCGACTTCATGGACGAGGAGAGCGAGATGAGCATCAGCATCACCAACAGCCCAATCTTCAACAACACCAACGTCGGGAGTGTTGCCAATGTGACGGCCAAGACCGAACCAATCACCATCGAGGTGACTGTCGAGGCGATACGCGCGAGTGATGCTGATGACGACGTGAAGCGGAGCGCCGAAGCAGCGGTTGTCGACATGGGCGAGGCGGCGAAGGAGGGCAACGTAGAGAGGTTCGCGGACGCCTTGGAGAACACTGCCTCCATCGTTAAGAGCGCAACCACACTTGGAACTACCCTGTTTCCCGTTATCAGCGAGCTCATCACAGAGTTCTTCGTGTAGCTTTGGATCACATAGTCACTTTGCGACGGCCTCTTAGCCTTGCAGCGGGTTAAAGGGCTGATCTGTTTGTGTCGGCCAGTCATAGAAGGGCAGGCCGACATGACAGGTGATGTGCGTGGCGCAAAGATGCAAGAAGAGCCGCAAGCTGCGCAGAACAACGGGCGCAGCAGCAAGCGATGCAAGAGCGGCTGAGGGTGAGCGGCAAGGACTGGGAGAAGGCTATCGCAGAGCATGATGGGCGCATCGCGGAGCTGGAGCCGCAGGTGGACGAGCAGATACTCTGGGAAGTAGGTGTCGCGCCGAAGTTTGGGTATGCGCAGGCTGATGGCGCCGATGCTCGCGACCAGGCTCCGCTCGCGATATTCGCTCCTTGAGACACCGTCAGTGCAGGCGTCCTCGACCTGTGCGTTCAAGATCTCGTTTACGAGCGTCTCGGCCATTATCTGAATCAACTCGCAGATGCTGACCATCCCATCGTCGAATCTCGACATCTTGGGTCTGATTGCTGCTAAAGTACCCATTGCGATCATCGCATCTCTGCGAATCGCTTACTTCGCAATAAACGATTCTAGCGATGGTTACCTTCTCGGCGCGACTAATCGGCTTGCGAAGCGTCCGCTGCGCCAACGTTCGGAGCAAGATCGTTCGCAGCATTTTTGGAGCCTATGCTTAGCGAGAACTTCGATGAAGCAACCCTGAATGCGGTAGCAGCAAAAATCAGCGATCATGGAAACGAGCATTGCAGGCTGTACACCGAGTGCTACAGCGCCATTGAGGAGAGCTCGAAGGCCTCGGCCGATGCGGTGGTGCTTGGGGCGTGTCTGCGGTATTCGCTGGGTTAGGTGCTCTCATCAATCAGATACCCCTGGGCGATCTGACTCCCGTTATGAGGCCCTTGAGGAAGCGGGTAGGGGAGTCGGTGATTTCAACGAGGGGCAAACGCTCGCCCTCATGGAGGAACTGCAGCACGTGAAAGCCCCCGATGTCTTTCCGTTTAAACAAAGCTTAGAGGCGGTGAACGATCTGCATAACCGCCCGCACCGGCTTACTACAGATGGAGAGAACATCTATTTGCTACCCCTCTCGTAAGAACTCTCGGTGATTCACGGGCGATTCCGCCAAGCCCAAAAGTATCAATCTCAAATCGGACTTGTGGGACTGTTGAATGTGACTGCTGGCGCCTGGTATGGTGGAGGCCATCGAATGGTCGGCGTGCGGAAGAGGTGGTCGCGTGGAATTTACATCGGCTAGCGCCAACAAGTACCTGCGGAGGTTGCAGGACGAGAAGGACCGGCTCCTGCGGAGCGAGCAGGAGGTGAGCACCTACGTGCTCGCGGAGGGGGAGGCGGCCGAGCCTCCCGCCTACGACTACGGGGCCGTGCGCGAGAAGGTGGCGCAGATCGATGCCGAGGCGCGGGCCATTCGCCATGCCCTGCACCGGTTCAACATGCAGACGGTTCTGCCCGAGCGGGGCATTAGCATCGACGAAGCGCTTATCCTGCTCGCGCAGCTTTCAGGGCGCAAGGACCGACTGAATTCACTCGCCTCACGGCAGCCTCGGGAACGTCTGGGCGACCGGTACTTCGGTAGCAGCAACGGACCCATCGAGTATCGGTACGCGAACTATGATGTTGCCCAGGCTGAAGCGGACTACCGCGCCGTCGCCGACGAGATCGCCGCGCTGCAGCTCGAGCTGGACCTGGTCAACCAGACGGAGGTCTTCTCGGTCGAGCTGTAAGGGCTCGCCTGTTTTCCGGATCTGCGGCATTTCCCCGCAAAGGATACTTTGGAACGTTGCGGTTTCGCGTTGGAGTTGTCGGGTAGTTCGTTGTCGGCAGTGCCGTGCGGTTTCAGCGTTGGCACCTTGCCGGAAGATCTGGCTTCCACCCATTCCGCCGCAGATCGAAAGCTTCGGGCGCCTCCCTGCGAGGCCGCCCGCGATGCCGAAGCACGGTTATAGGCATCAACTTCTTCGTCGCGTCGCTGTGACACTGCGATTGCAGTGTCGGTATGGCCAGCTGGCGAGATCTTGGACAAATTTGATGCGGTGATCCGGGGGCACGACGACTGGCGCATAGGGCGCTTGCGCTCAAACCGCTCAAGGGCGCTAAAACAAATCAAGGATGCTAAAAGAAATCAAGGCCGCTAAAACAAATCAAGATCGCTAAAAGAAATCAAAGCAGCTTCTTGCAAGCCCGATGATGCTCTTCGGCTCAAGGCCGAGTGCGCGTGAGGGGTGAAAGGCTGATCGGGCAGTGAGGGTGCTTGGTTTTTGGCGATAGGCGACGTGCTGTTCTTGTGGTACCCTTTTCGATTATGGGATCAGTCATCAATGCGTATATAGCTACTTTCAGCGGAAGCTTCAATGTGGCCGTTCTGGTGTGGCCGTTGCTGTCGCTGCTGCTCAGCGTGCCGGTGCTGGTGGGGCTGTACCGACGCGACGGATGGCTGCCGCTTGCGACCGTGTTCGCCGTGTACGCGAGCATTCTCTATGCCGCCGGTCTTGTGTGCTTCACGCTGTATCCGCTGCCCACAGGCGATTCGGGACCGGGCATCACCTACGGCATCCCGCCCATTCTCGACCCGCTCAACTTCGTCCACGACATCGCCGAGGGCGGTGTCCGCGCGGTGCTTCAGCTTCTGTTCAACATCGTGCTCTTCGTGCCGCTCGGCTTCATTGCACGGATGCTTCTGAAGCTGAGGTTCCCGCTTGCCCTGGCACTATCCTTCGCCGCCACCTGCCTTATCGAGACAGCCCAGCTCACGGGTCTGTTCGGGGTATATCCCTTCGCATACCGGACCTTCGACGTAGATGACCTTATCTGCAACACGCTCGGCGGTGCGATCGGCTGGGGGCTGGGGCATTTGGCTGTGAAGCTGACTCAGCGCGAGGCCGAGGTGCTGCCGCCCGTTACCCATCGTCCTGGCTTCGTCCGGCGCGCGGTGGCGCTGTGGACCGACGCTATGATCATCGACCTATGCTCGGTGGTGCCGCGCCTGATGGTCGTGGTCGGCCTGAAGGTGCTCTTGGGCGATGTCTTCGACGAGGCGATGCTGAACCGCGTCAACGCCGTCGTCTGGGTGGCTTGCTACATCGTCGCCTTCGCGGTGGTGGAGGTGGTCGTGCCCTGGAGGCGCGACGGCAGCACGCCGGCGGGCCTGTTCTACCGCATGTCGTGCGAGACGCGGCGGCGCACCGGTGCCGCGCGCGTCGCCTTCTACGTGCTGCGGGCGGCCGCGTTGCTGCTCGTGCTCGTGTACCCGCAGTACGCGGTGCTCCCGCTTGCCGTGTTCTACCTGGTTGCCCGTAAGATGCCCTACGACTTCGTTCCCGGGGCGGTTGCGGAGCCTGCGGGCGAAAGGGCCGTGCAGCCGGCGCACGGCACGGCGGATGCACTGGCTGCGCGGGGTGCGGAAGGCGTGGAAAGCATGGAAGGCGCGGAAGATCGCGAGCTCTGCCTCTCCTAGCTGCTAGCAGTTTCCCACGTAGACGTGCTTGAGGTAGCGGCGGGCCGTGGCGGCCAGCTGGCGCACGGTGGCGGGCGGCGTGGCACGCCCGTAGTTGGCGTCCATCACCTGGCCGCCGACAGCAACGCGTCCGTGGCAGAGCCCCGTCTGCCCCTCAGCCAGCTGGCATGCGTGGGGGCAGATGGCGCACGTGGCGCGATTCGCACCCAGGCCGTCCATAGCCCTAGCCCTTCTGCGTGGGGCGGCGCAGGGAAGAGGCGACGGCGCGGCCCTTGGTGCGGGCGGCGCCCATGACGGCGGTGGCGCCCCCGAAGTCGAGCCCCGTGATGATCTTCACGAGCTGCAGGAACAAGATAAGCACGAGCAGGGGAATGAGGCAGCTCGTCACGATCATGACCGCCAGCGTGTCGATCATGGTGTTCAGCTGCTGCCCCAGGCTGTCGAGCGCCTGCTGGGCGCCCTGGGTCAGGCCGTTCCACCCCTCCTGCACGGCGTTCGCGATGCCGCCGAGCAGTCCCTGGTCTTCCTGGGCCTGCTCCTGGGTGTTCTCCTCCAGCTGCTCGGTGGCCTCCTGGGCGGCGGCGCTGGCGGCTGCGAGCGACTCGTCGAAGGTGGCGTCCACGTTGTCGGTCAGCCACACGCTCACCGGCACCACGAGCGCCAGGGCGAGCCCGAAGGCCGCGAGCTTCGTGCCGAGCCGCTGCAGGTTCACCCGCGTGAGCGTTCCCCGCCGCAGGAACACGGCCACGGCGAACAGCGCGCAGGCCACCGGTATCAGAATGCCGAAGCCGAGGAACCCCAGCGTGGTCAGCAGGAACTTCTCCAGGTAGATCACCGCGAGGATAACCATGAAGTACGAGCTGAAGTCCACAAGTTTGTCGGCGATGGGCGTGCCCATGTCGTTGGGCAGCGCCGAGATGGCGGCCGAGGCGGCGGTCGTGGTGGTGGCGAGCATCATGACGTTGCCCTTCTTCTCGTCCAAGGTGCCGATGATGCCGGTGTAGGTCTCGGGGTTCGAGGCGATGTTCGCGAACACGATCAGCGAGACGAGGGCCACTGCTGCGAGCACGGCCGCGATGATGACCTTCTCCTTCAGGGGCCGTTCGGGCTCGGGCGCCGGCTCCACGACAACTAGTTCCTGGCCGGCGTCCACGGTCACGGTGCTCAGTTGCGTCGAATCCATGGGGAACTCCTTCTCGTCGAATGCCTCCGACGAGGGTACCGAAGCCCTAGGCCTTAGGCGCCGTCGCTGCCGACTTTGATTGCGATTTGATACCCTTCTGGCGCTGCCGGCGGGCAAGGCGGCCGAACACCACCGCCCCCACGAAGGCCGCGGCCAGAATGCCGATGGCGATGAAGATGGTGTGGGAGAACCCGGAAGCGTAGGCATGGGCCTTCGCGATGCCCTGGGCCATGAGGCGGTCGGTGTCGGCGGACATGATGCCCACGAACAGGGCCGATCCCACCGAGCCGGCGATCTGCACCAGGGTGGAGTGGATGGACGACCCGTGGGCGTAGATGGCCCGCGGCAGCGAGTCCAGATCAACCGCCTTCAAGGTGGGGAAGACAAGCCCTACGCCCACATAGGCGGCTCCGGCACAGAGGATCATGGGCACGACGAGCATCGCCGCCGAGGTGACTTCCACGGCAATGTATCCGACGAGCAGCACAAGGAACCCGAGGGGTACGAGCGGCCACACGCCGTGCCGATCCTCGATGCGTCCGCCGAGAAAGCAGGCCCCGGCGTAGCAGAGGATGGGCGCGCACAGAAGGCCGCCGGCGGCGAAGGCGGTACATCCCGCTGTTCCCTCCAGGTACAGCGGTACGAGCAGGCTCAGGTAGATGGATCCCATGTACCCGAGCATCATGAGCGCCTCGCCGAACACGAACCGCCCGTGGCGCAGCGGCGCCAGGTTCAGCAGTGGGTGGGCAATGGCGAACTGCCGCCACGCGAACAGCCCGAGCCCTACGGCGCCGGCAGCCATGCAGAGCACCGACGGCAGCACGGTGCGGGTCACCTCGTTCAGCCCGAAGATGAAGGCGGAAAGCCCCGCGAAGCTCAGCACCACGCTGAGGATGTCGATGGGCCGGTCCTCGCGGGCGTAGATGTCGTGCAGGAAGAAGAACCCGAGCCCGAGCAGGATGGCCGACATCACAAGCGGAATGGCGAACAGCGCCCGCAGCCCCACATAGGTGAGCACGAGTCCCGAGAGCAGCGGGGAGAAGGCGAGTCCCACCCCGATGGCCCCGCTGTTGATGGCGAGCATGGTGGCACTTTTGCCTTTCGGCGCCAGCGTGAGGATGACGCTCGTGACCACGGGGAAGAACAGTCCCACCGTGAGCGCCTGGATGAGGCGCGCGGCCAGCATGGCGGGGAAGTTCCACGCCAGCATGCCGAGCGCCGACCCGGCAAGGGACGCCGCGTAGCCGAACATCATGACCTTGCGGATGCCGAACCGCTTCAGAAGCGACGCGGCCATGGTGATGACCGTCGCCGCCACGATGGTGAACCCGAGCACGAGCCAGTTGGCCTGCGACAGGCTGATATGGAACTGGGTGGCCGTGGCATCGAGCGCGATGTTCATGAGCGATTGGTTGAACGAGGCCAGAAGGTTGCTGCCCAGCATGAGCGCCATCATGACCCACATCGCGCGCCCCGTGGGGATGGCGGGTGATGCGGCTTCGGCGGGTGCGGCACCCGATGTGGCCGCCGCGGCCGACGCGGCGGTGCGGGCAGGGCCGTCGGGCGCGGTCGGGGCAGCGGGGACGGTCGCGGCCTTTTCGGCCGCGAGCTGTTTAGGCTAATTTAGAACTTGCAGTGAGGGCACGGAGAACTTTCACCCGCGGCAATGAAGATTTTCAGCAATGGC
>NZ_JBCLQK010000020.1:0-7416 GCF_041223505.1 Adlercreutzia muris
GGCGGCATCCAGACCACCATGCGCAACGTGGGCCAGGCCATCGGCGTGGCCGCCATCGGCGCGGTGCTCCTGTTCGGCATCACCGTGAACATCGACAACGCCATGGCCGACAATCCGACCATCACCCCCGAGGTGCGCGCCGCCGTGGCCGAGCGCAACATCACCCTCATGGGCGACGCCCAGTTCGAGGCCACCATCGCCGACATCCCCATGGACGATGCCGAGAAGGCGGAGCTGGTGAAGCTGAACTCGGATGCCCGCATCCAGTCCACCATCACCGCCTACGTGGTGTCGGCCGTCATCATTCTCCTCGGCCTGCTCACCACCCGCTGGATCACCATCTTCCGTAAGGACGAGGAAGGCGGCGCCCCGTCTGAGCCGCTGCCCGCCGGCGAGCAGCCCTTCGAGCCCGTGGTGGATCGCGAGATGTAGCGACCGCACCCGCCGCTTGGGCGAGGACATCTATCAAACCTGGCAAGACGAAGCGGGTGGGACGAACGCCCACCCGCTTCTTGCATCTAAGACCGGAACCGACCACGAAAGGAAGACCTATGGGCAAGCTGTTCTGCAACGCAACGTTCGTTCCCCTCACCGACGAGGACGCCCGCGCCGACGCCCTGCTCGTCGACGACGAGGGCCGCATCGCCTTCGTCGGCCCCCTGGAGGAGGCCCGCGAGCGCGCCGGGGGCGCCGAGGAGGTGGACCTGGGCGGCGCCGCCGTGCTGCCCGGCCTCATCGACCCCCACAGCCACTTCACCGGCTCGCTGCAGTACCTGCTGTTCGCCGACCTGTCCGAGTGCACCTCCTTCGCCGAGATCACCGATACGCTGAGGGAGTTCGCCGCCAAGCGCCGCATCGGGCCCGACGGCGTCATCATGGGCAACGGCTACGACCAGAACAACCTGGTCGAGCAGCGCCACCCCGACAAGTCGGTGCTCAACGCAGTGTCCACCGACATCCCCGTGCTCATCACCCACGTGTCGAACCACATGGGCGTGGCCAACGACCGCCTGCTGGAGCTGGCCGGCATCACGCCCGCCACCCCCGACCCGGAGGGCGGCCGCTACGGGCGCATGGACGGCACCGGCGACTTGGACGGCTACGCCGAGGAGCCGGCGGCCATGAACCCCTTCTACGCGGTGACCACGCCCCGGCTCGGCCTGGACTTCAACGCCATGATCGGCGACATGCAGCGCATATACCTGGAGCACGGCGTGACCACCTGCCAGGACGGCGCCACCGCCCCGGACATGGCCGCCGTCCTGGCGGGCCTGGCGAAGGCCGGCCTCTTGCAGATGGACATCGTGGCCTACCCCATGTGGGGCACCGACGTCATGGCCACCCTGGCCGCCAACGCCGAGTTCGACAGCCAGGGGTACACCGGCCACTTCCGCTTCGGCGGCCTGAAGATGTTCCTGGACGGCTCGCCCCAGGGCCTGACCGCCTGGATGACCGAGCCCTATGTGGAAGGCCCCGACGGCGAGAGGGACTGGGTGGCCTACGGCACCATGACCGACGATGACGCCGCCGCCTTCGCGAGGCTGGCCATCGACTCGAACCACCAGCTGCTCTGCCACACCAACGGCGACGCGGCCGCCGACCAGCTGCTGCGCGTCTACGAGGCGGCGCGGGACGCCTCGGACAACCCGAACAAGATGGGCCTGCGCCCGGTGATGATCCACTGCCAGACCGCCCGGACCGACCAGTACGAGAAGATGGCCGAAATCGGCATGATCCCCTCCATCTTCTCCTCCCACATCTGGTACTGGGGCGACGCCCACCTGCGCAACTTCGGCCCGGTGCGCGGCGGCCGCGTGAGCGCCTGCGGCGACGCGGCGCGGGCGGGTCTGCCCTTCACCCTGCACACCGACACCCCGGTGCTGCGCCCGAACCTGTTGGAGGCCGCCTGGTGCGCCGTGAACCGCGTCACCAAGGCCGGCGCGCAGCTGGACGAGGACCAGAAGGTGACGCCGTATCAGGCCATGCGCGCCATCACCTTCAACGGCGCCTACCAGTACGGCGAGGAGGACCTGAAGGGCACCCTGGAGGCGGGCAAGCTGGCCGACCTCGTGGTGCTCGACCGCAACCCGCTCGCCGTGGACCCGCGCGAGATCCGCGACATCAAGGTGCTCGCCACCATCAAGGAGGGCGAGGTGATCTACCGGCGCGACGAGGCATAAGAACCCCTCCGCCCCATTCCTGCGGCCGGCTGCTCCCCTGAAGGGGCGGCCGGCCGTTTCCTTCCCTAGAACGCGCCCCGCAGCTCGGGAAAGCCGGGGAAGAAATCGTCCTCGGCCGCTTCCGTCCCATCGGCGCCCTGGGACTCCAAGAGACGCTTGAAGCGCTCCGTCAGCGGCGTCAGATCCCCTCGATCGTCGGGGTGAACGAGCAGCAGCGCCACCTGGGCGCAGCGCTTTCCCGCCAGCTGCGGTCCCCCGTCCAAGTCGTAGAGGTGCACCGCGGTGCGCTCGACCCCCTCGCCGCACCAGGCGAGCACGAGGCTGCGCTTGCGGATGAAGCCCAACGTGCGCACGAGCCACCGGAAGCGCTCGAGGCCGAGGGACACCGCGCCGCTCGCGACCAGATCGCGATGGACCGTCGGTAGCAGAGCGCTCGGGGTCGCGGGCACCGTAAGGCGCACCCGCTCGCAGGGCACCTGCGCCTCGCGGCCGCGGCGCCACAGGGGAATGGCCTCCACGATGCGCTCCAAATCGCGCTCGTCCACGAGGCTCGATATGGTCACGCTGGGAAAATCCACGGGCAGAGGCTCGAAGGACACGAGGAAGTCGAAGCGATCGAGCAAGGGCGAGGAGGGTCTCGCGCAGGCCGAGAGCACCTCGTTCTCAGCGATGACGTCCACCACCTGCACGCGGCTCGACAGCTTCTCGATGCGGTAGAGGCCCCACAGGGCCAAGTCGATGCCGCTGTTCACCACCAGTCCCACGCGGTAGTGCCGCAGGCTCCCCACCCGCTCCAAGTACTCGACCAGCACCAGCACCAAGCGCGTGTAGTCCGACGTGTGCAGTCGCGCCTCCACGAGCGCGGGCACCTCGCACAGCACCGAGGACAGCAGGCACATGCCGTCCATGGAATCGTATTTCACGGCCAGCTCGTTGGGGTTCTGCACCACCAGCCCGCAAGCGCGCCGGGTCAACCCGCTCTCCACGAGAATGCCCAGCGGACGAATGAGGGAGGCGGGCACCGGCTCCCCGAAGGCGGCCTCGCAGGCGGCGGCGATGTCGGCAGCCATGGCCCGGGCTCGGTCGTTGGGCTCGTAGCGCTCCATAAGCTCGGCGCTCCACTGCCACGTGCAGCAGTTCGCCATATCTTGGAGCAGGCCCATCTCGGCCTCGTTCACCGCGATACCGAAGTGGCGCGAGAGGCGATTCCCCAGGCTCGCGAAGAACCCGGACAGCTCGCCGGTAAGGGGCCGGTCGGCGATGACGTGGCCCATTTGGATGCGCGCCACCATGATGCGCAGGTAGACGCCGAGCTGCCAGCGGGCGTTGCTGGAGAGGGCGAAGCCGAGGTTGTCCTGGACCTCCTCGATGCAGCGATCGAAGAACCGCTGGTCGCAGCCGGAGGCCGCGTCCAAGAGCAGCGGCTCGATGCGGCGGCGCACGGCCTGGGGCGGGAAGGAGAACAGCACCGACATGAGAAAGCCCCGCTGAGTCCACTCGGCCCCGACGAACTCGATGCGCCGGCCGGTGCGCACCGCCAGCCCCCGGCCCACGAGCACCCGCTGCCACCAGTGCAGATCGCTCTGCATCTGCTGCTTGTTCGTGAAGACCGCCCGCGTGAGGGATTCCACGGTATGGGGTCCCGGCGTGCAGGTGAGCACCACCAACTCCCGGCAGAGGCGCTCGAAGCGCGGATGCATGGCAGCCTCGCTCTCGTCGAGCAGACGCGAGAGGCGGTTCGCCTCATGGGCGGCCAGCACGAGGCGCAGCCCCGACCCTCGCCGCCGCGAGACACAGGACGCGAAGCCCTCGTGGCGGAGGAACCCGTCGATGGCCTTCACGTCCGTGCGCACCGTCTTCTCGGAGCAGCCGAGCAGATGGGCGTACCAGGCGCAGGTCTTGTACTCGGCCTCGTTGAGCAGCGCGCGGAGCAACGATCCCTGTCTGGCGTTCATGGACTCCCCCTCGTGGTCCCGGGAATAAGCTGAGCGATTCACTCGGCAATAGTGTACTGAATTCCCCTTGGCCGCACGGGCCGCAGAGGCCAGACAAATTGCCGCAGTTACGGCAAACCCCCTGCGTACCACTGTTTTTACCGCATCTGCGGCAAGAGATGTGCCCCGCCGCCGACCGGGACAGACCTACAATCCCCTCAGTTTCCCGTGTTCGCGCCATCAGTTTGGAGGGCCCTATGACGTCCACGAACCCCGCCGCAGAAACGTCTCGCGCAACCGCGCGCCGCCGCAGCGAGGGGGCCGGCGGGCGCGAGCCGGGCACGGGGAGCTGGGCGCCCCTGGCCGTGCTCGTCTTGGCTCAGATCGGCACCTCCAGCGACAACGCCGCCATGAACATCGCCGTGGGCAGCCTCACCGCCGAGCTCGGCGCCACCCTGGGCGACATCCAGATGGCCACCACGGTCTTCTCCCTCATCGCCGGGGCCTTCATGATCGCCGGCGGCCTCATCGGCGTCACCATCGGGCTGCGGCGCACCATGCGCATCGGGCTGGCCCTGGCCGTCCTGGGCGAGGTCGTGGCAGCCTGCGCTTTTCACATCGCAGTGCTCACCTGGGGCGGCCGGGTGCTCATGGGGGTCGGGGCGTGCCTGGTGACCCCCTCGGTGCTCGGACTGGTGGCGGCCCTCTACGAGGGGAGGCGGCGCGCGGTGGCCTTCGGGGCCATTGCCGGCGCGGCGGCCCTGTCCACCCTCTCCCCCATCGTCTTAGGCGCCATCATGGACGCCGCGGGCTTCCGCGTCACCTTCGCCGTGCTGGCCGCCTATTTCGCCCTCGTTCTGGGAACAACCGCGCTGCTGCCCGCAAGTGCCCCGCAGGCGGGGCGCAAGCGCTTCGACGTCGCCGGCATGGCCGTTGCCGCCGCGGGCCTCACCCTCTTCCTGCTCGGCACCTCGCGGCTGTCCACCTGGGGCGTGGTCTTCCCCATGGCCGGCTGCCCCTTCACCGTGGCGGGCCTCTCGCCGGCGCTGCCCCTCATGGCAGCAGGGCTGTTGCTGCTCGCCCTTCTCATTCCCATCGAGCGGGCGGCCGAGGCAGCCGGCGGGGCCCTCATCCCGCGATCCTACCTCGCCTCGTCGGCGGTGCGCTCGGGACTTCTCGCCGTGGCGATGCCGTTCTTCTTCATGGGCGCCCAGGGAATCCTCATCACTCCCTACCTGATGCTCGTGGCCGGCTTCTCCGCCATGCAAAGCGGCATGCTGTCGCTGCTGTCGGGCATCCCCATGTTCTGCCTGGCGACGTTTCTGCCGAAGCTGGCACCGCGCCTCTCGTCGCGCCTCATCATCCGCATCGGCCTTGCCGCCATTGTCGCCGCCTGCCTCCTCATGGCCCTCGGCGTGGAGCAGGACGCAGTCGATGCCGCCCTGTTCGCCGGCACAATGCTGGGCGGCATCGGCGTGGGGGCCGTCAACTCCCAGGCCAACAACGCCGTGGCCTCGGCCGTGCGCGGCCGCGACGCCGAGCAGTCCGGGGGCATCCAGGGGGCCGCCCGCAACATCGGCCTGGCCCTCGGCACCGCCGTGGGCGGCACCTGCCTGCTGCTCGCCATGGCAACGCTGTTCGCGAGCGGCGCCGCCGAGGCGTCGATAGCCGGCGACCTGGTGCGCACCGCCGCCGAGCAGGGCAGCACCCTCATGGGCCCCGAGGCCTTCGCCGAGCTGGCGGCGACGTGGGGAGCCGCCCCCGCCGACGGCGCCGCGCTCGCCGCTATCCACAGCCAAGCCCAGGCCGACGCCCTGCGCCTTACCTTCGGCCTGCTTGGTGCCGTCATGGCCCTCAGCCTCATCGGCACGCGCCACCTCGTGGAGACGGCCGCCGGGAGGTGATCTCCCCCGCGCCCCACGAGACGGGAAAAGAGAGAACCCACGGGGACTGCCCGCGGGTTCTCTCTTTCCGAAGACTCTTTTGTGCGGTGTGACCGCCGGAAAGCCGCCCGACCGTGCCACCGGCGACGACAGGCGCAATGCAGCCGGTGCCTTAGGCGCTGATCTCGGCGGTCTTGGCAGCCATGGCCTCGGCCACGGCATCGGCCCTCTGCTGGCCGCGCACCACGAAGCTGATGGTGAAGTAGCCGGCCACTGCGCCGCCGCAGGCGCACACGAGGCCCTTCAGGATCATCATGCCAGTGACCGTGGCACCGCCGGCGGGCAGCGCCAGGGAGAGCAGGGCGCCGATGCCGGTCATGAACACGCAGGCCAGAGCACCCACCACGAGGATAGACACGGCGTAGGAGCCGGACACGAGCGGGAAGGCGCCCGCGCCGCCGGCCGGCAGCTTGAAGACGTTCTTGCGCAGGTCCATGCGGGTGAGCGGCACCACGCAGGCGAACAGCAGCATGCCCAGCAGAAGACCGGTGAAGGACAGATCGGACACGACGGCGGCCATGTCGAAGGTGGCGCCCTCGGCGGCGGCGTGCAGGCCGGCGAAGATGGCGGCGTTGATGATGCCGTTCACCACGCCGTAGCCGATGAGGCACTTGTTCAGCGCGTAGGACGTGAAGGACAGGGGGGCCTTGGGGGACTTTGCCATAGGTGAGCGTTCCTTTCTTCTTGCGATGCTCTCGGCGCGGAGCGGGGCTTTACGACGAGCCCGCGGCTTCCTCCGCGCGGCCGGTCCCGCAGGGACGCGGCGATGTGACGGGGAGCATTATAGGAACCGGTGTTCCCTTTCTGCGCATAAACCATTTCCGTTGCTGCGGAAAACGTTTCCCATTCGGAAAGGGAGCAATCTCCCTACAATGATCGCCGCCGAGTTACGGAGGGCCCTTGCGAGACTACCCTCTTCGGTGTAGGCATCCCATCCAAGTTTTAAGGAGGAACAATGGCGAAGACAAAAGCGGCACATCCCGAGGGAGGTGTCGAGAAGTTCCTGGTACTGCCCATTATCGTGCTGATTCTGGCGCAGATGGGAACCTCGGGCGACAACGGCGCGCTCGGCCTCGCCAACCAGCAGCTGGTCGACGTGCTGGGCGCCACCACCCCCGATATCCAGCTGGCGAACATGGTGTACTCGCTCATGGCCGGCGCCTTCATGGTGGCGGGCGGTCTGGTGGGCACCATCATCGGCTGGCGCACTAACTTCCGCCTGGGCGCCATTCTGTGCGCCGCGGGCGAGCTGGTCATGGCGCTGTCGCCGAACATGACCGTCTTCATCTGGGGCGGCCGCATTCTCGTCGGCTTCGGCGCCAGCTTCATGATCCCCTCGGTGCTGGGCCTTATCCCCTT
>NZ_JBCLQK010000021.1:0-5293 GCF_041223505.1 Adlercreutzia muris
TTGACAAGACCGGAGCCGACCTGTAAAGTACTTCCTTGCGCCGCTCGCGAGAGACGGCGGCGGGCGAGGCCCGCGGAACCTTGACAACCGGATACTGAGGATGGAGCCCGAGACGAGTTCTCGGGCGTCAGACGGACATTCGAAGCGAGAAGCTTTACCAATTTCCCTGTCAGGGGCGCATGCCCCGACGGAGAGTTTTAACAGAATCGAAACTCACACGATCTGTCGCGGCCCTCGGGCCGCGCTTTGAACGGAGAGTTTGATCCTGGCTCAGGATGAACGCTGGCGGCGTGCTTAACACATGCAAGTCGAACGATTAAACCGCCCTCGGGCGGACATAGAGTGGCGAACGGGTGAGTAACACGTGACCAACCTGCCCCGCGCTCCGGGACAACCGCTGGAAACGGCGGCTAATACCGGATACTCCGGGAGGGCCCCATGGCCCTGCCGGGAAAGCCGAGACGGCGCGGGATGGGGTCGCGGCCCATTAGGTAGACGGCGGGGTAACGGCCCACCGTGCCCGCGATGGGTAGCCGGACTGAGAGGTCGACCGGCCACATTGGGACTGAGATACGGCCCAGACTCCTACGGGAGGCAGCAGTGGGGAATTTTGCGCAATGGGGGAAACCCTGACGCAGCAACGCCGCGTGCGGGACGAAGGCCCTCGGGTTGTAAACCGCTTTCAGCAGGGAAGATCCAAGACGGTACCTGCAGAAGAAGCTCCGGCTAACTACGTGCCAGCAGCCGCGGTAATACGTAGGGGGCGAGCGTTATCCGGATTCATTGGGCGTAAAGCGCGCGTAGGCGGCCGCCTAAGCGGGACCTCTAACCCCGGGGCTCAACCCCGGGCCGGGTCCCGGACTGGGCGGCTCGAGTGCGGTAGAGGAGAGCGGAATTCCCGGTGTAGCGGTGGAATGCGCAGATATCGGGAAGAACACCGATGGCGAAGGCAGCTCTCTGGGCCGTCACTGACGCTGAGGCGCGAAAGCTGGGGGAGCGAACAGGATTAGATACCCTGGTAGTCCCAGCCGTAAACGATGGGCGCTAGGTGTGGGGGGACGATCCCTCCGTGCCGCAGCCAACGCATTAAGCGCCCCGCCTGGGGAGTACGGCCGCAAGGCTAAAACTCAAAGGAATTGACGGGGGCCCGCACAAGCAGCGGAGCATGTGGCTTAATTCGAAGCAACGCGAAGAACCTTACCAGGGCTTGACATGCCGATGAAGCCGGGGAGACCCGGTGGCCGAGAGGAGTCGGCGCAGGTGGTGCATGGCTGTCGTCAGCTCGTGTCGTGAGATGTTGGGTTAAGTCCCGCAACGAGCGCAACCCCCGCCCCGTGTTGCCAGCATTCAGTTGGGGACTCGCGGGGGACTGCCGGCGTCAAGCCGGAGGAAGGTGGGGACGACGTCAAGTCATCATGCCCCTTATGCCCTGGGCTGCACACGTGCTACAATGGCCGGTACAGAGGGTTGCCACCCCGCGAGGGGGAGCGGATCCCGGAAAGCCGGTCCCAGTTCGGATCGCAGGCTGCAACCCGCCTGCGTGAAGCCGGAGTTGCTAGTAATCGCGGATCAGCACGCCGCGGTGAATACGTTCCCGGGCCTTGTACACACCGCCCGTCACACCACCCGAGTCGTCTGCACCCGAAGCCGCCGGCCGAACCCCCTGGGGGCGGAGGCGTCGAAGGTGTGGAGGGTAAGGGGGGTGAAGTCGTAACAAGGTAGCCGTACCGGAAGGTGCGGCTGGATCACCTCCTTTCTAGGGAGAGACCTAGAGCCCGTCCCATCTCTCAGCATCCGGCTGCGAGGGCTCCGCGAGAGCGGCCCCCGCGCACCTTGACAGCTGCATAGCGCGTGACGAGATACATTGTCACGATCATGATCAACACCAACATCAATTCCTGAAGCTCTGCTTTAGAGTGTTCGATGGGTGTTCGCATCATGGACAAGACGATTCATCACGATCGCGAACGTATGTTATACGACGGATAGAGAAATTCTCAACAATCCAATGGACGATACCGTGGGGGGCCTTCCTACCCTTTGGCCCCCCATGCGACCTTGAGATCGGAAGAAGATACCAAGGGCGCACGGCGGATGCCTTGGCACAGGAAGTCGACGAAGGACGCGGCAAGCTGCGATAATCTGCGGGGAGTGGCAAACACACCTTGATCCGCAGGTCTCCGAATGGGGGAACCCACCTGGGGCCATGCCCAGGTACCCCATCCCGAATCAAATAGGGATGAGGGAGGCAACCGGGGGAACTGAAACATCTAAGTACCCCGAGGAAGAGAAATCAACCGAGATTGCGCGAGTAGCGGCGAGCGAAAGCGCACCAGCCCAAACCCGGGCGCGTGTAAGCGGCAGGCGTTGCCGCCCGGGGGTTGCGGGACGCACGTGCGGGAGCTGCCCTCCCGCGTGAGGTTACAAATCCACATGGTAGCGGAACGGCATGGAAGGGCCGGCCGCAGCGGGTGAGAGCCCCGTACGCGAAACCATGCGGACCTCAGTTGCGCATCCCGAGTAGGGCCGGGCACGTGAAACCCGGTCCGAAGCCGGGGGGACCACCCTCCAAGGCTGAACACTCTCCTGTGACCGATAGCGAACCAGTACCGTGAGGGAAAGGTGAAAAGCACCCCGAGAGGGGAGTGAAACAGTACCTGAAACCGTGCGCCCACAAGCAGTCGGAGCAGCCTTGCGCTGTGACGGCGTGCCTTTTGTAGAATGAGCCAGCGAGTTGCGGTGTGCGGCGAGGTTAAGTTTGAAACGAGCCGCAGCGAAAGCGAGCCTTTAAGATGGCGAGTGAGTCGCACGCTGCAGACGCGAAGCCGGGTGAGCTATCCATGGGCAGGCTGAAGCGGGGGTAAGACCCCGTGGAGGGCCGAACCCACTTCGGTTGAAAACGGAGGGGATGACCCGTGGATAGGGGTGAAAGGCCAATCAAACCCGGAGATATCTCGTTCTCCCCGAAATAGCTTTAGGGCTAGCCTCGGCCGTTTACCCGCGGTGGTAGAGCCACCGGATCCCTGAGGGGGCCTCACCGCCTACCGACGGGAGCCGAACTCCGAATGCCGCGGGTCCACAGGCCGGGAGTCAGAGGGCGTGGGCTAAGCTGCGCGCTCGAGAGGGAAACAGCCCAGACCGCCCGCTAAGGTCCCCAAGTCATCGCTGAGTGGCAAAGGATGTGCGTCTGCCCAGACAACCAGGATGTTGGCTTAGAAGCAGCCATGCATTTAAAGAGTGCGTAACAGCTCACTGGTCGAGTGGACATGCGCCGACAATTCACGGGGCTAAGCGATGCACCGAAGCGGCGGACTGATCTTTCAGTGGTAGGGGAGCTCTCCGCGCTGCGGCGAAGCGGGTGCGCGAGCATCCGTGGAGCGCGCGGAGGTGAGAATGCTGGCATGAGTAACGAGAGCGGCGCGAGAAACGCCGCCGCCGTGAGCCTAAGGGTTCCTGGGCGAGGCTAATCCCCCCAGGGTCAGTCGGGAGCTAAGGCGAGGCCGGGAGGCGTAGCCGATGCGCAGCGGGCAGACATTCCCGCACCGCCGACGGCGCGGCATTACCGATGGGGCGACGGAGAAGGGTAGCCGGGCGGGGTTCTGGACGTCCCCGTGAAAGCGCGTAGGGCGCGCAGCGTGGAAATCAGCTGCGCACATGGCCTGAGACGCGAGACGAAGCGATAGAGCGAAGCCGGTGAGCCCATGCTTCCGAGAAAAACCTCTAGGGAGTGCCGTCGGCGCCCGTACCAAAACCGACACAGGTGGGCGGGTAGAACATACCGAGGCGATCGGGAGAACCACGGTTAAGGAACTCGGCATACTGGCCCCGTAACTTCGGGAGAAGGGGCGCCCCCGCCGGTGAAGGACCTCGCGTCCGGAGCTAGTGGGGGCCGCAGCGAAACGGCCCAAGCGACTGTTTATCAAAAACACAGGACTCTGCAAAGCCGCAAGGCGACGTATAGGGTCTGACGCCTGCCCGGTGCCGGAAGGTTACGCGGATGAGTTAGCGCAAGCGAAGCCCTGAAGCCAAGCCCCGGTAAACGGCGGCCGTAACTATAACGGTCCTAAGGTAGCGAAATTCCTTGTCGGGTAAGTTCCGACCTGCACGAATGGCGTAACGATTTGGGCGCTGTCTCAACCGTGGACCCGGTGAAATTGTACTGTTCGTGAAGATGCGAACTACCCGCGGAAGGACGGAAAGACCCCGTGAACCTTTACTGCAGCTTGGCATTGGCATCTGGTACGGCGTGTAGAGGATAGGCAGGAGCCCGCGAAGCGGGGGCGCAAGCCCCCGTGGAGGCGACCTTGGAATACTGCCCTCGTCGTGCCGGCTGCCTAACGCGCGGCCGTGACCCGGCGCGCGGACCGTGCCAGGCGGGTAGTTTGACTGGGGCGGTCGCCTCCCAAAACGTAACGGAGGCGCGCGTAAGGTCCGCTCAGGACGGTCGGCAACCGTCCCGAGAGCGCAAGAGTGTAAGCGGGCCTGACTGCGAGGCAGACACGCCGAGCAGGTGCGAAAGCAGGTTCTAGTGATCCGGCGGCCCAGAGTGGAATGGCCGTCGCTCAACGGATAAAAGGTACTCCGGGGATAACAGGCTGATCTTGCCCAAGAGTCCACATCGACGGCAAGGTTTGGCACCTCGATGTCGGCTCATCGCATCCTGGGGCTGAAGTCGGTCCCAAGGGTACGGCTGTTCGCCGTTTAAAGCGGTACGCGAGCTGGGTTCAGAACGTCGTGAGACAGTTCGGTCCCTATCCTCCGCGGGCGCAAGGGAGTTGAGGAGATCTGCCCCTAGTACGAGAGGACCGGGGTGGACGGACCTCTGGTGACGCGGTTGTCGACCAACGGCACCGCCGCCTAGCTACGTCCGGCACGGATAACCGCTGAAGGCATCTAAGTGGGAAGCCGCCTCCGAGATGAGCTCCCTCTCCGGTAAGGGCCCTCGTAGACCACGAGGTCGATAGGGCGCAGCTGCAAGCAGGGCGACCTGCTCAGGCGAGCGCTACTAATAGCCCGAGCTCTTCTTCGCACGTCTTCGTAGAGACACGTCGCCGATCGTGATCCGTCGCGCGCATGCGGCCGCCAGGGTGGCGCGGGCACCGCCCCGCCCCCCGGCAGCGGCTCATACAGAGCTGCGCGGGAGCGCCTCCCGCGAGCGGAACCATGGAGTGGGGGATCACCCGATCCCATTCCGAACTCGGCAGTTAAGCCCCACCTCGCCGAAAGTACTGCGGCGCGAGGCCGCGGGAGGACAGGTCGTTCCGCTCGCAGGGGGCGCTTTCCCATCGCCCCC
>NZ_JBCLQK010000022.1:0-2607 GCF_041223505.1 Adlercreutzia muris
CTGAGTAGTAACCTCTCGCGGTACCATCGATCACCTGGCTTGGTACCGGCGATCAGCAAAAGGCGGTACCGCGAGTAGGCTGTCTCGGTACCGCTAATCAGCGCGCCTCTTCTTGGCGAAGTACTCTCGCATGTTCGGCCCCTCGAGATCTATGTAGCGGGCACCGGTTGCGATGCGGTTGAGGATCGAGTCCGCCATCAGCTCGCCCTCGATGCGCAGGTACCACTCGTTCGGCTCGAGCTGCGAGGCGATGACGGTCGCGCGGCGGCCCTCGCGCGCCTCCATGATCTCGAACAGGTCGACCGAGTTCTGCGTCGATATCGGCGTCGTCATGAAGTCGTCGACCAACAGGAGCGCGACGGACTTGTAGGCGTCCATCTTCTCGAAGTAGCTGCCGTCCTTGGCGGCGCGGGCCCGGTTCAAATCGTCGCAGATGTCGGCGAGGCGCGTGTAGCGCACGGGTATCAGCCTGCGGCACGCCGCGTTGCCGAGAGCCTGAACGACGAAGCTCTTGCCGCAGCCGGTTTTCGAGATGACCACGACGACCTCGCTCTCGCCGATCCACTCGCATCGGGCGAGGCGGTTGATACGGTCCTTGGCGAGCGTCCGGTCGGGCAGATAGACGACGTCCTCGACGCATGCCGAGGGATCCTTGAAGCGCGCGTCCTTGACGAGCTTGGCCACCTTGCGCTCCCGCCTGGCGGCGGCCTCCGCGTCGATGAGCATCTCCATCTTCTCCTCGAAGGTGAACCGATCGTACGACTCGTCCTCCACCATCTCGCGCAGCTTGTCCCCCATGGCCTTTATCCTGAACTGTCTGAACAGCTCGAAGTGCTCTTCGGTAAGCATCCTACTCGCCGCCTCTCTTGTAGGCGTCCGCGCCGCGCAGGCGGCCCGCCGATTTGGCGCGGTCCACCAGCTCGCCGGAGCCTGCGGCCCCGACGGGGCGCCCCTTGGCTCGCTCCTCGGCGTCGGACGACTTGATGGCGAGGATCGCGTTCTTGAGGCCGGTGTAGCTGGGAAGCGCCGAGGCCGCGTTCAGCTTGGCACAAGCGCGCTCGAGCAGCGCCGGCGCGTACGTCTTCGACAGCCCGAGGATGTTGCGGCAGGAGACGAACGACTGCTCGACGATCGCGCGGCTGGCGAGGACGCGCTCGATCGCCGATGCGGTCTCGGGGCCGACGCGCCTCGCCCACGACGCGAACCGCTCCGGCGACCACGGGTCGTCCAGCGCGGCATGGTTCTCGGGCATGTGCTCGACGTTGGTCGAGTACTGCCCCTTGCGGCCGTGAAGCCTCGGGTGCACGGCGACCACCGCCCCGCCGTGCATCACCGCGACCGACGACGAGGTCAGCTTCACGTCGACCTGCTCGCCGATGAGCGAGTGGTCGACGGAGTAGTGCATGTAGTCGACGGTGACGTGGTAGTCCGGGGCCACCTTGGCGCTGCGCCACTCGCACATCTCGTAGCGCTCGGCGGGAAGGGGCATCAGGTGCATGCGCTCCTCCTCGAACACCGAGTCGCGCGAGCCGTCCTTGGCGGAGAACGGCCGGGAGTTGAGCCATGCCACCTTCTCCGCGCAGAACTCGTTGAACTCGTCGATGGTATAGAATGTCATCTCGCCGGACGGCCCGATGATCCAGCGCTCAACCAGGTCGACGCACGATTCGGCCACGCTCTTGTCGCGCGGCCGACGGACCCGGGCGGGCAGGACGGCCGCCCCGTAGTGCTCGGCGAAGCGCTCGTACTCCCTGTTCACGAGCGTGACCCGCGGGGCTGCGGCCCGATCGGTCGCCGTGGCGGCGTTGTCGGGCACCCACATGCGCGGAACGCCGCCGAACTCCTCGAACGCGTGGATCTGGCCCTCCTGCCAGGATTTCTGCCTCATGTCGCAGAAGCCCTCCGCCCAGAACTTGTCCGAGAAGGGCAACGTGACGACCAGGACGTAGACCTTGGTCCTGGTTCCCAGCAGCTTGTCGGTGAGGTGGGCGACGTCGCCGGCCCAATCGATGAAGCACTTGGCCCCCGGCTCGTGGGAGAAGTGCCTGGTCGCGCCCATCTTGCCTGCGGCGTCGGCGAACATCTCGCAGAACGTCTGGTAGGCGTAGGCGAGCTTCCCCTCCGCCGCGGCGCGCTCGCAGTACTCGAGCCAGAAGAGCTTCACCGGCAGCTTCCGACTCATTTTCTTGCGCTCGACCAGCGCCGCCATGTCGGGTCTCAGGTAGGCGTCGTTCGGACGGCGCTCCTCCTTGGCGAAGAACATGTCATCGACCGCGTCGGCGTCCATCGAGCTCACGGCGTCGAACGTCAGGCCGCATTCGCGCATCACCTTGGCGCCGGCGGAGACGTCGCGCTTGCTGACGTGAAGCGCGGCCGCGATGTCCGACTGGGTGGCCCCTCCCTTGGCCAGCATCAGGAGGATTTTCTTGTTCTTGGACATAGGCATCGTGCCCCTTTCCATGAAAGCGAGCCCCGGATTGGGCTCGCGACATGGAATTCTAGGCTCGATGGGCGGCGGTACCAATTTATCTTACCCAGGGTACCAAGCCCGCTGACTGGCGGTACCAGATTCTGCTGATTGTTGGTACCGGAGAGGGTTACTACTCA
>NZ_JBCLQK010000023.1:0-2452 GCF_041223505.1 Adlercreutzia muris
TGTTTAGGCTAATTTAGAACTTGCAGTGAGGGCACGGAGAACTTTCACCCGCGGCAATGAAGATTTTCAGCAATGGCAACGGCATGCCAACCAGCTAGTACATCCTTGTCGGTGTAGCTGACAACTACCTGGCAAGGAGGAAGAAAGGATGATCAGCATGCCGATGATCGAGAGTATACGCGATATGAGCCGAAGGGGGCTCACCAACGCGGATATTCAGCGGGAGACGGGCATCTCCCAGCCCACGATACGCAAGTAC
This sequence comes from Adlercreutzia muris, assembly GCF_041223505.1. Classification (NCBI taxonomy): domain Bacteria; kingdom Bacillati; phylum Actinomycetota; class Coriobacteriia; order Eggerthellales; family Eggerthellaceae; genus Adlercreutzia; species Adlercreutzia muris. The sequence goes on from NZ_JBCLQK010000023.1 coordinate 260, forward strand.
CTGGCCATGGACGACTTCTCGCCCAAAATGCCGACGGCATCGGGGCGCGGCTCGATGCTGGACCCCTACAAGCCGTTCGTCGACGCCATTCTGGAGGCCGACCGGCACGTATGGCGCAAGCAGCGCCATACTGCCAAGCGGATCTGGGAGCGGCTGACGGCGGAGACGCCCTACGAGGGCGGCTACGGCATAGTGAAGAGGTACGTCCGTGAGAGGAAGGCGCAGATGAGGGCCTCTGACATGGCCTATATGGAGCTGGTGTGGGCGCCCGGCGAGGCCCAGGCCGACTTCGGCGACGTCGACGTGCTGCTCGGCGGCGCGCGCACGCGCATGCACTTCTTCGCACTCAGCTTCCCGTTCTCCAACATGGGGTTCTGCCAGCTGTTCGCCGGCGTGACGTCGGAGTGCGTCTGCCAAGGCCTCAAAGACGCCTTCGGGCACATCGGGGGCGTCCCCCACCGCATAGTGTTCGACAACGCCACCGGCGCCGGGCGCCGCTGCGGCGACAAGGTGACCGAGGCGGAGCTCTTCTCCAGAATGCGGGCCCACTACGGGTTCGAGGCGGCGTTCGCCAACCCCAACTCCGGCCACGAGAAGGGCAATGTCGAGCGCAAGGTGGGCTGGATGAGACGGCATCTGTTCACGCCCGTGCCGGCGTTCGACGACCTGGGGGAGTTCAACCGGCGACTGCTCGATCGCTGCGACGCGTACTCCGGCACTCCCCATTACGAGAAGGGCGCCTCGTGGGGCGAGCTGTTCGAGCGCGACCGCGCGGCGCTCCTGCCGCTGCCGGAGCGGCCCTTCGCCTGCGTGCGCTACGGCTCGGCCGCCGTGGACAAGCGCGGGTGCGCCAGCGTCGACGGCGGCCACCGCTATCACGCCTCCGACGCCATGGCCGGCCGCACCGTGACCGTCGCCTACGGCGCCGCGACGGTGGCCTTCGCCAATGCGGCCGGCGAGGTGCTGGCCGAGCACCCCAGGAGGTTCGGCTCGGCGCCGTCGTCGCCCGACCCGGCGTCCCAGCTGGGGATGCTCGCCAAGCGCCCGGGCGCGTGGCGCAACTCGCCGGCGAGGGCGGCGATGCCCGGCAGCGTCGCCGCCCATATCGACGCGATGGGCGCACGGGCCCTGTCCAACCTGGCGGCCTGCATGGAGCGGTGGTGCCGGTCGTGGTCGTACGACGAGGTGGCGGCCGCGTTGGACGAGGTGCTCGCCAGGACCGGTGCGGTGCGCGAGCCCGACGTCGAGATGATGCTGGCGCGCATGGGCGGCTTCGGGCTGGGGACGGCGCCGGACGTCGGGCCGGACCTGTCGGCCTACGACGGGCTGCTCGGCGGCGATGCCGCATGAGCGCGAGGACGGAGCTGGAGGCGCGCGCCCGGGCGGCGTTCCGCGCGGTGATGCTGTCGAACCACACAGCGGAGAAGTTCGCCTCCGAGGCCGCCACGCGCGACCTGCGGCTGATATGCGAGGTGTTCGACGAGGAGGTGGCCTGGCGGGAGAAGTCCAAGCGCGAGAGGCTGCTCAAGCGCGCCCGCTTCCCCGTCCCCAAGACGTTCGAGGGCTACGACTGGTCACGCATCCGCATGCCGGAGGGCGTGGCCAGGGAGGCTGTGGAGTCCTGCGAGTTCGTGGGGAGGATGCAGAACCTCGTGCTGTACGGCGGGGTGGGCAACGGGAAGACCCACATGGCCATAGCCTGCGGCACGGCGGCGTGCAACAGGGGCCTCTCCGTGATGTTCTCCACCATATCCGACCTCGTGGTCAGGATGCAGAGGGCCGAGGAGGCGGGGGCGCTGGACCGGGTGTTCCGCGAGGTCGAGCGTGCCGACCTGGTGATACTCGACGAGCTGGGCTACCTGCCCATAGACCGCCAGGGCGCAAGGCTGCTGTTCCAGGTCGTGTCGAAGTGCTACGAGCGGCGCAGCCTGATCGTCACCACCAACCTGGAGTTCTCACGCTGGGGCTCGGTCCTCGCCGATGACCAGATGGCGGCGGCGATGATAGATAGGATAGTCCACTACGGCCACCTCGTCGTGTTCGAGGGGCCGACGAAGAGGATGGAGGCGTCCCCGATGGCGAGAAGGGCCTAGTCAGGGAGGACAGCGCGCCGTTGCCGGACCTGAAAAGCTTCAGTGCCCAGCATGAAAGTTTTCGTTGCCACTAGTAAAAGTTCCTAGTTGACAAAAACAC
>NZ_JBCLQK010000024.1:0-1456 GCF_041223505.1 Adlercreutzia muris
GGGTAGTGTGCCGAACGTTGGTGTAATTGCCTAGAACCTGGCCCCTATTCTAACCCATCGCCTATGCCGCCCTCCTTCCGATCGGGTTGTCGGCAACCACTACTTCCATGATGCGCCTGGCGTGCTCCTCGGCAGTGCCGTCGTAGGACGGCGCCGGCAGCGGCGCCTTCGATGGCGATGTCGCCAGCGCTATCGACTCCTCCGTGAACCATCTCCTGGACGCCCAGTCCTCGTCCATCTCGGAGAGCACGGCGCCCAGCATCCGTATCAGCGACCTCCTGGACGGGAAGACCTGCACCACCCGGCTGCGGCGCTTGATCTCGCGGTTGGCGCGCTCCTGCACGTTGTTGGTGCGCAGCCTGCGATGATGGGCGTACGGGAAGTCGAGGTAGGCCAGGGCGTCGGCCTCGGCGTCCTCCAGCAGATCTGCCGCCCTGGGGCAGATACCGGCCATCTCCCCGCAGGCCAGGTGGTACAGCTCGCGCACCAGCGCCGGGTCCCGCTCGTCGAAGACGGCGTGCAGGATGGCCAGCACCGCGGCCCTCTTCTGCCGCGTGGGCGCGCAGGAGGCGGCGTTGCGCATGAGGTGCGCGACGCAGCGCTGCCACGCTGCTCCCGGGAACACCTCCTCGATGGCGCGGCGCAGGCCCTCGTGGGCGTCGGACGTGACGCAGAGGACGCCCCCGACCCCGCGCTCGCGCAAAGAGCGCAGGAAGGCGAGCCAGCCCGCGTGCGACTCGGTGTCGATGGCGTCGAGGCCGAGCAGCCGGCGGTAGCCGTCGGATCCCGCGCCGATGGCCGTGACGAGCGCGCACGACGACACATGTCCGCCGTCCCGGCACTTGACGTAGGTGGCGTCCACCCAAACATAGGGAAAGGCCACGTCGGACAGGTCGCGGCCCTGCAGGTCGGCCACGATTTCGTCCAGCGACTCGCAGATGCGGGATACCTGGGATGCGCTCATGCGGTCTATCCCCAGGGACGCGGCCACCCGCTCCACCTTCCTCGTGGACACGCCGTTGGTCACCATCTCGGACACCGCCGCGATCACCGCCCGGTCGACCCTCGAGTAGCGCACGAGCAGGTCCTCCGGGAAGTAGCTGCCGCGGCGCAGCTTGGGGATGCGAAGGTTTATGGCGCCCACACTGGTGACGAGCGTGCGCTCGCGGTAGCCGTTTCTCTGGTTGCCGTCGGCGCAGGCGTCCTCGGCCTGCGCGTCCATGATCTCGTTGACGAGCGACTCGGCCATTATCCGAATCAGCTCCTGGATGTTGACCATGCCGTCGTCGAATCTGGGAATCTCGGCCATGGCGGCCGTGCCGTGCTCTAAACTGTCCATATGCGGCTGTCGCCTTTCTGCTGAATCCGTCAATCTAGTCAATTGAAGATTCTAGGCGATGGCCGTTCCTCATGCATCAGGGGAAACGACCGTTACACCAACATTGGGCACACGATC
>NZ_JBCLQK010000025.1:0-587 GCF_041223505.1 Adlercreutzia muris
ACGCCCATGAAGAAGAAGGTGATGGCGCTCGCCACGAGGCCGGCGCGCACCTGGGGGGTCTTCAGGAAGGACTGGGGCAGAAGCGCGATGCCGTTCTTCTCCTCCACGCGCTTTTCCACCGGCACCAGGATGACCAGCAGGATCAGGCCGAGCACCGCCATGGGCAGGGCCGGCGAGATGCCGAAGATGGTGAAGGGGCACTCGGCGAAGGGCTCGATGAGGCCCCAGGCGGAGATGCGGGACAGGCCCACGAGGAACAGGAACAGGCCCACGGCGGCGATGCCGGTGCCGAGCCCGTCGAACTTCAGCTTCTCAGCGGGCTTCTGGATAGCCGGCAGCTTGAGCGAGAGGGCGAGCACCAGCACGAAGTACACGGCCAGCACGCCGTAGGTGACGCGGAAGCCACCGAACTGCATGACGATGCCCAGGAACAGCGGCAGGAAGGCCGACAGGCCCGAGGCGGCGCCGATGCAGCCGAAGGCCAGCACGCGGTTCTTGCCGTGGTAGATGAAGGGGATAAGGCCCAGCACCGAGGGGATCATGAAGCTGGCGCCGAAGCCGACGAGAATGCGGCCGCCCCAGATGAA